>DITF01000087.1 GCA_002422125.1 bacterium UBP17_UBA6191
CCTGATAGAGTCTATCCGTCAAGAAATACTGTCCACCTATGAAAATGAGTCCTCGGCAATATTTTCAACCGCCAGACTTTGGGATGATGGCATTATTGACCCCCGTGATACCAGAAAAGTTCTGGCAATGGGAATTGCTAGTAGTTTAAATGCACCCTTTGCTCCGCCCGCTCAAGGCATATTCAGGATGTAGGAGAATTATGAAAAAAGTGCTGATTGCCAATCGAGGGGAGATCGCAGTTCGTATCATAAAAACCCTTAGACGCATGGATATCCGTTCGGTAGCCGTGTATTCCGAGCCAGACTCTGAGGCTTTGTTTGTCAAAATGGCGGATGAAGCCGTGGCCTTAGGTGGTAAAACTGCCCAAGAGTCCTACCTTAGAGTTGATAAAATCATGGAAGCGTGTCAGATAACAGGTGCTGATGCCATTCATCCAGGTTATGGTTTTTTATCTGAAAAACTTGAGTTACTGAGGGCCTGTGACAAGGCGGGAGTAATTTTTATAGGTCCCAAGGAAAAAGCCATTCAGTTGATGGGGGACAAAATCGAATCCAAAAAACTGATGCTTTCCGGTGGGGTTCCTACAATTCCCGGCTTTTTTGTGGACGGGATGGACTTGGTTTCTATTCAACAACATGCAGAGTCCATTGGATATCCTGTCATGGTGAAAGCCGCCGCTGGAGGTGGGGGTAAGGGATTAAGGCGAGTGGATCGCGAAGAAGATTTGGCCCAGGCTTTGGAATCCTGCCAAAGTGAGGCCTTACGCTCCTTTAATGATGATCGGGTATTTGTCGAGAAGTACATCCTGAATCCTCGCCACATTGAAGTGCAGGTCTTTGGTGATTCTTACGGTTTAGTCGTAGGCTTATCAGAGCGGGAGTGCTCGATCCAAAGAAGAAATCAGAAAGTGATTGAAGAATGCCCCTCAACTGGAGTGGACAGTGATTTGCGGCAGGCCTTGTGTCAGGCGGCTGCCAACTGTGCTCGCCTAGTGGATTATCAGAACGCTGGGACGGTTGAATTTGTGATGGGTGAGGATAAGAGTTTCTATTTTCTGGAGATGAATACCCGGCTTCAGGTAGAACACCCTGTCACCGAAATGGCCCATGGAATTGATTTGGTAGAAGAGCAGATTCGTGTTGCTCAAGGCTTGCCCTTATCCAAAGAACTGATCGGTTCTAAGCCGATACGATGGTCTTTAGAGTGTCGCATTTACGCAGAAGAGCCTTTGGCAGATTTTTTTCCCTGTGCAGGCAGGATACTAAAACTTAGGTTTCCCGAGGAATCAGAGTGGTTAAGGGTCGATACGGGAGTTGTAAGTGGAGATGATATTTCCATTTATTATGACCCCATGATCGCCAAGGTCATCACTGTGGCTGATACCCGTGCGGAAGCAGTGTATAAAATGATTCAGGCTTTGGCTCAGGTATCCATTTTTGGAATTGAAACGAATGTGGGATTTTTACTGGAGGTTCTTAGATCGGAAGAATTTTCACAAGGGCTTTTGAGTACTGATTTTATTCAGAAGTATGATATGGTTTTACGGCATAAAAATACCCTGAACTCTGAAGTGAATCTAGTGGCGCATGCTGCATTTCATGTCTCGCAGCGGGGGCGAGGCGGGAAGTCTTTGGAATCGGATGTGTTTCTTAAGGGAGGAAGCCGGTGATACAGCGCGAATTTGCCGTATTAAAGCCCAAAGGCTTTGCTAATATCATAGTCACAGCCCGTTCGTTGCAAGCAGGATATGAGATCGAAGATGTGGTGTCTGTATTGTCAGACAATTGTTTGATCCACGGGTCACAAAAAAGGGAAGTCTCCTATTTTTTAGATGGTAGGACGATTTATTTGAATCTTTCTGGGAATCATTTTGTGCTGGAAGAAATCCCTGGCTACAAAAAGTTACAAGGTGGCTCGCAGTCTTCTAATCTGATTAAATCTCAGATGCCATCCAAGGTGCTTAGAATTGCAGTGGAAGTTGGTCAAAAAGTGCAGGTGGATTCCCTTTTACTTGTTTTGGAATCCATGAAAATGGAAACCAGAATTGTATCGCCCATGGATGGTGTGGTGGCCGAAATTTTTGTCAAAAAAGAAGAACTTTTAAGTGCTGATCAACTTATGATTCGTATTGAGGCAAAAGCATGATTCGGATTGTGGAAGTGGGGCCTCGGGACGGGCTTCAGTCCATCAGCCAGAGTATTCCAACGGCACAAAAAATCAGTTGGATTGAAAAACTGATGGACTCAGGATTAAAAGAAATTGAAATGGCTTCGTTTGTGTCCCCAAAATGGGTGCCACAAATGGCGGACTCCATGGAAATCTGCCAGCGACTATTGCATAAAAGCTCAAGATTTTGGGGATTGGTTCCCAATGAAAAGGGCTATGCGGGATTTTTAGAGAGTGGTCTTAGGCAGGTGGCTTTTTTTACGGCTGTTTCCGATGAGTTTAATCAAAAAAATGTAAATCGTGATTTTTTGTCTCATTGTCAGGAACTCAAACCCTTAATGCAAAGAGCCATGGATGATGGATTTACGGTCAGGCTTTATGTGTCCACTGTATTTGATTGTCCGTATACCGGCAAAGTACCTGTTAGTGTGGTGCAGCAAAGGCTTTCTGAGCTTGTGAAGTTACCATTTCATGAGATATCTCTTGGGGATACAATTGGCAAGGCCGTTCCTTCAAGGGTCAGAGAACTGAGCCGAGTGGTTTTAGGATTTTTTAATCTTAGAAAAGTTAGCTGGCATTTTCATGATACTTACGGTATGGCTATTGCCAACTGTGCTGAGGCTTTAGAAATGGGATTTGTAAATTTTGATACATCGGCTTCCGGTTTGGGTGGTTGCCCTTATGCCCCAGGAGCTTCTGGAAACCTGGCCACTGAGGATTTAGTCTATTTTTTGGAAAACCAGGGGGTCAGGACTGGGATTCACTGGGAATCCTTGTGCCAAGCCTCCGAAGGGATCAATCAGGTACTGGGTCGTAAAATCAGACCTAAAACAGTCAGGTAGTATGAAACGCATTGCATTTTTTGATTTTGATGGAACAATTACCAATCAGGATAGCTACCTGAGATTTTTGATCTATTCTTCAAGCAGGCTCAAGTGTTTTGTGGCTATCTTGGTTCTCTCACCAGTGATTCTGGGATATGTCTTAAAAATCATAGATAACAGTCTGGCCAAGGCTTTGACTTTGCGTTGGTTTTATACTGGTTTTTCCAAGGCCAGACTGGAAGAGCTGGGAGAAAATTTTTGTCGTGAGATTATTCCCACGATTGTCAGACCAAAAGCCCTCGAAAAAATTAAATGGCATCAGTCAGAAGGGCATGTCTTGGTTCTTGTGACCGCATCCATTCGGGAATGGGTGGAGCCATGGGCCAAGGAACAGGGGTTTAAAGTCATAGCTACGGAACTTGAAGCTCAAGACGGAGTACTTACTGGCAGAATGAAAACTCCGAATAACTGGGGCCCAGAGAAACTCAGAAGGATTGAGGCCGAGTATCAGTTTGAGGATTATGAGTTTTCTTATGCTTATGGGGACTCCAGAGGAGACAAAGAGATGCTGGCTTCAGTGGATGAAAGCCATTACCGACCATTTGTCTCATGAAGTCAGAAAGTGTGATTTTATGGCTTATGGGATATCCCGCTGCAGGCAAGACTACTCTTTCCAATTGTTTGTTTCAGATTTTGCGGGATCGCGGTGTTTTTGTGATTCAGCTTGATGGAGATCATCTAAGAAAGACATTAAATCAGGATCTTGGATTTTCTTTAAGAGACAGGGAGGAAAATCTGCGTAGAATTGCAGAAGTAGCTAAGTTGCTATTCCAGCAGGGAACAACTGTGATTGTTTCGGCAATTACTCCAACCTGCGCGCTTCAGGAGGGAATTAGACAGATTTTTTTGGGACTCCCATTGCATCTTGTTTATCTTCGTTGTGAACTTGATCTTTGTATTCAAAGGGATCCCAAAGGAAATTATCAAAAAGCCATAGCGGGAGAAATTTTGGAATTTACGGGGATCAGTTCTTTGTTTGAGGAACCAAAAAATCCGGATTTGATTCTGGATACGGGCTTGTTTAATGTTGAGGAATGTACAACTAAGCTTTGCGACTATGTCTATTCTAACAAGACTTGAAGCCCAGGCTATTCACTGGATCCGTGAGGTGTATTCACAATACCCCAAAACAGTTATGCTCTGGTCGGCCGGCAAGGACAGCACCGCTCTTTTGTGGATGGTGAAAAAAGCCTTTTTTGGGGAAATTCCATTCCCCATCGTGCATATCGATACCTCTGTGAAACCACCTGAGCTTCTTTTGTTTCGGGATCAATTAGCCAAAGAATGGGGTTTTAAGCTCATTGTACTTAGAAATGAGGCCGCCATTTCGCAAAAGCAAACATTTTTTGATCGAGGTCTAACTCGGATGCAATGTTGCAAGAATTTGAAGTCCCAGCCTTTGATCGATTTGGTGAAGTCAGACATTTTTCCTAGTGGACCAGTGCAGGTAGTGATAGTCGGCCTACGCTCAGATGAGGAAGGTTCACGGTCTAAGGAACGATTTGTATCACTTAGGGATAAAAATTCGCAGTGGGATCCAGTTTTACAGCCACCAGAGATGGATGGGGTGTGTCCGCCTGCCATTCCTGATGGTTATCATTTTCGTCTGCATCCATTGCTGGAATGGACAGAAACCCTCATATGGGAGTACACCAGACAGGAGGGTTTGCCTGTTAATCCCTTGTATTTCAGTAAAGATGGAATGCGTTACCGTTCTTTAGGTTGTCTACCCTGCTCTGCTCCCTTTCCCTCCCGGGCCACAAATGTGGACGAGATACTTTTGGAAATGCGGCACTTGGCTGAAACCTCGGAACGCAAAGGCCGGGGTCAGGATAGTGAGGATGGGGGGCTCGAGACCCTACGCCGTGGTGGGTACATGTGAGTTGGCTAAAGATTGCAGTTGGGGGCCATGTAGATCATGGTAAAAGTTCCTTGGTAGGATGCCTTAAACGGCACTTACAAAGGGGTTTATATGCAAGCGATCTGGACAAGGCCCTAATCAGTGATACTTTAAAGGAAGAACGCCAATTTGAAAAAACTATGGCATTAGGTCGAAGCACAGCTAGGTTGGGCCCAGATTCTTTGACTATTTTAGATGCTCCCGGCCATAGGGAATACCTGTCTGGATTTATTACGGCTGTATCTGCTGCTGATATCTTGATTCTGGTGGTGGACGCAAGGGAGGGATTCAAGGAGCAGACCTATCTTCATCTTCGCTTGTGCGCCCTGTTAAATCAATGTCCCGTGTTGATCTTTATTTCCAAAATGGATGCCATAAACTGGAATGCTCGGCGTTTTTATGAGCTAAAGTCCGAGGCCGAAGAGTATGCACTACAGATGGGACTAACGATTAGTGATATTGTCTCTGGGACTTCTTTAAGCGAGGAAGGCCTGCTTCACAGAAGCAGAAGAGATAGTTTTGGTCAGCTTCCATCCTTGCTGGAGTGCCTGATGGCATATCAACCAAATCAGGAGCCTAGAACAGACTGGCCCTTAAGAATTTTGATTCAGGGAAACATGACAAAGGCATATGGAACTCTTCTCAGTGGCAAACCAAGGGTTCACCAGAAGATTCAGGTTTTCCCTAAGGGTTACGAGGATGAAATCGTAGAGATAACCCCAGAATCGCTATCTGAGATTTGGCCCATACCAATTGGAATCCGGTTGGCTAAGCACTCTTTGAAACGAGGGGACAGGGTTTGTTCTTTGGCCTCGGACATTTTAGTGGGGGATAGTTTTCACGCCTCTGGTATAACCTTTTTAGAGCCAAAAGGTCCAACCCAAATGTTACAACAAACCAAAAGCATTCCCATCTTGGGTTTACCTGACATGGTTCCACTGATTCATAGACAGTTTAGAATCCGACTGCAAAGCCAAGCCTGTGTTGAGAAGAATCTGAGGCTCGATTTTTTGAACCGTGCTTATTTATTTGATGGTAGTCGTGTGATGGGAGCACTCAGGCTTTTGCCTTGAGGTGCATGGTATGATGGCATTCATGATTAATCCCTCTGAAATTGAACTGGAATTGTGGCTTAGAAGTTTTTCGCGCCTGATAGAAAAAAGATTTTCCAGGCAGGAAATCCAAAGCGGTTTGTTTCTGGGTTTTCATCCTGGTCTTTTGGAGCTACACCATCTCACGGGTCTATCCCTTCGCTGTATGAGTCAGGATTCAGAATCGCAGGCGATCATTTATCCTTGGCTTTTGCCAGTTAAGTCCTGGGATGAGGTATCTGACACCAATTTAATTTTTATTCTATCCCGTCGCTCATTTTCTAAATTGCGAGAAATTGTTCCAGAAGCAAAGAGGCAAAGAGTATTTGTCCCGAGTGCTTCTGATGTACTTCCCTTTGTGGAATGGAGTCAAAATAGTCAAGGTATAGTGGTTCATGCGGCCGAGCCAGTTTTACCAGTCAACAATCCAGATCACAGATTATTTCAAAACATTGATTTAGGTGGTGGATTTCCTCTAAATCCTGAATATCTGTGTGTGGATTTATCCAAACAAGCTCAGCTCAATACGGACATAACTAAACCCTTGCCTTTTTTAAGTAACAGCTTAAAAAATGTGAATTGTGCGCATACACTGGAACATTTGTCTGTGACAGATTCGTTAAAGGTTTGTCAGGAAGTTTATCGCTGTCTTATGCCTGGTGGGGTTTTTCGTGTATCCGTTCCTGACTTGTTTTTGTTTTCTAAAAAGTATGTGGAACAGGACAGGGATTTTTACGAGGAAATTCTGCCTGATGGAACCTACCACTATCCTGGCTATACCCTTGCGGATCGCTTTATGTATATCGCCTATGACTCGGGGCACCAGTATTTTTTTGACACGGACTCTCTCACGCACCTATTGAAACGGGCCGGTTTTATGAATGTGTATCCATGTGAGTACCAGAAAGGTAGACTCTATCTGGTGGAGCATATGGATAACCGCCCTGGACAGTCTCTGTATGTTGAGGCTGTGAAGTAGGAGTTTTTTACTTTGGCCTCAGCCTCTGATGACAAAATTTGCTAACTGAGGGTGATTTTGTCTATAATCCCAGCTCGTGGAAAAGTTGACAGGATTAGCTGGAGTAAAATGAGAACAGAATTTAAAGATACTCCCAGAGTTTTTCTAGGGGGCGGCAACAGAGTAGAAGATATGGGCAAAATCCATCTGGAGCCGGGAGAGATGGTTAGTTTTGTATATCATGGTGGCGGAGAATGCGACTTTTACGCAATGCCATGGGGCTATTATCTTGGACCATCGGTGAACTCGCGATTAAAAAACGAGGGCTTTAAAACAGCATTAGTGATGAATCGGCCGGGGCAGCTTTATTTAAATGCGGTGCATAACACCAAAGTGGATCAGTTTTTGGAGTATTTACGAACTAATGACATGGGAAGCCGATTGATTTGTTGGCTGGATGAGTTTTTCCCTGGAGAAGAAAATGGCAAATGAAAATTCCGTAGCGGACTGGGCCAAAAAATATAAGGCAGGGTATGGGATTCAGTTTCCTGAAGGCCATGTGATCCGCACCTGGGTTAGGGTTTTGCAGTTTGAGTTAGGCTGGAAACCCAACGAGGGCAGAAGCATATTGGATTTTGGCTGTGGTACTGGGGCGCATCTGGCTTATTTTGATGGGTTAGGCTTTGAAGTTTCTGGGGTGGATGTGGCTCAGGATGCCATTCTTCGCTGCAAAGAGCTTTTTCCAGACAGGCAGGATAGATTTGTCACTATATCCCATGCACAGAACATGGAAGAGGTCTTTTCCAAAAATTCCTTTGATCTGATCCTTGCCAATCAATCCTTGTATTACCTTAACGATAAAGAGCTTAAGGCATGTTTGGCCCAAATGAAAAGTTTGCTGAAGCCCGGTGGGGTGCTTTTGGCGTCTTTAATGGGACCTGGGCACAATTATTTAAACTATGTGGTGGATGAGACGGATGAAGGTTTGAAGCGAATCGAAGCGAACTATCGGGGGCACATGGCATCCTGGATCAACTTTGTTGATTCCAAAGAAGAAATGCTGAGTTTGTTTTCTGATTTTAATGTTCTGCATCTGGGCTGGTATGATTTTGTGATCCGTGAGCAAGAGGGTTCTTCTTTTCATTATTGGATGATTTGCCAGAAGTAGCGCGGACTAGTGAACACAGACAAGTTACTGTTTTTGGTTCCTTATGGGGCGTTACCCGTGTACTTGTTCCCTGCTGCCCGTTTGGCTGATGAGCTGGTAAGGCGGGGTGATCAGGTAGAGTGGGTCAAATGTGCACAGGGTCTTTTGGGGGCTTGTCCCGTGCATTACACCCTAAAGCAGAGCCATTCGCTAGCCTCTATGAATCGTACCTGTTCCTGGTGCCGTTCTTATCAGGATGAAGTCATCAGAATATCTGGTTTTTGTGGCAGAGTATTGTACAGCCAAAACCCGGAAGTTGAGATTCCAGATACACAGGACTCTTTGAGGGCATTTTGTTATCAGGATGTAGCGGTAGGCAGGCTGGCTCTGTTTTGCATAAAACATAAGCTAGTGGGCCGGGCTGACCATAACTTTGAACTCTCTTCTGATGACTTTGATGTCTGGCGCTCTCATGTGATTGCCATGGTATCGATGCTTAATGCCCTCAGGCAATGGTTTGGAGAAAATGAGTCAAGCCGTACTCAAATTGTTACTCTGAATATGTATTATCCCCTGAATTCGGCCGTGGTTTACTGGTGTAAAAATCGAGGGATTCCAACCATTAATTTTAATTTGGGCTATAGCGTAAGTGAAGTCTATGAAAGCTACAGTGTATCCAGACAGCCTACCGATTCCTGGATGTCAGATTTGGCTAGGTACTATGAAAAAAATTGCCAAGAAATCAGATATTCTTCGGAAGATGTTTTGCATGTTAGAAAGTTTTTGGAGTCGGCCTACGGTGCTCTTGATGTCAAAAATTACTCCAGCTCAAGAAATTGGGATCTACCTAAGCTTCAGGAGCAGTTGGGGCTTCAAAAGTATAAAGATAAGTACATAGTATTGGCATTGATCAGTTCCGAGGATGAAATTGTTGGCTCTGAGCTATTTTTTGGAAAACGGTTTGGCGAACATCCAAGGGCGGCTTTTCTTGATCAGAAAGCATGGATTCTAAAGTTAATGCAGACTCTGTCAACGGATCCAGATGTTGTATTGATTGTGCGCCCCCATCCCCGTGAGGTTCGCTATTATCCAGAAAGCTGGGGATGGCTAAAAGAGCATTCAAAGCAGTACTGCAATGTGATAATCAATGACCAACCTGGGGTATCTTTTTATGATTTATTGGATCTAGTAGATCTATCCTTGGTGTCTATATCTTCTGCTGCAATAGATTCTATGCTTGTGGGGGTTCCAGTGGTATCGATTTGGCCAGACCAAACCCCGTGGGCATTGCCACAGGAGTTTACCAATTTTTCGGATGAGGCTGGGTATTTTGGCTTGTTATCCGAGCTTATTCGTAATCGAAGACCTCGAGATGCCTCTTATGGTGAATACAGCTCTGGCTTTCTGGCCTTTCTGGTCGGAGGCTGTAACATATATTTTGATCACAATAATTTTTGGAATAGAAGTAGAGATATAGAAAAAAAAGAGAAAGAGCGCAGAATGCAGCTTGATTTGCCAGTTCTCAGTTATGAGGACTATTCGAAATCTTGGAGTATTAAAGAATTTGAGATCAGCAAGCTTTTGCGGTTTCTTGATTCTGGTCGAGAAATCCATGAGGACCGTATTCAATTACAATCTGGCTCGCACACCCTGATGATGTCGGATGTGGTAAATGAGTTTCGCCAGTTGTATTTGGGGCATAGCTTTAAGTGCCATCAGAATAGCAGGGTACTGAATAAGTCTCTCGCAGCACTTGGATTGGTCTGAACAGGACTTTGCAGGAGAGTTTATGGATGAGTTTGTTCTAAAAGTAGAAGCCACTGCTCAACGGGGCTGGCATTTGGAGCTGTTGAGAGCCGATTCGTCTATAGTGTTTCAACGGAATAAAGAATCAGCATTTTTGTTGAGTGGAGTGATAGATTTTTCTCCTATCGCAGATGCCTCGACTGTAGAGGGATTGCAAAAGATTTTGTCCAGATTTTTATCTGTTGATGAGGTGCTTAAATGGGCAAGTGAATGTGATGGGCAGTTTTGCCTTATTGCAGTCATAGCGGGTCAGCTAGTGGCCATTCGCGATGCTTTTGGAGTTCATGGGTTGTGTTGTCATGCGGCCTCTGATTATTTTCTTTTCAGTTCCAGTATCGGGGCGTTGGTAAGACAGTTTCCGGTTTTAAGAGGACTAAACTCCAGATATGTCTTTGCTATGGTGTGTACCCATTATCGCTATTTGGATTCCTATGAAAAAGAGACAGCATATTCACAAATCATGCAAGTTCCCGGTGGAAGCTTCTTAAAGGCGGAGGGGGCTAAAAAATTTGAAATTGGCCGGTACTATGATGTTTCTTTAAGGCCGGAATATACATCCATGTCACAAGATGAGCTAGTCGATCAATATCTAGGGCTTTTGGAAAGGCAAATCAAACGCAGACTCAGTAGAGCCGGGAAGACCATTTATTCCGTAAGCAGCGGTATCGATTCTGCATCGGTAGCATGTACGGCTGCAAAGTTGGGACTTGATGTTGATCTTTACAGTTGCTCCTATGGGACAGAGATGGAGTATGACGAAAGTGTAGAAGTACAGAGTCTGGCGAAATTTCTTGGCAAACCTCTGCAACTGCTTGAGGTAGGAGTCCACGATCTTTTCCCTGTCTGGAATACTCTGACAGAAAAGTCTCTGTATCCTTTGGCTTCCGTCACATTTGTGGCTCATGGATTTGCCTGTGGGGTTTTGCAGGATAAATATCAGAATGTGGTGTCAGGTTTGGGCGGGGATGAGATTCATTCAGGTGAGTTTGAGCATTTTATTCCCTATTTTGCCGATTTACATCGACACTCACACCATGAAGTACTGAATATGGAAATTGCTGGTTGGGCCCATCATCACTTTCATCCTGAATTCCCAAAAAATCGAGATGTTGTGGAACGGGCACTAAGAGAGTATATGTCCCCCCCTCCAAAATGGCAGGTGTTTGCAGATCCTGAGAGATTCTCTAAGTACGGGTTGTGTGCTAGCGACGGTTTAAAACAGGAGATTGGGGAGTTTATCCCTCCGGTTTCCAATCGATTTGATTCTTATCTTTTGAATAAAATTCACCAGGAATTGTGGCATGAAACCATCCCCTGTTGTCTGCGCAGTGATTTTCTGAATGTATCTGGATACAATATGCGCACAGCATTTCCCTATTTGAACCAGGATTTATTCAGTTTTGGTTTTTCCTTACCGTTGTTATACCGCTACAACGGGGGAGTATCCAAGGCGTTTGCCCGTCATGCCATGAAAGGGATACTGCCTGATGCCAGCGTTTTACAAGTGAAAAAAGTTGGCTGGAACGCGCCCTTGGATCAATGGTTAAGACAGTTACATTCCGAGGTTGAGGCCCGTATTTGTGACAGCAGACTACAACAGTATGTCAATCAGGATGTATGTATGGGTCTGTGGCGGGAGCATCTCAGTGGCCAAAAAAATCATATGATGCTCTTGTTTCCGTTGCTAAACCTGCAAATTTTAATCGACCATTTAGACAGAGCCGCTCTTGTTTCTTAGTGGTTGTTTTTTATCCGAATAGGAACTTTTACTTCGATTTTTGCTCGTTTTTGCCGATAGATTAAAGTAGTGAGCGGAATCATTATATGCGAGAGTGGGATGATTGATGCAGTGTCTGGTTGTAAACAACAATGAATCGATTCGCAGTGAGGATTATTTTCGGGTTTTTGTGGCATCGGTGTTTTCAGACCAAAATGGGGAAGAAATTGTAAACCCACTGGTTGACTATCTTAAGATACATTCAGAGAAAATCGGCTGTGCAGACGACTTGTACTCCTTGATTCGCGTGGCCTTGAAGGAAAAGATGGTTTCCTGTATTAATCAGGAAGACTTGTGTGCTCTTCTGGATCGGGCTGAATCCCTCACTCAGTCCAATAAATCGGCATATGCCACCAGACAAAAAAATAATGCCTACAATCAGATGAGCCGTTATGAAACCACGGCCATTCAATGGCCTGGTGAGGTAGTTAAGAGTACAGATGAATATTTTGCCTTGGAGCCTTATATTCAAAAGTACCCCATAATTGATAAAGATACAGCCATATTATCGGCCGGTTCCTGTTTTGCATCGGGAATAGGGCGGGAGTTGGTCTCAAGAGGGTTTAATTATCCCATTGAAGAACCAGTGCTTGATGATAGTCTTTTCAGTAATTGTCGCTGGGGGGCAATATATAACATACCAAGTCTTAAGCAACTGGTGTTGTTGGCCAAAGGGAAATGGAAACATCCTCAGGTATTGTGGTCTATCCGAGGTACACAGGGTTTGGAGTATTGGGATCCATTTCGCGAAAACATAAAATACACCTCATTAGATGAGGCCGCTCTCAGTAGAGCAGAGCATCAAAGGGCCTGCGCCAGAGCTTTTGCCAAGGCAGATGTTTTTGTCATCACATTGGGTATGACAGAAGCCTGGAAAATGCGTTCGGAAAACTCCTATTTTTCTCGTTGTCCATGGAGACTATCACCCCATCTTGTTGAGCCTGTGGATATGAGTGTTTCTCAGTGTGTCTTTGAGCTTGAAACTTTATTGGCAGAATTGAAAGAGATTCGACCGGATATAAAAATTGTAGTAACTGTGTCTCCTATCCCTCTAAGTGCAACCTTTCGTGTACCCCATTCTCATGTGGTGGAAGCCAGTTGTCTGAGTAAAAGCCGGTTAAGGGTAGCAGCCGAAGAGTTTTCTGGTAAGCATAGAGATTGTGTTTACTATTTTCCCAGCTACGAAAAGGTAATGTACTGCACACGGGATGCTTGGGCCACAGATTTTAGACATCTGCGAGACGGGGTGTTTTCTGGAGTTGTAGACATGTTTATGAACATGTATTACAGGGAGTGATTTGTGAGTGATTTCTCAGGAAAAATTGCATTAGAGAAGATCGATCCCAGTATAGGGCACATTTCCAAGGGTCTTTTGAACTCGGAGCATGAATTGATTACGCGAATGTTTTTGGGCCTGCAAATGGGTGGCTGTCCAATGCAGGATTTGAGGACCATGCTAACTCAGCAATTGGCGAAAGAAGATGTGGCAGAGAAGGCTTTTTTGGGGCAGGTTCAGGGATTTCGGAAAACAAGGGCTCATTTTTTACAGAGACTTTTTAGAAACAACAGTGGATTTGGAACCAACTATTTGTATTTGCGTCACTTGAATGACTGTGCTATGGCTGCCAGTGGCAAAAATGTTCAGGGTTACATGGAAAGTCAGTTTTATGAAACTGGTGTTGGGCATCTAGTCAATGTGTTTGATCCTTCTAACTTGGCGCAAAGAGTTGGGAGCACTTATGACAAAATGGTCAATTGTGCAAAAAATGAGGGCAATGGATACAAAATGATTTCATTTGACACTAAAGATCTGTCGTCGATGGTAGGCGAGTTTTGTGAGGTATTTTATGGGCCGGTAGAGAAATTTTTTCTGGAGCAGTTTGGCACATTTCCACAATTATATGTCGGCCATGCTGCGGTTACAGAAGTTGCGAACACAAGGGTTGCCTCAGAATACCCTGGGAATGACTGGCATTCGGATGAGTCCCCCATTTCATTAATTAAGGGATTTTTTTATCTTTGTGATGTGGCGCGTGATTCTGGGGCCACCCGTTACCTTAGTCGAAAAGTTTCGGATGAATGGATGGAAAAAGGTTTTTTCAGCAGTACATTAGAATCCCGTTTGTTATGGGATAAGCAAGTCGAAGACTGGCTATGTGAAAACCCCGATTCATTAAACTATATGGAAGGTCAGGCAGGAGATATCTTCTTTTTTGATCCCAATTTGTTGCATAAGGCTACACATCCGAGGCGAAGTCCGAGGATCGGGTTACATCTTGTTTTTTACCCTGGAAAGTCCCGCCAGACTTTGGATGAGGTTTATCGGGCTTTATATTCGGTCATTGTTACCCAGAGCGGGACCAAAGATTTTCCAGTTGATCCATATGTGAATGATATTCAGAATATGTTTCATCTGATTAAAAAGGACAAAAGTTGAGATGAGTGTGAGCAAGTCAGATCTAAACGAGCTGGAGTTCTTAAAAGAATTGAACCAGTGGTCCGAGGGGAAACCCCTGAGTCGAGTTCAGAATCAGGTTCTTAGTGAATATGAATCAGGCTGGGCGGAGTGGGAAGAGTATTTGTTGGGTTGTAAGACGCTTCAGGAATGGTTGTATCGCCAGGATACAGACTGTGAACCTAATACAAGAATTGCGGAGCAGTATTACGCAGAACCACAGAATACAATGACTCCAAAGCTCAGATTTATTGAATCTGTGTTGAACAAATATTTTCCTTCGGCACAAAGAGTTGGTGAGGCGGGCTGCGGGATTGGTCGCAATATTCATTACTTGTCAGACCGCTATCCACAAAAATCGTTTTGTGGCTTGGAGTTAACAACATCTGGAGTAAAGATTGCCAATGCAGCCTCCAAAAAATTTCATCTAAATGCGCAGTTCCAGCAGTTTGATATGTTGTCTCGTCAGAATGTTTCCCAAGAACTTTTGGGTAGTGCGGATGTCTTGTTTACTTGTTTTGCTCTGGAACAGGTTTCTTCAAACACTGAAGTTGCCATGGAGAGACTTCTGCGCATCACTAAACAGGGCTTGATACATATCGAGCCAGTTATGGAACTGTATCCTCCGACTTTGGGGGGGACTGTATCGGCTAAGATGCACAAAAGGGCGGACTATCTGAAGGATTTTGTTGCAACTGTCTGCAAATTGGTTCAGCATAGAAGAGTGGTAATTGACTACATGGGACCGGCAGTTTTCCCCATCCATGCAGCGCACTACCCGACATTAATAGTATTAAGACTACCTCCAGGGAATTGAGGAATTTACATGTTATTTGACTTTCCAAAACGCTTTGAAATTGAACTGGTCAGTGACTGCAATCTGCGCTGTACTTATTGTCCCAGGCATTATGTCAATAACTTAACCGGTTATATCGTTCCCGAATTGTTCTATAAACTAGTGGACGAAATCAGTAAATACCCAGATAGAGTTGTGGCACTTCATCGTCGTGGTGAATCCTTGATGCATCCTAATTTTCCGGAACTTGTGCGCTATACAAGGGGGAAGTTTGCGGAAGTGCAATTGGCAACCAATGCCACTTGTCTGAATAAGCCTAGAATGGAGGCGATTATTGATTCGGTGGATTTTTTGAGTTTTTCCATTGATCACCCTATTTTATTTGATAAAACCAGAGTTCCAGCCAAGTATTTTTCAGTCGAGAAGTCAATTTTGAAATTTCTGGATTTGAATCAGGGAAAAGTTAAAACTCAGGTTAGCATGGTTCAGACCGATGCCACTCCCCCTGAGTACGCCGAAGAGTTCAAGCAAATCTGGAATGGCAAGGTGGATCGGATCAGGGTGTATCAGGAGCATTCCAAAGGTGGGGTTTTTGGGGCCATTGAGGCAGAGAAAAAGCGGGCTATGCGCAAACCCTGTGTGATGCCTGAATATGAAATGCTGATTTATTGTGATGGTAAAACCGGTCGCTGTAATCATGACTGGGACGGGCCGCCAATGGGAGATGTGAATGTGCAGACGATTCACGAAATCTGGCATGGGGAAAAATACCAAGAACTAAGGAGGCAACACAGGGAACTTCTATTTCAGGATCCAGTCTGTAAGAATTGCGATAGCTGGTATCCCGAAATTGGCGTACAGGGGACCGGTATGGTGGTAGAGTAATGAGTCGTTTTATTCCTTTTAGTAAGCCCTGTTCTGATGAGGAAGAAATCAAAGCAGTTACCGAGGTAATCCGCTCTGGGTGGTGGACGACGGGGCCGGCAGTTTTTGAGTTTGAAAAAAAAGTAATCGAGTTTTTGGGGGATGAAACTTTGCAGGCAGTGGCATTAAATTCCTGTACGGCCGCTTTATTTTTAGCTTTAAAAGCCCTAGGAATTGGGCCAGGCGATGCAGTAGCTGTGCCAACCGTAACCTATGTGGCAACCGCTCATGTAGTGGAATGGTGCGGGGCCGAGCTTGTTCTATGTGACATAGATTTTGATACCCTCTGTATCAGTGTTGAGAGTTTGAAAAAGCATAAAGACAAGAATATTAAAGCTGTTATGCCAGTACACATGGCCGGACTTCCCTGTGATATGCAGCCTTTGGTTCAATATTGCAAGGAAAGAAACATCAAAATTGTCGAAGATGCGGCCCATTCTTTTGGGGCCAAAGATAGAGGGTTACAGACCGGCACTATTGGTGATGCAGGCGCCTTCAGTTTTTACGCAACCAAGGTTTTGGCCTGCGGTGAAGGTGGAATGCTGGTTTCGCGAAATCAGGAGCTAATCGAAAGGGCCAGAAAATTAAGCTATTTTGGCATTGATAAACGAGCCTTTGAACGCTACACAGCCAAAGGTACTTGGTATTATGAGGTCGAAGATCTTGGTTATAAGTTTAATATGGACAGTATCCATGCGGCTCTTGGAATTGTACAGCTTAAGAAACAGGCCATGATGTTTGAGAAGAGATTAAAAATTGCCCGGTTTTATGATGAAAATCTGCCTGAGGCTATTATGCGTCCAGCCAGAAGGGAAAGTGTATCCCATGTGTGGCACCTCTATCCGATCAAGCTGCCTGATGGGGTCGATAGAGATCGAGTGTTTCAGGGTCTAAGGGAGATGGGAATTGGGACCTCGGTACATTTTATTCCTCTGCATAGACATCCTTATTTCGCAAGTCGTTTCCGAGCGGATGATTATCCCGAAGCCGAGAAGAATTATCTTCGCTCTCTCTCATTGCCCTTGCACGCTGGAATGAGTGTTGAGGATGCAGAATTTGTGGTTCATTCGGTTCGCCAGATACTGGAGTCACTTGCATGAGTGTCTTGGATCGCATGCGATTAAACAAAACGGTTGCGATTTGGGGGGATGGTTATCTTTCCTACACAACCATGTTAGCCCTGCATTCTTTGGGATTGAAGTTTCTTATCAGACAGATGCAGGGAAAGCAGGTAGAACCACCTCAGCAGTATCCAAACCAGGGGCAGAAAACAGCCTGGTCCAGAACAGGAAATTTACCATTGTTAAGTCCGTTGGCTCTGGAGTTTCAGAAAGACGATAGACTATTACTGTCAAGCCTTTCGCCCTCGGTTCACTTTGTATGCTGTCCAAGTCATTTTCAAGGTAGACCCTACAATGAAAACTACAAAAAACTGGCCCAAAAATTCAGAGAATGTCAGGATAGTCCTCAAGGCTCAAGGTTAGTGATTTTTTGTTCCGCATCTGGACCAGGTTCTTTACAACGAGACTTTGTGGAATTGCTGGGGGATAAAAGGGACTCTTGGCAGGTCGCTGTACTTTTCCGTTCTGACTGGTGTGTGGAAGATTTTTTTTCCCAGAGCATGCCTGTGTTAGCTTCAGCAGTGTCGCCTGAGTCAAGAAATTCCCTGAATCTTATGGGTGAGCTCCTGAATTGGGATCTGGAGTGGATGGATTCTATAGCCGAGGCTGAATTTGTGGAAAACGCTCGAGGAGCTCTGGAATTTACTCTGATCGGGAGTCTTGGACAACTATCTTCAGCTTTTCCAGAGATGGATGTGAAAAAATTGAGCGACAGTATTTTGCGAAAAGTCAGAATGTCTGATGTCAAGGTGGGCATGGCTACCGGGGGCTATCGTATGCCTAGAAGCTTTGATAGCCTGATAGAAGAATCCCTTTCCCCAGAGGCATTGTCCATCTTTCAGGAGGTTCGTTCGGTCAATTACAGCTCCGTTTTGGTGTTTTCCGAAATGCTAAGGCGCAAGGGTTTTCACAGAGTTGGAATTCTGGGAATAGCCCCGCAAAATGATTTTTATCAGCCACCGGCTTTGCTTTTGGCAGAAAGTCTTATGCGTGCTGGTTGTGTTGTTGGGTTACATGATCCCTGTATTGGCGAATTGGAGCACAGGTTTGATTTAAAGGGTTTTCACAAGATTCCTTGGGAATCTGAACATATTCTTGATTATGATGTATTGGTATTAGGTGCGCCTCATCCCTTATACAAAATGGTGGCCGCACAGACATTTTTAAGCCGGATCAGAAGCTGTAAGCTTGTGCTTGATGATTACGGTNNCGGTGTCTGGAAGCACCTCCAGCCAGAATTGGCAGATATTTATCATAGTACTGGTGATGGAACTCTTAAGGTATTGTCCTGATTATGTGTGGAATCGCCGGCTATATCAGTTTATGTAACGAATCCACAGAACAGATTGAGGGAATTTTATCCTCAATGCTGGAGAGGATAAAACATCGGGGTCCCAATCAAAGGGGCTTACATGTCCATAATAATATGGGCATTGGGATGAATCGTTTAAGCATAGTGGATCGGGAAACTCATATAATACCCTATTGTGACCCCAAAGATTCATCAGAGTATCTGGTTTACAACGGAGAAATATATAATCACATGGAACTTCGGGCCGGGCTTCCGGAAGATTATGTGTACCAGACTCAGTCGGATTCAGAAACCTGCCTTTATGCCATGAAATTTCATGGACCCAAGGCTTTGGAATCTTTTAATGGTATGTATGCCTTTGCCTATCTGGACACTAGGTCGGATAAGCTTTTAGTGGCTCGGGACAAGACGGGAGAGAAGCCTTTATATTATCTGAAGCATCGTAATTTTATTGCATTTTGCTCAGAATTGAAGGGGTTCATGGGCCTAGTTCAGTTTAAAGAACGGGAAAGCCTTTGTTATGAATCTTACGAGTTCTGCTTTGGTTCAGATACACTGCTCGAGTCCATCCAAGCCATTGAGCCTGGGGAATATCTTGAAATTTCCAGTCATGGCGAACTCAGATCAGTTGATTACTGGAAAGCTTGGCTAAGACAGGTTCCCATGCAGGATGATGAGTTCTGGATTGAGAAACAACTTACTGATTTAATTGTGGATAGCATCGAGCTCAGGACAAAAAATCTGGCTCACTCTTATGCCTGTTTTACCAGTGGGGGAGTTGATTCCGCGCTGATCGCCTGTATCGCCAAACCTAACCGTTTGTATTACTGTCATTATGATTTGGGTAAGGCCTTTGATGAAATGGATTATGCCAGATTGATTGCTCAAAAAGTGGGAGTTGATTTAACCGTTATTGAGCCCAATAAAGATGATTTTGAACGGACCAGACCTTATATTGCTTGGCATCTGGACACACCTTGCACTTGGACAAGTTTTAGTATCTGGATGATTCTTGAGAATCTGCACCCTGAGATCAAGGTGATCATGAGTGGGGAAGGTGCCGATGAAATGTTTGGGGGATATCATCGCTATCATCTACTGCACCACGACGAGCAGATCCATAAGCTTCAGGCATTGGAAGAATACAAGTTTTTGATTAACCGCTATTACGGCAGACCAGAAGAACGATATGCCCGTCTGATCAATCGCTGTGACAATCGTTATGACAAAAGAACCAGTGAATTTGTATTGTCCATGGTAGAAAAATATTTTGCCTTGAGTGGGGACGATGTGATCCATGCTATGGGTCTACATGACTTCTACACCACCATGCAGGTTTTGCTGCAGATGAGTGATAGAATGAGTATGGCATTTTCGGTGGAGAATCGTTCTCCCTATCTTGATCATCGTTTAGTGCAGTTTGCGTATCAGATGCCATCGCATTATAAAATTCGTGACGGTAAAACCAAGTGGATTCTAAAGCGGATCGCAGAAAAATTTGTTCCCAAAGAAATTGCTCAAAGAACCGACAAAAGAGGTTTTAGTGCCCCTGTGAACATCTGGTACGGATGGGATAAAGCCGGCCAGTATAATCGCTCAATTTATAAAGATATGGTGTATCAGGACTGGAAGTCCAGCGTCTTGGCAGGGTGTTCTCCTTATTCGGAATCAAGAATTCCAGCCGTTCCAACCGTTAGGAGAAGTGTTGGATAAGAATTTTAAGTGCCCGGTATGTAGTGCTCAGAATTTGAGTTTACTATTTAACCCCACAATTCAGCCCCAATATCCTAGAGCCTATTATTTGTGTGATGGTTGCCAGCTTTTGGTAAGTGATTTGGATTTTGAGAAAATTCTGGGAGCACGAGCTTCCTCTGGATATTACGAAAGCCTAGACACTGAGAATATAAAATCCAAGTTCCAAAGAGTGATGTCCATGGGTCCAAAAGAATCAGATAACTGGACTCGGGTACGAAGAATTCTTAAGAATATTTCAGAGTTTCAATCTTCCTTTGGACTGGTTCAGGGGCGTAGAGCCTTAGATATTGGAAGCGGTACAGGGGTATTTGCGGCCAGACTTCTTATGGAAGACTCGTCCTGGTCTGTAGATTGTGTTGAGCCGGACCCAAGGGCCTGTCTGCATATTCAGGAAGTTGTAAGCAATGCATCGGTGTTTTGTGGAACTCTTGGTCAATGTGAGAATCTTCAGACCTATGATTTAATAACCCTTAACCGGGTGCTGGAACATTTGCCAGATCCACTGATAATCGTGAGGCAAATAAAAACTCTCTTAAATCCTGGGGGAGTGGTTTATATAGAGGTTCCAGATCTGGTTTGTTATAGTCTATTTGGTGCGGATGCTCCAGAATTTGGTGTCGAGCATTTGAGTATTTGGAGCCCTCAGGCTTTGATTTGTCTCATCCATCAATCAGGCTTGATTGATTTACAAACAGCTCGCTACCACGAACCCAGTGGAAAAATCAGTAGTGTTATATATGCCACAAATTTGGCTGATCTTAAGGTGAAGCGAGCTTGTGGGTAGGAGGTTTTTATGAGTGAAAAGTCTAAAATAATTCAATTTTACGATTCAATCGCATCTAGTTATGCCAGCCAGTATTCTGCTGAAAATCTTCACAATACAAGTACTAGATATCCAGCCAACTACTTTCGTTTGCAACTCTTGTTGCGCTCATTTCGCGATGGAAATATTCAAACTCTGATTGAGGTGGGTTGTGGAGAGGGCACCCCTTTGTTAAATCTGGCTCAGATGGGTTTTGATGTTACGGGATTTGATATATCGCCTAAAATGGTGGAGATGGCTAAGGCAAATTTTGTTGCCAATAATCTGGACCCAGAAAAGATTTTTTGTGGGGATGTTGAATTTCCTTCTTCGTTAGCAAAGTGTGCCAAAAAAATTGGGTATGATGGGCTTCTGGCAATGGGTGTGATGCCCCATCTTGATAAAGATCAGTGGGGTCTTAAAAATATGGCTTCTCTGGTGAAGCCCGGGGGTCGGACATTTATTGAGTTTCGCAATAAATTGTTTAGTCTGTTTACCTTTAACGAATATACATTTGAATTTATTATGGATGACTTGTTAAGTGGGGTAGGTGAGGAATTAAAAGCCATCGTAGCAGAACGCTTAAAGCCAGCCATGGTAGGTTCTAAATCTGTGGCCAATGATGATGGATATCATCAGGTGAAGGCTCGATTTCATACGCCTATGGAGGCAGTGTCACTGATGGAGGCAGCAGGCCTCAAAACCATCAAAACACATTGGTACCATCATCACGCAGCTCCTCCGTTTATTGAGAAATTTAACCCTCAGGAATTTAGGGATCAGTCCTTAAACATGGAGCTTAAGGAAGATTGGCGCAGTATGTTTATGTGCTCAGCCTTTGTGATCGAAGCGATTCGCTATGAAGACGAATAAAGAGGACCTGTATCAATTTTTGGTAGAATTGTTTCCCATTTGTCGTAGCTTAACGGGTCCTGGGGTTAGACAGACTTTAAAAATGATTCAGGAGATAGTTCCAATTCATGTTTTTGAGGAACCCAGTGGAAATCAGGTGTTTGATTGGGTGATTCCCCAGGAGTGGAGTATTGATTCGGCCTGGATCGAAGACATGAGTGGTAACCGTGTAGTTGATTTTGCGAACAATAACCTCCATGTCATGAGTTACTCTCAAGCTGTAGATAAGGTTATGAGTCGAGATGAACTTGAATCTCATCTATATAGCCTTGATGATTTGCCACAAGCCATACCGTATACCACATCATATTATCGTGATGACTGGAAGTTTTGCCTCAGTAAGCATCAAAAAGATCAATTGAATGAACCTAGATACAGGGCAGTGATTAACAGTAGACACTACCAGGGTTCTTTGACATGGGCCGAGGTAGTGATTCCCGGGGTACTAAAGGATGAGATTTTGTTCTCGTGCAACATATGTCATCCGTCTCTTGCCAGTAATGAGTTATCTGGCCCCGTACTAGCTACCTATTTAGCCAGAGAACTATTACAGACTACTCCACGATATACATATCGTTTTGCCTTTGTCCCCGAGACTATAGGCTGTCTGACTTTTTTGAAACACCGTCTGCAACATTTAAAGGAGTTTTGTAAGGCAGGATTTGTGCTCACTTGCCTCGGGGATGCCAATGAGTGGTCGGTGGTAAAAACCAAGTCCTCCGATTCCTTGGCAGATAAGGCGGCAATGGCGGTATTGCGGCATCGCAGTCCATTGAGGGAGTATCCTTGGTTCAATCGTGGTTCAGATGAACGGCAATACAATTTTCCTACTGTAAATATCCCCGCAGTTTGTCTTTCTCGCTCCAAATTTGGGGAATATACCCAATATCATACATCTTTAGATAATCTGGATTTTGTGACCGAGAACTCATTGTATGAATCCTTTCAGATGTTAGCGGAATTGATTGAAGTATTGGAGGCCAATCAGATATATCGGGTCACATCCATTGGTGAGCCATTTTTGTCAAAAAAAGGATTGTATCCGGCCCATAGCACAAGGTTTTCTGGACACGGAATGAAGCCATTAATGAATTTTTTGAATGCTTGCAATGGGCAAAGATGTCTGACCGAAGCTTTGGAATATAGTCTGGCACCTGCTCGTTTGATTCTTGATTATCTGCCTTCGCTGATAAAAACAGATGTACTCAAAGTTGTAGAGCATGAAGGATATAAAAGATGAAATATTGTGCTTTATGTGTTCAGCCAGATACAAGGCCGGGGATTGTAATTGGAGAGGATGGGGTTTGTAATGCATGTATTCAACATCGGAATCGCCCTCAAATTGACTGGGAGACCCGTCGTTTGGAGTTCGAAGCTATGCTTCAGAAGTTTCGTGGCCGAGGCGTGGAGGGATTTGATTGCTTGATTCCAGTTTCTGGTGGTAAAGACAGTATTTATCAGGTCTTCAAGATGAAGTATGAATACGGTATGAATCCTCTTTGTGTCACTTATCGCACTCCATTAAGAACTGAATTGGGGCAAAAAAATCTAAATGCACTGATTAACATGAATGTGATGCACTTAGATGTTTCATTTCCATTGGATGTGGAGAGGAGACTTTTAGTAAAGACCATGGAGGAAGAAGGCTCAGCGGGAATTCCATGTCATATGGGCTTACTGTCCGTGGCTCTTAAGACTGCTATTCGTTATAAAATACAACTTGTTGTATGGGGAGAAAATGCGGCTCAAGAGTACGGCGGTACTGTGAGCGACGCAAAAAATCCGTATATGGATAGAAACTGGTGCCTAAAATATGGGTGCTTGCAAAATCGCGAACCAATGAGCTACCAGTGTGAGACAATTTCCGAAAGAGATTTGATACCCTATGATTTACCCTCTGATCAGGAATTGAAAGACTCCAGAATAGCAGCTATTTTTCTGGGGCATTTTTTCCCTTGGGATCCGGTAGAGAATTACCGCTTGGCCCAAAAAATGGGATTTTCAAAACGCAGCTCAGGTTCAGTTCTAGGACTTTACGATTTTGCAGATTTGGACTGTCATCTGATTCCGATTCATCATTTTACCAAGTGGTACAAGTTTGGGATTGGACGAACTTTTGACAATGCATCCGTTGAAATTCGCAATGGCAGAATGAGTCGAGAAGAAGCTATTAATAAGATTAGAAATCATCGAGATATTGCCTGGAAAGAAAATGTTGATGCTCTGTGTGAGTTTATTGGATGGGATTTTTCAAAATTCCAAGCCTGCATGCGCAGTTTTGCCAACCCCGCACTTTGGAGGCCGACTGCCGAAGGCTTGGTTATGGATGGTTTTATAACAGGCGAAAAAATTGTAGACACTAGCTTGTATGAATAGGGCTCGTTCATGAATGAAACATACTCTCAAATCACAAAGCTTCTGGAAGAACTTAGAATCAAAAAAAAAGCGGAGTTTAACCGCAAGGTTCCGATTGGTGATTTGCTGACTGAGAGGCATGAAAATGCTAGAAAACTCGGTTTTGGGGAGGGTACCACCTGTTATGATAATGTGCATATCATGGGGGATGTTAAGGTGGGTAAGCACACATTTATTGGCCCTAATGTGATTCTGGATGGCACCGGTGGTTTAGAAATTGGGGATTATTGTTCAATCAGTGCAGGGGTGAAAATTTATACCCATAATTCTGTAAAGTGGGCTTTGAATCTTGGTAAGGCTCCGTATGACCGATTGCCGGTAAAAATTGGCAGTGGGGTTTATATTGGTCCAGATACAATTATTACCATGGGGGTAACGGTTGGTGATCAGTGTTTGATAGGGGCTCAATCTCTTATCAACAAAAGTATCCCATCCCGTTCTAAGGCATGGGGTTCTCCTGCCCGAGTTACTGGGACTGTAGATGAGTATCTTGATGATAATTCTGAGCCAGGCATGTAATGTATGTGTGGAATTTCAGGCATTCATAGTTATCCGGGCAATCCCTTTCTAACCAAGGAAAGATTGGGGTGTATGGCAAACGCCATCAGGCATAGAGGTCCAGATGCCACTGGACTTGAGGTCTTTTGTGAGCTTGGTCTGGGCATGGCTCATAATCGTCTTAAAATTATTGATTTGAGTGAAGAAGCCAACCAACCTATGCGAGATTCTTCAGGCCGTTACCTTTTGGCCTTCAATGGAGAAATTTATAACTACCTTGAACTCAAGGCTGAATTGGAGGAGCAGGGAGTTTCGTTCAGAACTTCCTCGGATACGGAAGTACTTCTTGAGCTTCTGGCTTTACACGGAATGAATACGCTAAACCGTCTCAGAGGAATGTGGGCATTTAGCTTTTATGACACAAAGACAGGTCTGTTGTACCTGGGCAGAGATAAACTTGGTAAGAAGCCCATGTATTGGGGTAGGTATCAAGATTCCGTATTGTTTGGTTCAGAGCCCAAGGCTTTACTGGCTGCGGGGATGCCAAAAAAAGTTAATTTTCGTAAATTATCTCGTTATATCGCCTGGAACTACCGCTTTGGAGAATGGAATCAGGACTCATTTTTTGCTGATATTGAGGCGATTCCTGCGGGAACAGTGATTCGATTTGATCAAAAGGGCCAGTCTCAGACCGTATGGGAATGGGCTCCGGTTTTTCATCAAACGATTGTTTCGGAAGCCGAGGCACTCGATGTTTTAAGAGACCGATTTACAGAGTCTGTGAAACTTAGAATGCGTGCCGATGTACCCGTGGGGGCTATGGTGAGTGGAGGTCTTGACTCCACGAGTGTTGTTGCTACTTGCTACAAGGCATTGGGCAATCAGGTGCGACTGTTCAGTGGTATTACCGGAAGTACCAGAGGTATTTATGATGAAAGCCCCTGGGTTAATGAGTTAGTCAGGCACCTTGGTGCTCCAGCGGCCAATTTTATAGACCTTGATTTATCTGAATTTGAGAAAAACTGCCGTGACATGATTCGAATTTTTGATGAGCCTGTGATAACGGTTTCCTTTTTGCCTTTGTTTCTATTGTATAAGAATATTCGTGAGCAGGGGATTCGTGTAGTTCTAACCGGGCATGGAGGAGATGAGGTATTTGCAGGCTATTGGCATCACTTTCTGATTCATTTTGGGCTTTTTGAAGGTCAGGAAAGGCAAAAGCAGATTTTAGCCTGGCGCAAGGTACATCAAAGATCCTATCAAGAGATTAGCAAGAGCAGATACCGTGACTTTAAGGCTATTTCACCAGAGAATTTTTCAGATTATAGTGATTTATTGGGGGCTGGTCGTGAAGTCACTTTATCCGATTTGTTACAATCACGAAGAACAGATTTAAATCTGGATCCGCTAAATTTTCGTCTTTGTCAGGAATTGATGTATGATCATGTGCCTCCGGTATTGAAGGCTGAGGATCGTGTTTCCATGGGTAATGGAATTGAATCCCGTTGCCCTATGCTGGATTTGGAACTGATAACAACGGCACTTTTAATTCCCGGTAGACTAAAAATAGATCAGGGTTTAAATAAGGTATTACTCAGAAAGGCAATGACGGATTTTTTGCCGCAATCTATTGTCAAAAGGCCTGATAAAGTGGGATTGAATTGTCCATTTGATCTGTGGATGCGCTCTCATTTGAGAGATTTTGTAAAAAGAATGACGATAGATGGAGTTCTGGTAAAGTCTGGGTATTTAAATTCAGAGGGAGTGACAAAATTGTTTATGGAGCAGCAAAGCGGAGCTTCACATGGACAGTTTTTCTGGCAGTTGGTTCAGGCAGAACTATGGATTCAGGAGTATGGGCTGGAGTCTCAATTTTGAGACCGGGGAGAATTTTATGAGAGTTGTGATTGGAGATTTAGTA
>DITF01000318.1 GCA_002422125.1 bacterium UBP17_UBA6191
GATTATGAGTCGACTGCTCTAACCACTGAGCTATAGACCCCAATCAATCGAGATGACAGAGTATCATTCGACCTTTAGCCTGTCAATTTTTTTTCCCGTCATTTAACAGAGCATTTAACTTCTGAACCAGGCTGGAGTCTTTTGGCAACAAACTGATAGCCAGTTTTAATGTGTCTTGTCTCTGAGCCAGCAAAAGTTGAGAAACATTTTGATCACATAAGGGTTGAGCCTCAAAATCCTGGCTCATACTAAAGTGGTTAATTTTGGGAATGCCAATGGGTTCTGAGTAGTGGGTGGTGGCAATCAATCGATAGCTGTGATCCCGGTAATCCTGAAGTAGTAATGAGGCTATTTTACTGCCTGATACAGGTTCTGTAGACTGAAAAATTTCATCGGCTAAAAGCAGGCAATCGGCATCAGGTTTTGCAAAAAACTGCATTTCAGAGGCAAAGCTGGATAAGCCTTTTTCCACACTACCTGAATCTTTAAGGTGCAATCTGACCGAAGATATGCGCGGCAATATAAATTTTTTACAGGGAGTGGGAAGTCCATGCAGTGCTAACAAACACAGATGCAGAATGGTTTTTAAAACCGTGGTTTTACCACTCATATTGGAGCCAAATATCAGGGATACGCTGTGCTCAGCCAAAAAATTCAGTGGCTGGTAGTTTAAGCTATGTTCGGAAAGTCTGGTGAGTCGTCCCTCTTCAATGTGAAGGTGATTAGACACTTCTGGAATGCAGAGCTTCAGTTCTTTGGTTTTAAAGGCCAGATGAATTTTCCAGGCCGTTGTTTGTACACTATGAAAGAACTGGCGAATTTTAGCTGTTAGTGGGGACAGTGTTATCATGGCCTGATTCATCTGCGTCTCGGTTAGACTCTGAATCTCAGATGTAAGGTCTTTTTGTTGTTGCTCAAGTTTTTGAAGATTTTCAGGGGTTGAAAAATACAGCATATATCCAGAAGCGTTGTTTCTTGGTGTCTGGATCAGGCTTAATGATTTTGCCGTATCCGAATCCAGGGGAAATGTTTTGGCATCAGGAAATTCTCTAGGCAGGGGCCAGCTCATGATGATACTGGTGGTATCTTGAATCAATTGTTCCCAGTTTTGGATAAAAGCATTTTTTTTATCCTGTAACAGGTTGAGCTTATACATGGTTTCTCTAATCTCTGGGCTTTCGACCAGACGGGAATTGGATTCATTAAGATATGGTTGTAAGGCCTTTTGGATTTCCCTGGCGGGAGCCAGAGGAAACTGCAAAGATTTAATTTCTCCAAGTTTGAGACAACCTGAGACAAATTGGGCCAGAAGTGTCAGCTCTGATAAGCCGATTTGAGAGCTTTCCAGGCCCAAAATCGCCGATTCCGGCATAGGAATAGATTTTAGAAGATTCCAGGCTAAGTTAAGCTCGGTGGAACTATTGTTTTTTATGATTTGGTTTGTTTCTTGCCAATGAATTTTTTGTTGTTCTGGGGATAGGTGTGGTAGGGTAAGACAACTCAGGATGGGAAACTCAGGACTCATTCTTAATAAAAAATCCATAGTTCCTGTTTCCTGAAGCACAGACTCAGAAATACCAAAACAGGGGGATTGTAGGTTCAATTTCATGGTGTGGCCTCACGATACAGATTTTGGATCTGGCATCCTGACGGTAGGACATCATCCCAGGCAATCTCCTCGCGCAGGTAGATCTTTTTTAAAGCTGGTTTTTGTCGTAGCCAGATATGTTGCGGAATTTTTACCTTTCCCGTGCTGACATTTTGCCATAAGGTATGATCCTCCAGAATCACATTCAGTTTGGGAATTGCGCACAGTCTCTCCGCCAGTTTTGAGGTCAAAGCCCCACCGAGCCAGAGTAGGTGAAGTGGGCTTGGGCGTTGGGAAAGTAGAATTTGCAAGTCAGGGTCAAGAAAAGCAGGATTGTCTGAAAATCCAAGAAGCTGATTCTTTACATCCCAACCACACCAGTTAGATCCTTTGGGAATGGGTGGTAAAGATCTGTTGTAAAGCGGTAATAACAGAGAGCGCATCTGAGATTTAGCCTTGTTTCTCTGGGGGATTCGATGGCTGGAATACAGGCAATAATAAAGATAGTCGCAAATATCTGAGTGCCCCAGAAACTGTCGGTCAATACTACCGTCCAAAAGAATCAGGCTGTGCGGCAGGATGGAATTCACATCTTCTTTTAAGTGTTGAAATTCCCATTTTTCGTTTGGTCCCTGAATCAGGATTTCTGCCGGGGCCAGCATTTTTATAAGCACTAATGGACGGCTGTACCGGGGTGGCAGTAAGTGCTTCACAATTTCGATTAAGGGGCCTAAGAGGTTGGCGGACTCAGGATTGGTGATAACATAGGTGTTTGTATGAGCCAGAATTGTGGGTTTACTGTGTCCATCATAGGCATCAATAGACTCCCCGTTGATACCAATTCCTGTTAGTACGATCTGTTTTCCCTGCAAGCGAAACTTCTGGTATTCGTATAAAAGAGCAGTGGTTTTACCGGCGTTTTTATCCGATCCGATAAAGGCATGAATTTCAGGCATAAAGTTCTGTGAACATGGCTTTTAATCTGGGGTCAGAACGCAGTACATCCAGAGCAATATCGGCATTGTTGGGGGAATAGCCGTTGCCAATCAAAAGTGTGGCATCAGATGAAATTCCTTCTGCTCCTAAAGCCACTTTGGTGAAGCTAGTCGCCATTGAGAAAAAATATACCATGCCTTTATTATGGGTGCTCATCACACAGGACATTTCCGTATTTTCAACATTGGCTACATTTACTACCAGATCTGCCATTTTTCCTGAGGTGACTTCCTGAATGGTTTTTTGCACTAGCAGGGCATTGGTGGCATCCAGATTCAGCACTTCATCACAGTAACCAAGTTCTTCCAGGCGTTGTCTGCCTTTTGCTCCTGGTTCAATTCCAATCAGTCGGCCAGATTTACCCAAAACACTGCGGGCCGCGGCACAACTAAGCAGGCCAGATTTACCTCCAGCTCCTACAATTACAACGGTAGAGCCAGGTTTGGCGAGCCTTAACATCTGGGCAGGTGCCCCGGCAACATCAAGGACAGCTAAACTCAGGGATTCGGGGAGATCTTCAGGGATGTGAGCCAGATTGGATGTGGCAAAAAGAATGGCATGGCCTTCCACTTGGATTTGGTCTCTATCCGCTCTCACCCCGATTATCTTTTGAATGAATAGTGGGGTCAGGGAAAGGGACACTAATGTGGCAATCCTGTCTCCGATTTGAAGATTTTGCGGGTTTGGCCAGTCCTTGCCAATTTCAGCTATGGTGCCTAATAACATTCCCCCAGAACCGGTTACAGGGTTGTGCTGCTTGCCTCTTTCTGCCACTGTGTCGAGAACTGTCTGACACACGGCCTCAGCACTGCCACCCTGTTGCATCATTTGATGAAAAGATGCAGAGTCAATATTTAAGGTGTCCACCGTTAGCAAAATTTCGTTGTGGCGAATTGGTAAAGAGGCATCTAATTTCCATGCTCCCTGAGGCAGGGAGCCAGTGGGAGACAATACCCGATGTGAGCCATAGATACAGGAGCTGGACATAAACTGAACCTCCAATTCAGGCTCTGAGTATATCATTGAAAATCGTAGATTGAGGTCATGAATCTGTCTAAACCTGTCAAAAGCTTGTCATGAAATATTTTAACCAATTGTAGTATTGACAGAGTACGGTCAATCTGATAATCTGCCTCTCTCCTGAGGCTTAGGCCTTTGGGTATAGGGATATAGCTCAGCTGGTTAGAGCGTACGCCTGATAAGCNNGGGTGATTAGCTCAGCTGGTAGAGCACATGCCTTGCAAGCATGGGGTCAGCGGTTCGAATCCGCTATCATCCACTTTCAGACAAAGGCTCGCGTTAGCGGGCCTTTGTTATTTTCTTGGACTTGACGCTTTTCATAACTGTTCTTATGCTTGATCATGGCAGTTGATACGATAGGGGTTGTGCGCATGAAGTATGGTTCGGGAACAAATACTTTAAAACTTGTGTTGAGTCTGGTATTGATGGTCTTTTTTCTGGCAGGCTGTGAGCAGGGTGCGACAGGCGATTCGGGACAGGTTAATACGGACTGGAGAGGTGCGCAGACTGACTTGGGTTCAGGCCCTGCAGTTTCGAGCAACAATGAGTCTACGGGTGGAACTGCCCCAGCAGGAAGCAATAGTGCCAAAATTCATCAGGCAACGGTTCGTGCAGTGGACAATATGAGTTCCCGCAATGGGCCTGATGGGGGCAATTTGGCCTGCGCATGGGCTGTGAACAAGATTTTGCAGGCATCTATCGGAAAGAAGTTTGATCACGACAGCACCACTGATATGGATAGGGAGCTCAGAATGGGTGTAAGCTCTGGAACAGTGGAGTCTATCCCCGTG
>DITF01000055.1 GCA_002422125.1 bacterium UBP17_UBA6191
GATAACCCATGTGGAACCAGCGGTAAGGTTCTGGGCCGCATCATATTTATACTTTTCAGATCCGAAAGCTGCAATAAATGAATTGCAAAGCCTTCAGAATGTTGACAATCCCCACATATCTGGATTTGCCTACTTAAATTTGAAACAGCTCCAAGCATAGAGCATTTAAATCGTCTTAGATTAGGCTGAAGTAGGATATGCACTAGGCCGCCTCGTCCGCTCGTCCGGCAGCACCCATCTATTAGAAAATGTTCATGAAGGCCCAGAACCAGAGAAGAATACTCTTTGAAGTGCAAGGATTTCACCGCAAGAAGGACTTAAGCATGGAAAACAAAAAGCATTCTATTTCCTTAAAGAATATGGACTACGAACACTTCCACAAATTTGCCAAAGACTGGCTGGAACAGAGAGGGTTATTAGATGAATTTGGTATTCCTAAAAAAATCCCGTAAGAAGCCTGAGGTAGGAGATGTATTTGTGTTTCAACTTATATTTGAACCGGAACAATACAGATTTGGGATGGTGGTGTGTACTACCATGAAAATTGTGAGCATGGAAAATGTAACTCTAGTCTATATTTATGATCATCTTGGGAATAATAAGGATGATCACCCAGATTTTTCAAAAAAAAAATTGCTTCTGCCTCCTCAGGCAATTAACAACCTCGGTTGGTCCAGCGGATTTTTTGAAACTGTGGCCCATCTGGATCTGGAAGTACATCCTGAGTACAGACTCCCGCAACACCACTTTAGATGGCCTGTTCATGCCAATCGGACTGATTATTTCGATGAGTTTAACAATGAAATAACAACTCCAATCGAACCTATTGGAATGCATGGTTTGGGAAACTACAGAACCGTAGAAGACAAAGTTTGTGACAAGCTTGGCTACCCACTCTCAAAAGACTGAGTAACTGGAGTTTTTCTGATGGCAGGCCCGTTGAAAAACTCCTAGCTGCTTCTAACTTCCCTGACTAGCCAAAAATCTTTCAGCGTCCAAAGCTGCCATACATCCAAAGCCAGCCGCAGTAATGGCCTGGCGATAGTGCTTGTCATGCAAGTCACCGGCTGCAAATACACCAGGTCGGGAGGTTTTTGTGGTTCCTTGCTCCAAAATAATGTAGCCCTCACTGTCTCTTTCAACCAAATCCTTAAATGGTTCGGTGTTGGGAATATGTCCGATGGACAAAAAGACTCCGTCAATTTTCATTTCACGGGTGGAGCCATTATTTGTATCTCTTAATACAACACCCACCACTCCATCTTCGGGATTGCCCAAAACTTCATGAACCTCAGAATTCCAGACCATTTCCACCTTGGGATGGTTCATGGCCCTCTGTGCCATGATTTTAGAAGCTCTTAACTGATCGCGTCTGTGAACCAGATAAACCTTGGAAGCAAATTTGGTTAGATAGGTGGCCTCTTCGCAGGCACTATCACCGCCGCCAATCACAATGACTTCACGGTTGCGGTAAAAAAAGCCATCACAGACGGCGCAGGCTGTTACCCCATGCCCCCATAGCCTGGATTCAGATTCGATTCCTAGTCGTCGCGGTTTGGCACCAGTTGCCAAAATAATAGTTTTGGTCTGAATTTGAGTTGAACCTGTGTGCAGAGTAAAGGGACCGTCACCAGTGATTCTATCAACATGGGCAGTTTGAAACTTAGCCCCGAAGCGCTCGGCTTGCTTATGCATATTTACGATAATATCTGGGCCCATGATTCCATCAGGAAATCCCGGAAAATTTTCTACATCGGTAGTCTGATCCAATTGTCCTAATTCGGCGCTAGAAGACAGAACCAGAGGGGCCAATCCCGCTCGGGCTGAATAAATTGCACTAGTAAGGCCGGCAGGCCCGTGTCCAATAATGACCACATTTTCCATGGGAATTCTCCTTTTGAATCAATACGAGAGTATTGAAACACAGGGGCCGCATCAGAGCAAGATCTGTAGTATTATGCGACCATGAAGCTTAAGGACAAAAATATTATTGTTACCGGGGGCTACCGTGGACTAGGGCTTGCCATCACCAAAGCCTACCTTAAAGAAGGTGCCAGAGTAGCCATTTGTGGCAGACATCAGGACAGTTTGAAAAAACTCGACGATGCCTTGCAAGAATTTGACGGGCGTTTTTTTTGGTGCCCCTGTGATATTTCCGAGCCTCTTGAGGTTGCCAACTTTGTGCGCAAGGTAATGCATGAATTTCACAGCATTGATGTGTTAGTGAACAACGCATCCATCTATGGGCGCAAAGAAAATGTTCTGGATACCTCGCCCCAGGTTTTTCGAGAAATCGTAGATATTAACCTGATTGGGACTTTTAATGTATTGCAGGCCGTACTAAAAAATATGGTGGAACAAGCCTACGGAAAAATTATTTGTGTAAGCTCCTCCTCAATTGAGGCCAATGAAAAGGCCGGAGTTGGCTACCATGTATCTAAACTTGGCCAGGAGGGACTGGCTTTAATGCTGGCCCGGCAATACGAAAGTCACAATGTCTGCACCAATATTATAAATCCGTATGGAATCATGCAGGATGAGTCCAGCCCCTTTTATGATCCTGTTCATCAGGCTCTTGGCATGGATGCAGAGTCCATTCAAGCTCTGTTTGTCTATCTAGCCTCTCCTGAGTCGAATGGAGTTAATGGAAAAATATTTAATGCAATTGATTGGTGTAAAACAAGATAATTCCTGATCGCACTATGCAATCCTTGTACCATATGTTATAGTTCAGGTGGTGATTCCTGCTTCGAGGGCTTAGGTCCGTTTCAGAAGCAGATTCATCTGGTAATTTTTCTAGGGTAAATCCCTTTTTCTTCGAACTCAATCAGAGATTTAGTTCGACTAGGAGTCTTTCTGATGAATATCTATGTTGGCAACCTTGCCTATCGCGCCAAGGAAATGGACATCCGTGCACAATTTGAAGCTTTCGGTGCAGTGTCTGCTGTTAAAATCGTTACTGATCGTGACAGTGGTCTGTCCAAGGGCTTTTGTTTTGTAGAAATGCCCAATGATGATGAGGCTAAAAAAGCTATCGACAGCCTCAATGGTAATGACTTCCAAGGCCGAGCACTTGTGGTAAACCAAGCCCGTGAGCGAACTGAAAGAGCACCTTTTCAAGGTGGCGGCAGTAGCGGTGGCGGTCCTCGCGGACCAAGAACCGGTGGCGGCAACAGCGGCGGCCCTCGTGGCGGCGGCGGTCGTGGCGATTTCGGTGGCCAACGAAGCAATCGCTATTAATTAGCAAAGTTGCAAAAAATGGACTCTGCACTCTAGGGTGCAGAGTCTTTTTATTTATACCGGTTACGGCCAATTTTCTCAAAAATTGTCTACATTTTGTCGATGTCACAGGCATCATGATATCTCGTCTCTTAGTTTTTCTGCTGGCTCTGGTTTCGCCTTGGGCAAACAGTGGTATTGAAGACAAAATTCTTCAAGAGAGAGAAGCCCGGCTTGAAGCCATTGGGGGAGACTTTAACCCCCTTAGAGAAACCTCAAGGACTTCCGCTTTAGCTGGCGCTACCATTGGCAGCTCTGGAATCGAGCTTGAGGACCCTTCCAACCGGACGCGCTCTTATTCGCTACAGGAAGTTATCCAGATGGCTATGGAACAAAGCCGAGAAATAAAACAGTCGCAGATCGAGCAACGGATCTATCTTAACCGTGAGCGCTTAGCTACAGACTTTCAAAAGCTCAATGTAGATGTTATTAGTGGCTATAACCGTGCCGACAATTCCGGTCAGGATCCAAGAAACGCCACTAGTCGCAGGGTAATGGATCTTACCAATCTGGAAAATTCATTTTATGCCGGAATGGAAATCAGCCTTCCCATCTATGATAGCGGGAAAGGCTTTGCCAAAAATCGCATTGCCGAATACGAAACCGCCATCTCAAAGTGGGAGTCAAAACAGACTCAAATGAAACTTTTGCTGGAAATTTCCACATCTTTTATGAACCAGATTCAAATACGGGAAGAAATCTCCCTGATGGAGCTAATAGTAGAAGCCACCAAAGAAAAGGTCAGCGAAGCAGCAAGGGTTAACCGTGATGACAGAATGCCCTTGGAACTTTTAAAGCTTCAACTGGAACTTAGGCAAAATGAAGATGAACTAACCCAGAAGCGTATCCAGGAACGAAACCTCAGGTCGAGATTCCGCCATCAGATCGGTTTGGAAGAAAATATCGAATATGGACTGCTGAAACAAGCCAAAACCAAAATCTTAAGTGAACCTCTCGCGGGACTATGGGCCATACTTTTACAATTTTCGCCTGAAGTAAAAATACTGGAATTGAAAGAAAAGATTAACCGCGAGCGGCATCTGATTGTCAACACCAACCAACAGCCTGAAGTTGATCTTTTAAGCAAGGCCACCTACGCCAGACACAATGAACAAACGGCTGCCGATGAGGTGCGTTGGCTTGTGGGTGTAGAGTTTGGACTAAATGTGCTGGATGGGAAAAAAACCAGAAATCAAAGAAGAATTGAGTCAGATTCACAGATAATACTTAGACATCAAAAAGACTCAATAATGAGTCAGCTTAGGGTAGATCTAGAGGAATCATTTCAAAAGTATGTCGAGGGACAAAACAGAGTAGATGCAAATGCAAAACAATTAAAACTGGCCCGTAGTATACTGTTTGAGGGGGAAGAACGATTCAGACAGAACCGAATTCTAAGACCAGAACTTCTGGAAGTCAGAATTAGCTACCGCAAGGCTCTGTACCAGTACTATTCTGTACTAAAGGATATGATTCTTGCTAAACTTCAGGTATTCGCACTGATTGGAAAACTGGATGAAACAATCTTCTAAATACAGCTTTTTCCCTTGGAGGCTGATCCGAGCTGCCTTTATGGGAAAATCCTCAATTGACACTCCTTATCTGGCCATTGGTTCGGTGGAAGAAGCCGAGTACTTTATCTCCAGATACGGATATGACTGGTCAAATCCTGAACATCAGGAATTCCTGATTAAAGCCTACAATCGAGGCCTTGAATTTGTTCAGGAGCAATTGATTGACCCCTTTCCCGAACGCTTGGAAATTCCCGAACCGATTCGTAAATGTACGGACATGAGACAGCTTGTGTTCTGGGCAAATCCCAAGGCATTTCATCGAAAAATTCAGCTCTGGGCCTGTGCCATGCTCAAGGTCTGCCACACCATTTTGCACTTGGAAAATGACTTTCTGATTGACTACTTTCAGGAAGCCAGAAGACAGATATTCGAGCGCTTTGATGGCCATCTGTTTGTGGACTCAGAAAACAAAATCTATCTGGGGCAGGATAAGGACAACCTCATCCCCCTACATCATTTTGAAGTCAAAAAGGAAAAAAACTTCAACTCCCGACTGATTAAACTTTTGCATAAGGCAGAAAACACATCGGCTGCGATCCATGACCGCATTGGGGTCAGAATGGTAGCTGTGAATTTTACGGATACGGTGGCCGCATTTTCCTACCTGGCAAAAACCAAAATTGTAGTAATTTCAAACATAGCCGCCACCAGATCAAAAAACACTCTGCTTAATTTGGATAAATATCAGATTTTTATGAATCGGCTGCTAAAAAAGTTTTCTGCCGGAATCATTAGTCTGGAAGAAATCGAAGAGCAAACGCAAAGAGTTTTCAACCGTACCGATTTTTTAATCGATAACCCTGTAATTCAGGAGATTAACCCTCACACTTTAGGTGGCTTTAAGGCCATTCAGTTCACCTGTCGACATCTGGTTCGCTTCCAAAATCCAACCTACACCCGGCTTAGTGAATTAAAAGAAAAAATGATTCGGGAAAAATCCAGCCCCCATTTAATAGATGAGGTGGAGTCCATTTTGGAGTCAACTAAAAAAGAAATGCGCTTCTTTTTCCCCTTTGAAATACAGCTAATGGATAGGGAAGCCTGGATTCAAAACCAGCATGGTGATGCCTCGCACCATGAATACAAACAGGCCCAACTGATGACGGCCAGAAAACGGGTTCTGGGTAAACTACTATCTATGACGGAAGAAGAAATTGAGGCATCCCAGGCCCGATTGCAAGCCAGAATCACCACAACCCAAAGTAATCACTCCTAGAGCCAGTTCCCGATCTGCCTATTTCAATAATTTACTCAAGACTTCTGGGCTTGGCTTAAACAAACGGTCTGAATCTTCTGTTTCTAATACTGGCTGCTCCAAAAAACTATAGTCCATCCACAAATCCTTATCCAGTAAAAATGAGCGCACCTGTGAAAATGTCGATAACCAGTTGATAAGTTTTTGTTTAGGGCCAACCGCCGTAACAATCTGACACTTTGGATTTAGTACAGAAAGAAATTCCTGACAGGCTTCCGGCACTCTTTTACAATAACTACTGGCATGGAAAATCTCTAGGTTACTCCAACGAGAATCCAATAAGGTGCACAAGGAACCCAACAATCTCTCTGGGCTGATAAACTGAAACAGGCTCTGATTTTCTGATGGCAGTTGAATTTCCTGCATTTTCTTAAGCGATGATAACCATCGTTTGATTTCTGGATCCGTAAAACTACCACCGATAATACGAGGAATCCTTACAATACAGGCTGGAGTATCCAGATGTTGAGCATAATTGGTAATCATGATCTCAGCACCCCTAAGTGGATGCATCTCCTCAGTATCCACAATTTCAGCCTTCTCAGAGAAGGGGCAAAGGCCCATACCATTAAATACCTGATTGGTGGATAGAAGGACTATTCGAGGAATTTTGGAGCGCAGATGCAGGATAGACTGATACACCTTGTCCATGCGTTCCTGAACCTGTTTACCGCCCTCCACAAACAAAACATCAGTGATTCCATACAACCAGGAGCGTACAATATTATGTTTGACTAGATCCACTTTTTGAAAGCTGAAGCCTTCCTGTGCTTTAAGCGAACCCAGTTGGGCCTCCAAAAGCCCAAATCCCATGACAGACCAACCCCGTCCCAAAAATCCCTTGGCGAGATCGCGGGACAGGGGAGAATCCATATTAGTAATCAATAGCTTGCGAGACACAGCCTATCGTTTAAATTTCTGAATCAACTCAGTAATTGTACGAATATTGGCATCTAGCTGCTCTTTACTACTAGCCTCTGTAACCAGTCTTAAATAAGGCTCAGTGTTAGATTTTCTAAGGTTATACCACCAATCTTTAAAATCCACCCGAATCCCATCCAGATCACTGGATTCACCGCCAAAATGCTTAAAGTGATCGGATACAATCTGAATCAGTTCGTCCTTGTTTTCGGCCTTAAAGTTGATTTCACCAGAATAATGATAGCGGGTAATGGAAGCTATCATTTCTGACATGCTCTCTTTGCCAGCTTTTTTACTGTCGGCTAAAATTCCCAATACCACCAAGGCTGCAATCAGGGCGGAGTCACAGTAGTTGTTATCCCTGAAATAATAATGACCTGCCAGTTCCCCACCAAAAGTTCCATCGGTTTCCCTGAGTAACTTTTTTGCATACGAGTGCCCTACGCGGCAAATTCTAGGATCTCCACCTTGTCTTTTGATCTCTTCTGTTACTGAGCGAGAGGAACGGACATCATAACCCACAACCCCAGGTCGCTTCTTCAAGAGGTCTCTGGCCATGATACCCATGACGATATCAGGAAATACAAACTGCCCTTTTTCATCCACAAAAATACAGCGATCGGCATCCCCATCAAAAATCACTCCCACATCAGCTTTGACTTCTTTCACTTTAGCCATAAGCTGATGGCAGTTTTCTACCTCTAGGGGATTTGGTTCATGATTGGGAAAAGTCCCATCTACTTCAAGATTAATGTAATGTACCTCAGCCCCGGATTTGTCAAAAATATCCTTTAAGTACAAACCTTCAACCCCGTTGGAGGAATCAAAAACAATCTTGAGACCATTTAAAGGTTTTTGCCACTTGCGAACAAAATCCAAGTATCCCTCACGAATATCGTGAGTAATTATTTTACCTTTGTTGGCGATTGGCTCTGGTTTTTTCTGACAAAGTTTTTCCAAATCCATCAGGCCCGTTTCTTTGCCAACTGGTTTAGCCAGCTCTCTTGAAATCTTAAACCCGTTATACTTAGGCGGATTGTGTGATGCCGTAATCATGACACAGGCCCGTGCGCCCAAAAATGGTCCTGCATAATACACAGTTGGGGTGGTGCAGATCCCAATATCCCATACATCACAACCGGCATCCATCACTCCTCGTGACATTGCCTCAAACAGAGAGGGAGAAGATAACCGGGCATCCCGGCCGATCAAAACATGATCAGATTGTAAAAGCTCTGGCAAGAAATACCCAACTCGGTAGGCCAGCTCCTCATTCAATTCCTCTCCATATACTCCGCGCACATCATAGGCCTTAAATACAGACATGATTCTCCTTTGGTTTTTCAGGATTGATATTGTATCAGCTTTTTTGTGGAAGATTAAGAATCCCGTTCTTCTACTGGCATGTAGGAATTTAACTGGCGCATAAGTACATCTACCAGTTTCCTTAAATCCCCCAGAACCTGATGCAACCAATCTACTGCTTCCTGGCAGTCAAACTGCCGTTTTCCTAACTGTTCAAACACAGCTTTATCCAATGCATCCAGTCCTTTTTGCAACAGTATCGGGGCTTCGCTCTCGCGGTATCGTCCCGCCAAAACCATCAAAAATATTTCATTGAGCGGTTGCTGAAGTTTCTGAAGCTGGTGGTTTAGCTCCAATGGCAAACCTTTTTGCGAAACATGCGGAAGCTGCTCTAAATTATCCTGCATACGAATGGAAATCTGAAAAATATGATCTAAATCGTTTAGAAGTTTTAGTCTTTGCCTATTCTGAATTTCTTGTTGGATGGGGAGAATCCTTTGTGATGAAAAGAAAATCAGGTAGCGAATGCTGCGAATTCGGTTATGCCAGGTACGGATCTGAAACTTCTTTTGCCGGGAATGTTTTTCAACCGCATCCTTGTGCAAAAGCATCTCCAGGGCTTGATCAAATATGCTTTTGGTCAGGATTTTTAGTTTCTCAAGCTGGGCCGTACTTTCCTTCTGGGCTCTTTCAGGGGAGCTTGCCAGCATCCTTAAAACCAGAGGAGGCCTTTCTGTCATGCCATCTTCCATGATAGTTGGTAAAATGATCTCAACCAGCCTCAGCAGTAAATGAGCAAAAAGAAGCCCCCACAAGACTGTGAATAAATTCAAAAAACCCTGAACACCGCTTAAATGCATCCACAAACCTGTCCCTAGATACTCCCCCGGAATCACAAGATCCACAAAAGTCAAAAAGTAGGGCAGGAAAAACCAGGTCATCAAAACACCCTTGAATTTGATCAAAAACCAGGCAAGCACGAGGCGACGACCATCGCCCTGAAATTCGAGCAGGGCAATAGCTACTAATAGAGGGGCTCCCATATTAGAACCAAGAATCCAAAGAGATGACATGGCAAAGTCCAAATCAAAATTAAGGCTCATAATCCAAAATATGGAACCAGCTTCCTGATAACAGAGTGAACTTAAAAATCCGCCCCAGAATACCTGAATCTGATCGATTAAGCCCTTGTCACCCACCTGACGAATCAGTTCAAAGAAAAATGAACCCTCACCCTGCAAGGCCCGAAAGGACATAGCGATCTGATTTAGTCCAATATGGCAAATGCAAAGAACCATGAGCATTTCCAGCATGTCCGCAAAAACACCCTTGCGGATCCACAAAAGCAATATTCCCATCACCAGCATTACCAGAAAGAGCCCGCCCGAACTAAATGGACCCTGCTGTAAATGCCCCAGGACACTGGCAATTCCAGCTCCAAAAGTCAAAAATAGGGCCTGTTCCAACGAGATCAGAGATGCATTAAAGACAGCCAACACCCCAATCACGGCCACAGAATCACTGCCAACAGTTAGAGTCAGCAATACTCCTGCAACCAAACAACTCCAGGGACTGCCGATGTATCGATCCAGAATCGGTTTCATTCTAATCGCGGCTGGCCGAGACAGATTTGAATGCAATAAGCGCAGGGAAAACAAATAGATTCCAATTCCAATGATTGCCTGGGACCAATCAATGTTCATAACACTTCTTCCATGGCGATTTCACCCTTTTCCAAAACAGAATCTATCCTTAAAATACCCTGTTTGTTCATGACTAATCTCAACCTCTGGTACTCAATGTGACGAATTTTTGTACCATCTTCACGAAATCGGGTCACTGTATAACGAATCACAACATTAAGATGATAAACCCTGGGGGCATCAACTTTAACAATCCCCTTCTCTAGATCCCAATACTGCCAGCTCCGTTTTGGATCCGACATTTTGTTAAGATATTCTGAGACATCTAACCTCAACACTTCCTTAATGTGCTCCACATTATGCGAATCTGTATCCTCCGTGTCTGGCTGCATTTCAAAGCGGCGATGAAAATGAAACACCTCTTCCTGCCTCTCCGGTTCCAGATCAAAATTACTCTCCAAATCCCGCAAATATAAAATATCTGCCGGCACCAAGGCTCGGCCCACAAATTGCATATATTGGGCCAGATTTCCAACAGTGACATTCTCTTGTTGACCCCGTATATCCAGATAGCTGTAGACTATTTTATATTCCAGATCTGGCAGATACTTCCGAAGCTTTTTAAAAAAATACTCCCGTGACAGTTCCTTGATTCTATCCTTGGCCACATAGGCTAAAATACCTACCACAAACATGGCCGCCAGCCTCCAAAAATTTTCCGCCTGATGAATGAGACTCATCTGTTGCAAAGTGGCCAGTCCATAAAATGTGGCGGCAAGGGCTGCCCCAATCATGGCCATAAAATTAAGAAACAGTTTATCGCGACGGACAATTTCCTGCTCCAGATACAAAACCTGATAAACATATTTTTTCAAAAGGCCCAAACGGTATTGCACCTGTTCCTGAGCTTGAGGGCCACGAGTTTTGGATAAGACCAACTGATTGTCTTCGGCAATCATGTATCGCTGGCGGTAAAAAACTTCCTTTTCTACCGATTTCCCAAGATACTCTCTAAGTCCCACAGCCCAATCCTCAGTCAATGGCTCCAAATGTTGCAGATAATCCAAAAGCCAGCTCTCAACTCTGTAGGACAGGTATTCATCCATCAAAAGAAACACTTTTCTGACATCAGGGCTTGCCAGTGAAGCAAATCTTTGTACCCCCCCGACATATTTCTGTCGAAAGATCTGGATGCGCCCAAACAGCCTCTCCAGCCGCTTTCGGAAGGATTTTACGAACTCGGGATTGCCAGATTGTGAGCCAGTCTCTTGATGCAGCAAAAGCATCTGCAAACTCTTCATGACCGTATTTAGATAACAGCCAAATAGTTTGGTGTCCTGAATAACCAATGGTTCTACAGCCTGTCTTTCCTTGGTGCTGGCCTTTAGGTTTAAATAAGCATCTGCCGAAGGAATGCTAAGCGATGCTGTCTCCTCAAACCAATAGGGGCGGCGCGGCGTTTTGATGCGTAAATAATTGGTCAGGGACGAGAAGAACTGCTCTTTGGAATAAGTCCTCGAGGTAATTCCCATAGAGACCGGCACAAAAAAGTAGGCCTCCATGTTAACCACCTTGCGCAGATCCCCCGGCAGCAAGGTGCGATCATAATCCAGTTTTATCTGAAATTGTTTTTGATCATGAATACTGGCGGAAGTGCGAACAGTGAAGGGATGGGAAATTCCCTCCTCCAACCAATCGGTATCTTCAAGCCAGTCTTCATTATTCACATGGATAATTATACATTACTCTGATACTCATCTAGCCATGCCATCTGAATTGCTTCGAGTCTTCCTTCGTTACAATCTTCACGACGACCGACAAATTCTTCCAAATCCATGACCTTATCGCGTAAGTCCGTGAATCGAATCGTAAGTGGATTAAGGGATGGTTCTTTTTCATAAAGCTGAATTGCAATTTCTTCTGTATCTTTCCAATCGAGTTTCATTGTCCCTCCTGCCCTAAATCAGGGAATTTTTACCCTGACGGTTCCACCCTTGACTAAAGCCTGGCAGGACAATCGGGATTTTAAACTGACCCCTTTGGCCCGATCCAACCTGTCAAACTCCTCATCTTGTTGTTCACTGAGGTTTTCTGCCCCATCCAGAATGTATACATGACAGGTGGAACAGGCGCAAAAGCCCCCACAAGCATGCTCGACATCCACTCCATTTTCCAAGAGTGTATGCATGACACTTTTCCCGCTCTCAGTTTGGATATGTAAGGGCTGCTTTCCGTCTTCTTCGTAAATAATTTCTGCCATGAGTCCTTCTAAATCTCAGCCACAGATTTACCAACCAACACATCTTCTGTGGCACTTGTGAATATCTTGTCCGCCAGAGGGCGGGTTAAGTCCCCTAATCTGTCTACCAGATTCTGCATCTTTTCCTTGTCTTTTTCTCCCCGCTTTAATGCCATTTTGGTTTCGTTAAGTGCTGTTTCGAGTTCGTGAATATCTTTATTGCTCATGAGGGATTGTGCCTTAACCCAGACCCTGTCAGTAGCCACAATAATTCGCTCTGCCTTATTGCGAAGCTCCACTAGCATGCGTACATCAAAATCGTCCATAGCGTGATCAATGGACTCCTCAACAATCTTATCTACAGCATCTAGGGACAGTCCAATACTTGGAAAAACTTCCACAGAAGCTGATTGTGAAGATCTTGTCTCCATTGCCTTAACCGACAAAACCCCATTTTCATCAACTGTAAACGAAACCTGAAGTCGAGGCAGCCCCGCAGGCATAGGTGGTAAATTTTTCACCTTGAGACGAATCAGTGAGCGGCAATCCTCAACCAGCTCCCTTTCTCCTTGAAGAACATGAACCGTAATGGCCGTCTGATTATCGACAGAAGTGGTGAATTCCTCGGTCGCCGACACGGGAATCGTGGTGTTTCGCAGTAAAATTTTTGTGACCGCCCCGCCTAGAGTTTCAATTCCAAGCGATAAGGGAATCACATCCAAAAGCAATACATCTCTTCTACCACCAGATAAAACCAAAGCCTGTACGGATGCCCCTAGCGCCACCACTTCATCCGGGTTAATTCCCGTAAATGGTGTTTTCTCAAAATATTCCTTAACGGCTTTTCTGATGGCAGGAACTCTGGTCGCACCTCCCACAAGAACCACAGAAGTGATTTCCGACAGCTCCAGACCTGAATCTTTTAGGGCTGTCTGACAGCTTTTAATCGTCCTCTTAATCAAGGGCTTGATCAAATCTTCAAACTCACTTCTCATAATGACTGTATCAAGATTCAGATTTTTTGCGGGGAAATGAAGTTTTACTTCTACTTCTTCTTTTTCCGTCAGACGAATTTTTAACTGTTCGGCGGCAAACTTCATGGCAATTCTGGATTCCGCATCCAAAATTACATCAGGACCGGCTTTTTGGATAATCCAGTCCACCAAAACCTGATCCATATCATCGCCACCAAGAAAAGTGTCTCCGCTTGTAGATAACACCTGAAAAACCCCGTCACATAAATCCAGAATGGAGACATCAAAAGTCCCCCCACCCAGATCGTACACGGCTATTTTTCCATTCTTTTTAGTATCCAGCCCGTAAGCTAAAGCCGCAGCCGTTGGTTCATTTAAAATTCTTACCACTTCCAGATTGGCCAAACGGGCCGCATGTCGGGTCTCATTGCGCTGGGCATCATCAAACCAGGCTGGTACAGTGATCACTGCCTTTTCCACTGGCTGTCCAAGAGAACTTTCGGCAATTGCTTTTAATTTTGCCAAGACATGGGACGAAATCTCAAAGGCCTGTAATTCTCTGCCCCCAGCCTTAATCTTTAGGCTGGAATTGTCCCCCGTCATTTGAAATGGTAAATGCGAAACTGAATCCTTGAGATCGGAGTATGACTTTCCAAACAGTCGCTTCACGGAATAAATGGTTTGTTCTGGATACTTTAGAAATTGCCGCCGCGCCTCGTGACCCACAAGAACGGCATCTTCGGCAAAGGTCACCACAGAAGGCAACATACAATTACCATCTGCATCCGTCAAAACTACCGGAACCCCATCCTTACAAACTGAAACCAAAGAGTTTGTGGTTCCCAGATCAATGCCTACAATCACACTCATGCAAATCTTCCTTCCAGATTCAGCCGCAATCGCTCAAAATAATTAAACTCCGCCACCAAATTTGATACTGACTCAGCATCCACCAAATGCAAACCTGCCTGTATCTTATCCAATAGGGAGTTTTGTTCTTCCTGAATTTGCTTTTTAAAATTTAAATAGGCCTCAGTCGTTGGGTCCATTTCTTCAATCTCTTCCATTTTTTCCATCATTTGCATTAAAAATTCAGGTTTAGGCTTTGTGGCCGCCGGATTGAACTGGGGACCAAATACCTCGGAAGCCAAAAACAAAAGGGTTTGAATCGGCGATCGTAACAGCCGATACGCCGAATTGACCTCGGAACTGATTTTCAAAACGGTCTCCCGATCAAGATTTTTATCCGCAAAATCAGGATGAACCATCATGGAGAGTCTACGATAACGAGCTTCGATCAATTCACGATTTACTGGATATTCCGATGGGAGTCCAAAAATCTGGAACGGCGATTTTGGTATCGGTCCCTTAGCCAACCAATCCGGCTCCCAATAGTTTGAACACATGGGGTCTTCCTACATACCAAAGGAGGTGCCGCAACCACAGGATGTTTTGGCCATCGGATTATTAAATCGAAATCCCCTGTCAATCAGACCATCATTAAAATCCAATACAGTCCCATTCATAAATAAATGGGACTTCTTGTCTATCACAATTTTTAGGCCATTGGACTCAAATGTCAGATCAAAGTTTCCGGGCTCGCGGGCAAAATCCAGAAAATAATTAAATCCTGAACAACCCCCGCCCTTCAAAGACATGCGCAAAAATAAATCTTCGCTATTCTGTTCCTTCATTATACGGCGAAGCTCACTAGCTCCTCGTTCAGAAATTGAGACCGCCATGAACTACTCCTGCTGACCGCCAGCCTGTTTTTGCCGAATATCTTCCAACGCTGCCTTAATTGCATCCTCGGCCAGAACAGAACAATGAATTTTAACGGGGGGCAAATCAAGCTCCTGTACAATATCTGTATTTTTAATACTCAGAGCTTCTGTAACCGTTTTGCCCTTCAGCCATTCTGTTGCCAAGGAGGATGAGGCTATGGCTGAACCACAGCCATAGGTTCTAAACTTTGCATCCACGATGGTGTCTCCTTCAATCTGAATCTGCAACTTCATGACATCCCCACATTCAGGTGCGCCAACCAGTCCAGTACCCACATTCAGAGCTGTTTTGTCCAAAGAACCCACATTGCGCGGATTGTTGTAATGATCCAACACTTTTTCACTATATGCCATGTCCTAACTCCTTATTATATTAATGATGATCGGTCCACTTTACAGTGGATAAGTCAATGCCTTCCATAACCATTTCATACAATGGAGACATTTCTCTAAGTTTTTTAACTGCCTGAACCACTTTCAGTGCTGCAAAATCAGTTTCTTCCTCGGTGGAAAACCGCCCAAATCCAAATCTGATGGAAGAATGGGCCAATTCATCTTTCACGCCTAAGGCCTTTAAAACATGAGAAGGCTCAAGACTTGATGAGGTACAGGCTGACCCTGAGGAAACCGCAATTTCTGGCATGGCCATCATAAGGCCTTCCCCCTCTACATAAGCAAAAGAAATACTGGTGTTTCCAGCAATTCTTCTGTCTTTATTCCCATTAATGAAACAATAATCCAAAGCTCCCATCACCTGGGTTTCAAACCGATTGCGCAAAGCCAGAAGTCGAGCGGTCTCAGTGGGCATCTCTTGGATACACAGCTCCATTGCCTTAGCCATTCCCACGATGCCTGGTACATTTAAAGTACCTGAACGCATGCCTCTTTCCTGACCCCCGCCATGTACTAATGGAGAAAGCCTCACTCTAGGATTGCGACGACGAACGAAAAGTGCTCCCACTCCCTTTGGACCATAAAACTTATGCGCACTCATGGACAAAAGATCGATGGAATCTTTCTCAACACATACTGGGATTTTGCCCACTGCCTGAGTCGCATCTGTATGAAACAATACACCCTTGGAACGGCAAATTTTTCCGATTTCAGCGATAGGCTGTATCACACCAATCTCATTGTTCACATACATAATGCTGACTAGAATGGTTTCTGCTGTAATGGCCTTCTCAAGGTCTTCCAAGTCCAGAATGCCATCTGGCTTAGGAATCAGACGAGTCACTTTGTATCCGCGTTTTTCCAATGTTTCACAGGGATCAAGTACGGCATTGTGCTCCGTGGCACAGGTAATAATGTGATTCCCTTTCTCCCGATACATTTCAGCCACCCCAAAAATCGCCAGATTATTGGACTCAGTAGCCCCAGAAGTGAAAATAATTTCAGATTCTTTGGCTCCAATCAAAGTAGCTACGGTTTCTCTGGAGGCTTTTACGGCATCTTCGGCATCCCATCCGAACTGATGATTCCGAGACGAGGAATTTCCATAAACCTCGGTAAAACAAGGAACCATTGCTTCTACAACCCGTTTGTCCACGGGAGTTGTGGACTGATAATCCATAAAAATCGTCTTTTTCATACTGAAATCTGCCTCTCGTTTGAGGAAAGAATCATGGGGGTAACTGGCTCTGATTTTGGCAGTCCAAGTACATACCCTAAGGAGGTCTCTTCTAAAATTTGGTTTATGCGATTACTTACACCCTTCATGCGCCCGCTGATGGTACAAAGGGCATGATAGTGGCAATCTCCGCCACTGTCCTGAGTGCAGTCCGTCAAATAAAATGGTCCATCTACAGCCACAATAAGACTGCGCAACGAAAGTTCCCAAGGGTCACTAGCTAGCTTGTAGCCTCCATTTTTTCCTCTGACAGATTCTAAAATCCCCTTGCGGCACAAATTTTTAAGCAAGGCCGCCACCATTTCAAGCGACAATTTGAACTTGTCCGCTAGCATGGCCGCAGACACAACCTCTGGCTCCTGTCTTACCATTTCCGAGACTAAAAGCAGACTGTAATCCATCTTTTTAGAGAGTCTGACCATTATCCTGTCCTATCCTGTTTTGTTATACCGTACTAAAAGTAGTCCTGATTGTAGTATACTTCTGAAATGATGTAAGATCAATAAATAGGTTCTTTATTGGTACTATATAGAATGAGGGTTCAAATGAGTGTGGAATTAACCGAAAAAGCCGTAAAACAATTGCATCAAATCCTGGATAAATCAGGAAAAGCCGAATCTAAATTGAAGCTGGGTGTTCGTAATGGCGGTTGTGCTGGAATGAGCTACACCATGGATATCGTGAAAGAAATCACCGAAGGATTTCTGAATCTGGATTGCCATGGAATCCCTGTTGTCATGGACTCAGAACATGCCCAATATCTGAAAGGTCTGGTTTTAGATTACAACGACGATATCCTTAACTCCGGCTTTCGCTGGCACAACCCCAACGCCACCGAAACCTGTGGCTGTGGCACATCTTTTTCCACCAAAAAACCATCTTAAAGGGCAAATTTGGGGTTCTTCTGACGAAACCAGCCCAGGAATGGATGTTGGCTCATCAAGCCCATTATTTTGTTTCTTTCCCCTGCCAGCACTCCAGCCACCCGTTGCGGCTGATTCCAGACTGGCATTCGCCCCAAAAGATCACAGGCCACCATGCCGTTAGCTTGAATCAGGCCAATGCCACCAGCCACATCCCATTCGTTTTTAGGTCGCAACGAAATTACGCCTTCAAAGACCCCAAAAGCCACCAAGGCTAATTTGTAGGCAATGCTTCCAACGGCCTGCAAATCCATCTGCTCAGACAAACTATCAAAAAGGTTGGACTTGGCCTCAGAGCGAGATATACATAGTGGAGCCAGACAATCAGGACGATAGTCTCCCAATCTTTCCTCAACCAACTCAGTACCTACACGATAAAACAAGGCATCATAGGGGTTGGCCACTGCACTAAAGCAGATTTCTCCCCGGTGTACCAAGGCTACCGAAACGGCGTATTCTGGTATCCCCTCAATAAACTCCAGAGTTCCATCAATTGGATCGACAATCCAAACCCAATTGGAATTGAGGCGCGTATTATCGTCCTCTCTTTCCTCAGAATAGTATACAGAACCAGGGATTAAATCAGCTAGCCCCCTAAGAATTTTATCGGCCTCCAGGTCGGCCTCACTCAAAGGATTATTGGCACTTTTCTCCTGTACGCTAAACTGGCCAGACTCTCCAATTTTTCTGGCCGTAAAGGCGGCTTCCCTGATCATCAAAAGAGCCTTATCTGCTATATAATCCTGCATTCCATCTCCATACATTTACCTGTCCTCTTGTGCTTAAACCCCGATTGCGACTATCCTGTGCCACATGCAGCACTACATCGTTCAAATGGGTTCAGGCAAACCAGCCGAGCTGGGTACTCATCAGACCGAATTTCAGGTATTTGAAAAACTTGGTCTGAAAAATCCGCAAATAGTTTTTGCCCCCTTCCACCACCTGGATCAAAACAATCCAGAAAATGACTGGGAACTATTTCGGGCAATCTACACTCACCTCACCCAAAAGCCAATCCGTTTGTTGGAATTTCATAAAGAACCTTCGATTAAGGGACTGCAAAAAATTCTTGAAACCGCTGACTTGTTGGTTTTAGGCTCTGGTGTCTGCGAGCCTTATCTGGGATTTTTAAGAAAAAATAATCTGGACAGGTTCATTATTAAACTGTTTCGCCAAAAACATATCTCCTTGATGGGATATTCAGCCGGAACCATATCTTTGTCCCATGCTTACATTCACAACCTTTTTTACGAAGAAGTATTTCATTATTGGAAAATGGCCCAGCACTCAGGCACTCCCAGAGAAGAGCTGGATGAAATGTTTAATTCCATGCTTCAGGATGCCAAACCGGAAGACAGAGAAACCTTAAGAAGAGTCTTAATGGCTGATGCCTTTGACAAGATTCCCCACCAGTTTTCTGGCAAGGTCTTTCAAAGTCAGAAAATGCCTGCCCTTGGTCTAATTCCTGAACAGGTGATCTTGCCTCACTACAGTCAATCCCCCTATGCCACCGCCAAACATCTTCAAGCATCCGCCAGACAATTTCCCTGGCTAAAACATTATGGTCTGCCCAATGGAGTGGCTTTTTTCCACACCTTTGAGGATGGCGGCCACCTTTCCACCCATGTTATTGGCAAAAACCATGATCCCGCCATAAAAGTGACCCGCCATTTCCCCAATCGTATGCAGACTCATGAGGAAAATGAAAGAATTGGTTAGATAATCATTCGGGGGTGGAAATCGGCACCATCTTTTCGGCTGTAGCCGTTGGTGATAGATGACAATTTTGGGTAGGATAGTGCCACTGACCGCCTTTTGCAACACACTCGCCTATAAGCGGCCCAATCGGACCTCTGTTATAATAACAATATCCTCCGCTAGACTCCCACTCCCCACCACTATCCAAACATTCATCTATACGGTATTGTAGGTGGAACCCCAACATGAAATCCAAAAACAAAGAGACAAAGACAATCCCAAAAATAAACCCAAACAATCTGCCCGCAAATTGGTGTGTAGATTTAGAATTGCGCATCCTAAGCTCCAAGCCTCAATGAAGGGCACAGCCGATTGTATTTGGGTTCAGCAGTACTACTGTTAAAATCTGAAAGGGATTTGTGACGAAGATCAATGTGCAAGATATGGCCAGCCTGATCAGTAACCTTTAAATCCAAAACAGACCGCTTGTCTGTAATCAGGCTGAAGTTTGGGTTTTTGATCTGAAGCATATTTAGGATCATATCATTTTTCCCTCACATTCCACACCTAGCACCCCAGTACAAATTCGTACCAATACAAACAATACGCGACCAGAACTCAATTCTTGAGCCCCAGCTCCAATCTAAACTGCCTAAGGAGAACCAAGGATCTATCAATCTCCTCCCTGTGATGCAGATAGGTGTGATGAACTGAGCAAAGGGTGGTCAAATTCTCAACTGTATTTTTGCCCCCATCCTTGACTGGTTTAATGTGATGAATGTGTAAATACCGTCTATGGTTACAGCGTTTACCGTTCTTTTCAAAGCTACATCGACCCTTATCTCTAAAATGAACCTGA
>DITF01000119.1 GCA_002422125.1 bacterium UBP17_UBA6191
AAATCTGTGCCCTATTTGGTGGATACTGTGTCTGTAGCATCCAAGGCCCTATGGAAGCAGGCAGCCAATCTTGGAATCGCACATACAGAAATTTTTGAGGCCCCAGTGGGGGGGGATCTGAACCGTTTTGATATGAGCATAGTCGATGAGACTTCAGTTCGGGACCAGTATAAGTTAAAACCTAATGTGGTGACTTATGTGGGGCAGTTACACGGGGCTCAATACTGTTCTCTGTTTTTAAAAATGGCCGCCCTGCTTCTGGAGCAGAGACAGGATATTACCTATTTTGTGGTGGGCAATGGGAGCCAGTTTTTGGACTTGATGAAAGAAGCCGAACAGTTAGGCTTGCAGGATGATGTGATTTTTACGGGTTCAGTACCGCATGAAGATATTCCAAAATTTTTAAAGGTTAGTGATGTGTGCGTGGCCGCTTTTGAAGATACGCCCCAGACTAGAACAAAAAGCCCATTAAAAATTTGTGAATATCTGGCTGCCGGTCGTGCCATAGTTGCCTCAGAAATGGGCGAAGTCGCGGAAATGCTTGATCATGGTAATGCCGGGATTCTGGCTCGACCCGGAGATCCAAAATCCTTGGCTAGTGGGGTGCAAAGAATCTTAAATGACCCCGGTTTGAAAGCAAGCCTTCAGTATGAGGCCAGAAGGAGGGCTGAAACCCGCTACAACTGGACTAATACGGCCAAAAATCTAATGAATGCGTATCATCTGGGAATCGGTGAAAAAAAAAAGGTTACTGGGCGTCTCGAATTTTTAAGCAAGGGGAAGTTGTTTCAAACCCTCTTTCCTAAAGTAAAACCGCCAAAGATTGCTTTGGGCCTAGAAGATATTCCCGAGGAAAAACTGCCCTCCACCCTGGACGACTACAAACGAATGGCTGGAGTTCTTTCGGTACAGGAGTCCTTTATTGGGCCTCAGCTTGTACAGCTTGATGTAACAAATTTATGTAACAATGACTGTGTGGCTTNNGTCTAATTCACCAATGCTTGAGGATTTGTTGATTGACCCACAGTCCAAAAAAGACACTCTACCATTGCATGTGATCCAGAAAACCATGCAGGATTTAAAGGCTATTGGTACCAAAGAAATTTATATGGCTGGAGGCGGAGATCCGACCATGCATCCCCAGGCTTTTGATGTCTGGCAATGCATCAAGGACGCCGGGATGATCCTATATGTGAATACAAATTTTGTTCGTCTTTCCAGTGAAGAGGCCATTCGTAAAGTCCTAGACATTGGAATTGATCATTTTACTCTCTCCATGTGGGCTGGAACAGCTCAGGCTTATTCTAAAACCCATCCCAATAAGGGTGAGAAGGATTTTTACAAGGTAAAAAAAGCCATTACTCTTTTAAATCAGTTAAAGACTTCCACTCCCTACTGCAAGGTATATCATGTGATTTCTAGGCTGAACTATGACGATTTTTATCATATGCTGGATTTTTGTATAGAGACAGGCTGTGAGTCAGTGGAGTTTACTTTAGTGGATACCATTCCAGGCAAGACGGATCAGCTTCTTTTGTTGGAAGAAGAAAGACAATGGCTTTATGAGCAGTGTGAAAGGGTTTTGTCCCAGACCAAGGATCATAAATATAAAGGCAAGGTTTTACTTTTTGGATTTGAACGCTTTATGCGACGGCTTTCATCCTCCGATTCCAATCAGGGAGAACATGACAAAAATATTATTGAGTCCTTGCCATGTTATATAGCCCATCTTTTTGCCAGAGTTATGCCTGATGGGGATATCAATTCCTGCCTTAAGTCACATCGCTTTCCGATTGGAAACATTCATTACCAGTCCTTTAAAGATATCTGGTCCAGCAACAGGCAAAAATATTTCAGAAGCAAAGCCCAGGTCTATGAAAAAAAAGATGCCATGTTTTCCCTGATTGGCAATGATGCTTCGGCTACCGTGGGTTGTTATAAGTCCTGTGATGATATTGCCAGAAACCAGTATATGCACAAGCGATTGATGGATCTGAACCCCATTGAGAAAGGGTTTTTAGAGGTCTACCGACACTATCTGACTGTTTCAGGCCAGAAATTATGAGTCTTTTTGAACAGAATAGGGATCTAGCTGGTATTCTTCAGGAAAAAGTCTATGAAGGACCAAGGCATGTGGTGATTGACATAACCAATCGCTGCAATACCAATTGTCTGGCCTGTTGGACCTATTCACCGCTGTTACAAAAGGAAAATCGCCCCGCCAAAGAATGGTACAAACAGAGTATTTCCTGGGAATCATTAAAATATTTGATTGATGATCTGGCGGATATGGGTGTGCAGAGAATTCGGTTTACTGGTGGCGGTGAGCCGCTTTTATATAAACAGATGCCCGAGGCTATCCGCCAGATTAAGGCGCGGGGAATCTGGCTGGCTATTACAACCAATGGAATTTTGTTACAAAATGAAATTCTTGAAGAAATTGCCTCCAGTCGCGTAGATGAAATTGCTATTAGTCTTTGGGCAGCTTCGGAGAAGACCTATAAAACCCTGCACCCGGCAGCCCGTGAGGGCCAGTTTTTTGCAATCCTGGAATCTGTGCAAAAGTTAAAATCCAACCCGATGTATAGCCCAAGTGTTAGCTTCTTAAATGTGATCAATCGCCATAATGTTCATGAAATCAGTCGGATGGGGGATTTGGCCCGCAATTTATCGGTTGATTCTGTTTATTTTACATTGGTCGATGCCATGCCAGATACTAAAGACTTGGTACTGGATGAGGCAATGCGTTCTGAAGCTTTAGAGGAAGTCAAAAGAATCCGGCAAAGGTTTTACAATCATACTCAGGCAGTAGATTGGGATAATCTGGATGGATTTGAGGCTCGGCTTGTCCATACCAGAGATGATGTGTTTTATGACAGGGAGCTTATCGATAAAATGCCCTGTTACATGGGTTGGCACTTTGCACGCATTGGAGCCGACGGAGGAGTGTTTCCCTGTTGCAAGGGAGTTGATTACCCTATGGGCAACATAATGCAAAATCGCTTTTCTGAAATCTGGGTTAATCAAAAATATAAGCAGTTTCGTCATTTGTCTCTTAAGGAAAAAAAGGATCATGCCTATTTTTCTAAAATGAACTGCTACCAGATGTGTGACAATTTAATGCACAATCAACAGATTCATCAAAGGCTTGAGGCATTAGATTCAGGGAGTAGACAGAAACTAGGGCAAGCGCAGGGCAGTGTACTTCAGGATCTTCGGGAGTAAATTTGCAATTTGATGGCTATGCAAAAATCTTATCAATTCTGAGCCCTTGGCCTCAGCTCACAAAACAGCCTTTTTTTCTTTGCTCGGATGAACTTTTGCGGGTAGCGAATTTTAAGCCGGGGCAGGAGCTTAAACATTTGTCCCTTGTATATGCAGGCGGTCTGGATTCACTAAAATCTTCGCTTGAGGGAGATTTGTCAGAGGTTGAATTAAAGAAGAGTGGAATTATCACCTGTAGGGGGAAAGTCAAAGACCTTGGGATTTCGCTGACTGTGTATGAGTCCATAGCCGCATTGGAAAGCGCTGTTCGTGTTGCGCCCGTTTATTTTCAGAGATTAGCTCTATCTTTGGAGACGGGAGTATTGATAGGTGTATCTGCTTCCATGAATCAGTTTGCGGATCGCCTGTTGCTGGGAAAAGTTTTAGGCCCAGTTGTAGATGGAGCAGACTTTGTCGTGTTGGTAAATTGGTGTCTGAGGTACAAAATTCGACCGTCTCAATTTTTCACAGACAGGCAATACCTGCCCGTGTTTGATTTTTTGAATCTATTTGGGCTACCCCTGATGAATTGGATGCGAGACGAGCCGTTTTTTGCCTGGATTCTGAGCGATTTGTTGGACCATGAGGCCTTTTCACCAGAGGTTTCCATTTGGATTGCACCGCTGATTGAGGCAATGACTTGGTGGGAACACAATTACTCCCAAATATTCCCTATATTAAAGACAGCTTGTAATCAGTCTCATAGTGCTAAAACGCTACCTGAGATGGGAGTTATCAAATTTTTGTTCTGTTTTTCCTTTTGTGATCTAGCTCGTACTTACCTGGATGAGGATCTGATTCAGTGGTATTTGCGTTCCCGGCCCTGGATGGACCTTTTAAAACAGGGGAAAATGAATGAAGAAATGTTGAGTGAGATATATTCTGGATTGATACGGGAATACGGTCCAACAGCACCTGTAAGTCTTTGGCTGTTTTTGTTAAGAGGCATGGTTTCTGAGCCTTATATTAGTGAGCACCAAAAAGACTATTTGAGTTTTTGTCTAGGATTTTGTGTATCAGAACAAAATACCTTTGATCAGTTTCTTGGCACAGAAAAAAGCAGGATCCTAGAAGATGCTTATTATCTGGCATTTTCGGCTTGGCTAGACAAAGAGATCCGTACCAAGGCCCAATGGATGGAGTATCTGGACGGACTGAAATTAAAAAACGGCAGGGACTA
>DITF01000041.1 GCA_002422125.1 bacterium UBP17_UBA6191
GGTCTTTGATGGCAGAGATATGGAGGGTGCCAATGAGTCTGTGCCATACCCTCATCACTACGAAGCTCACTATCCGCACACCAAGGCCATTGCCGAGCAGTTTATTCTAAAAAAGAATGGGACTGAAGGAGTTTTTACCTGTGCCTTAAGACCTCATCTGATTTGGGGCGAAGGGGATAATCATCTGATTCCCCGCATCATAAAACGGGCCCGATCCGGGCAGTTACGGATTGTGGGCAACGGTAAAAATCTGGTGGATTGTGTCTATGTTGAAAATGCGGCCCGTGCCCATTTGTTGGCCTGTGACAAGCTAGTATCAGGTTCCGTGGTTTGTGGTAAGGCCTATTTTATCTCAAATGATGAGCCCATGCCCTTGTTTGACTGGATGAATGAATTTATTGTGGCCGCCAAGATTCCCAGAGTTACCAAAAAAATTCCCGTATCTATCGCCTGGGCCGCAGGTTCGCTTTTAGAAGGAATCTATAAAAGTTTGGGAATCCAGTCTGAACCCAGAATGACCAGGTTTTTAGCCGCGGAACTTGGTACGGCGCACTGGTTTGATCTGAGTGCCGCAAAAAATGATCTTGGCTATAGCCCTGAGGTAACTAACGCCCAGGGTTTTAAGCGAGTTTTTGCCTCAGAGTGGTGGAAAAGTTTAAGCACAGTAGTGTGATTTTTTGAATTCGGTCAGGATTTGCAATAATCTGGTTCTGGCCTCAGGATTGCCTAAAAGCGGGTTGGTCTGAAAAGCCGCCTGAATTCTGAATTGATATTGCAGATCCTTACAGTTTATAAACTGCACAGCGGGTAACAAAGAGGGCGGAATACTCTGTTTGGGTACAAGACTTAAGGCATCAGTGTTGCGGATCAGACGAGGAATTATTCTTGCTGAGTCTACTTCGGCCAACACTATAAGATTCAGGTTATGTTCTTCAAACATTTCTTCAAGATGGCACCGAGTGGAACTGGTCAGAATCCAGGGTTTTTGTGATAACTGGCTCAGATCAGGATCAGTGATTGGACTCAGGCCCTTTGCACAAATCAGGGCTAGCTCATCCTTAAGAATAAAATGAGTATTTTCTTCAGGATAGTCGGCCATTTCTTCATCCGATCCAACATTGATGGTAATGGCCACATCCAGATTACCTTGTTTTAACTCCTCACGAATGGCTTGTCCCGAGGAACTTTGCAGGATAAAGGGGATTTTGGATTCTGACTCCAAAAGCTTTTCCAGAATAGGTACAATAGAATCAAGTTGGGGTCTGGCAACGCCAATTTTTAAGGGTTTTTCTTGACTGCTTGGGTTTCTAAACTCGCGTTTCATAGCCTGAAAATCTTGGCGAAACTTTTCGGCCCATCCCTGAAATTTTTTTCCGCTCTCCGTTAGAATGGTGCGGTTTTTGTCTCTGACAAACAGCTCCTGTCCCAAATAGTCCTCAAGGCCTTTAATCGAGGCTGAAATAGCCGACTGAGTAATACTGAGTTGTCGGGCAGCCTGGCGAAAGGATCCACACTCCACAACCATAAGAAAATAACGAACCTGATTCGGATTGAGCATGATGGTATTATAGAGATTTTGTCTGTGGTTTGTAAATTGAAGCGGAAGCATTTATGATGGGTCAATCCAATGGTAATTGAACTGGACTTAATTCAGACAGGCTGCCTGTCTATGCTTGTTTTGTTTCTGGGGTATTTTTTAAATCGCAGAATCGCTTTTTTTCGCAGAAACAACATTCCTGAACCCGTCGTAGGCGGGATGGCTTTTGCCCTGTTTTGCTTTGGGCTTTACACCCAGACAGGGGTGGAATTTTATTATGACATGCATTTAAGAACCCCTCTGATGCTGGCTTTTTTTACCACAGTTGGATTGGGGGCCAGTCTAAAACTTCTGAAGCGGGGAGGGCCCAAGGTTCTTTTGTTTCTAGTTTTGGTCACGGTTTATTTGTTTATACAAAACCTGATTGGAATTGTAGTGGCCATTGTCACGGATATGCATCCTTTGTTTGGCTTGATTGGCGGCTCCATAACCCTAGCTGGTGGTCATGGTACGGGAGCAACTTATGCCTCCATGTTTCTTAGGCAAAACAATCTTCAGGCCGTTTTGGAGCTTGCCATGGCCTGTGCTACCTTTGGGCTGGTTTTGGGTGGATTGATTGCCGGGCCAGTTGCTAGAAGGCTGATTGATAAAAAGGGATTAAGACCCTTGGTGGATGAAACTTTAGCTAAAGAGGATCAGATTACCTACAATCCAGAGGATGAAGACAGAGTGTCTCCCATCAAGGTTATGGAAACCATGTTAATCCTGGCAATTTGTATTGTGCTAGGGGAAGTAATCTCGACATACCTCTCTGGTTTGGGTCTGGCTGTTCCGGTATTTTTGTCAGCCCTCTTTGTAGGAATTTTTGTCACAAATTTTTTGGAGCTGACGGGCATTTATAATCTGCATCGGGAAAGTATCGATTTATGTGGCACCATCGCTTTGTCCGTATTTTTATGTATGGCTTTAATGTCCTTAAAACTCTGGGAATTGATGGCTTTGGCTGTACCGATGTTATTGCTTTTAGGAGTGCAGGCAATGGGACTGGCACTCTTCTCCTATTTTGTGACATTTCGGGTCATGGGTGCAGATTATGATGCCGCGATTATGGCAGGGGGTCATTGTGGATTTGGATTGGGGGCAACGCCTACGGCTGTAGCCGCTATGGAGTCTCTGACGGCTCGTTTTGGCTCAAGTCCTCAGGCCTTTTTGGTGGTTCCTATGGTGGGAGCATTTTTTATTGATATTACCAATGCCTTTGTAATCACAGCTATGATTGGTCTATTGGGGTACTGATGCGAATAAAGTCAGCTATCGCTTTGGTACTGTCCCTAACTATGCTGTTTTTCTGTGGTTGTCGCGCTGGGCTTTCTGAAGATGAGTTAAGGCTTGGGGTGCAAAGTCTTTTAAATGATAGGTTTCAAGCTAATCTTTTTGAAATGGCACAGTTTAAGCGCAGGGGTAGTTATCCCAGAAAAACCAGCGAATCACATAAGGAATATCTGGTTTATTTTGATTGCAAACTAAGGTTTGTGAAGGATTACAGTATGGGAGATTGGGATAATCTCTCCCAAAATTCCTTGGCATCCTTGTTGGGCGCAAATGTTTCTGGTATTCGTGGAGTTTTGCCTTCCGGCAATAAAAAGGGCGATGAAATTTTAGTGTTTGGAAGTGTTGTACAAAAACAAGGCCAAGACGGAATTTGGACTATCGATTCTCATTCACCTCAAGCCGCCAAAGTCAGTCGGATTAAGAGCTTAGAAGAAGGGAATTTATCTGAAAACCCTGTGCAGCGCATCAAAAGCCTGAGGCTAAAACCCCAGTTTAAGGAAAATAGTTTGCTTGACACACTGACGGAAGAATTTCGTTTTTCTGAGATTAGGACCCATCTAAAAATTGATCAAATGGAGGGGAAAGAATCACTTCTAAGTGGTAGATTAGGTGGAGAGTATTATCAGATAGGTCAAGAGATTCAAACCAATTACCAAAAATCAAAAGAGACCCTAAAGCTCTATGCAACCTCAGGTAGTATTGAAAATCTGATACTCCTTTCTGAGTCTTTAAGTACCTTTGCCATTGTCCAAAGTGATATCACTTCCTTGGCCATAAATGGGGTTTTACCCGGTTTTGATTTGAAACTAGGTAAAGAGGCTCACCAGGATATTGTAGCCGTTGGCTCATTGTATCCAGAGGCCATTCAGATTCTGGTAACCAAAGCCTCTAAAATCACGGATATTACAGAACTGAAGGGAAAACGCATTTCCATGGGACCAAGACATGGAGGAGCAAGATTAAACGCCGAGCAGGTATTACAGGGACTACAGTTCACTCCTCTGGACTATCAAATTCACAGCTATTCTGGACTTGAGGAATCCATTGAAGCCATGGTTCAAAATGAGGTGGATGCCGTGTTTACGACGATGGCCTGGCCCGCTAGTCCGATCCGTGAGGCCATGAATCGTCATTCCCTAAGGCTCATATCGCTAAACGAGTTCATGCGAAACCAGATTACAAATAGGGTTCCCCATCTAATCCCAGTCAAAATAGCCCGTCATACATACCCAAATATGGATATGGATGTGAGTTCTTTGGGAGTGACAGCTCTTGTACTCACAAGAAGAAATACTGAGAAGCAAAAAGTGAAGGATTTTTTACAATACCTGTATCAATCAGAAACCAAATTTTCTGTATCCATAAAAAATGCCCGCACAGGAGTAACCATCCCCATGCATCCGGCCGCCGAGGAATTTTTAAACTTGATGGGTTCTGTTCCCCATTAAGGAAAATCTTGCCATTTTCTAAGTTAAAACTGTATCGTAACCTGTATGAACTCCAAAATGTCTAAAGGTTCGGTTCGTGTTTTTCCCCTGTCTAAACTTTTGTTATTACCCGAAACTTACCAGCATCTGAATGTGTTTGAGAGTCGCTACCTGAAATTGGTGCGCGATAGCATGGAATCAGACAGAAAAATTTGTATGGCAGTGATTGGTTCTGGGCATGAGGTTGAATACTTGGGCAAGCCACCATTGTTTGAGGAAGCCTGTATTGGACATATTGAAAAATGTGTTACCAATGAAGATGGGACCTATCATGTCACAGTTCGTGGTTTGCAGGAAGTTCGTCTAAAAGAAGAACTGGTTGGAAGCAGTGCGTATCGGAATTTCACTTGGGAGCCTAAAGAATTTCGTTTACCACTTCGTGAGCCTACCAGTGAATCGTTAAGGGCTAAACTTCTGAGCTTTCTGGATTTTTTATATCAGAGAGCTGGAGAGGATGAGGCCCGCAAATGGGTAAACTCCATTCGGGAATACGACTTGATGCGACTAGTGCATCAACTCTGTGTGGCTATGCCTCTAAAACTGGATTTACAGATGCAATTAGCAGCTTCTGAGGACCTTGTGGGTCGTGGATATTTGCTGTTGGATCTGGTGTCTGAGATATTTCCTGACTTCGGTACTCAGGAAATGAAAAATTTAATTCACGAAGATCCAAAAATTTTTCCCATGATCTATTGACGCTTGGGATTCTATCCGTAGAATTAGCATCGTCAACGACGCGTTATCTTACAAGGAGTAAGTACATGAACAAAATTTTGTGTGGTTCCCTCAGTCTTTTGCTGGGTGCCTCTCTACAAGTGCAGGCTATTGAATTGTCTAATGATGTAGCTTCAAGAATTAACGAACCTGGCACTTCTCGTGTCATCATTACTTTTAATGACAAAACTAGCAGAAGCCGCTTGAGCAACAAGGGCTCTCAGGCTGAAATGAAAAGAACCCTGAAAGCCAACTACACAGCGTCTAGCCGTGAAGTCCGCAGTCTGTTTACAAACACCAGAAGCAGCATCGGACGAATTTCCGATGAGCTTTGGGCTGCAAACGCCATGATTGCTGAAGTGTCCAACAGTGCTTTGGAAACTTTGCAAAATATGGATGGGGTTGCTCAGGTTACTCTTGATAGAGTAATTCCTTTTGAAGAATTGCCAGCCAATTCTTCTGACACTGTTAAGGAAGATGAGTGGACCTATGGCTTAAAAGTCTTGGGAGTGGATAAAGTTCGTGCCGCTTATAACTTGACTGGTAAGGGTGTAAGAGTTGGGGTTTTAGACACTGGAATTGATGCTAACCATCCTGATTTAAAGGGTAAAGTTGTGGCCTGGGGTGACTTTGCTGGAACAAGCGCAACTGAAAAAGATGCTCATGGTCACGGAACACATTGTGCCGGTACCATTGCTGGTGGCAACGCCTCTGGTAAGCACATTGGAGTTGCTCCTGAAGCAGAACTGGTAATTGGTAGAATTTTTGGTGATTCCGGCGGAGCTACTCTGGCTGGTATCCTAAAGGCCATGAACTGGATGACAGATCCAGACGGCAATGCTGATACCAACGATCATCCAAGATTGGTTTCCAATTCTTGGGGTGGTCGCCAAGGCAGTATGGATAAAGAACAGGCTATGTGGAACATTGTAACTGCATGGCGCGAATTAAACATCGTTCCTGTATTTGCAGCCGGAAACAGTGGACCTCGTCCTAAAACTATCGGAACTCCCGGTGGCTATCCTCATTCCTTTGCTGTAGGTGCAACTGACAGTAACGATAAAATCGCTGGATTCTCTTCTCGTGGTCCTATTACCTGGGAAGGCAAAGATTATGTTAAACCAGAAGTGTCTGCTCCTGGTGTAAATGTATACTCTGCGAAGCCAGGCGGCGGGTATCAGAGCATGAGCGGAACTTCCATGGCCTGTCCTCATGTGGCTGGTTTGGTTGCGCTGATGATCGAAGCTAATCCTGCCCTGACTGTTTCCGAAATTGAAAATATTTTGAAGGAAACATCTGTAGATCTGGGTGAAGCTGGTCCTGATAACATCTTCGGTGTAGGCCGTGCTGATATTGGAGCCGCTATTGCCAAAATTAAGGGTGAAAAAGCAGCTCAAAAAGCTAATTTTGAATCTATTTTCGAATAGTCCCTGATTCAGTCATTGACAGAAGGGCCCGGTTACCGTTAGGTTTCCGGGCTCTTTTATTTTATGTATAATCAATATCTTAAATTGTTGGAAGAAGCAAAAGTTGCCCGTGATCAAGCGGCTGACTATATTAAGGAAACCCAGGAAGGTTCGGCCTATTCTCTGGCCGATGAACGCTTCAAAACTCATTTGAGGCTACAGAAGTTCCTAAAGGGCTTAAGCGAGACTGAGATTCGCTCTCTTGCCAGTCAACGGGGTATTTCTGTAGAAGCACATTCCTTGTCAAACTTAATTCGTATGCTAGGCCGTGCTGACAGGATGGGAAACTCATGAATGCTTATATTTATCTATTTATGGCGGCATTGGCAGGCTTTTTTATGCCCGTACAGGCGGCTATCAATTCCCAGTTGGGTCAAAAAATTGGCGGCCCAATTCTGGCATCAGCGGTTTCTTTTTTTATAGGCACGATCTGTTTGTTTTTCTACCTTTTTTTAAGTAAAGTTTCTTTTCCGGCTGTTGCAATCATACAGTCCGTACCCCTAAAACTGTATTTAGGTGGTGTAATTGGGGCCATGTTTGTAGCTCTGATTACGATTTTGATTCCCAAGTTAGGAGCGGCTACTATGGTGGCCTTTGTTTTGGGTGGGCAGGTCACAACCTCATTGATTCTGGATCATTTTGGTCTTTTAGGTTTACCGCAACATGCTTTGAGTTTGCCCAGAATTTTGGGTGGGATTCTGATAATTCTGGGTATCTATTTGATCCGCCGTTTCTAATCGGGTTATACTCCCCGACACTATGAAAACAAAAGCAGCTGTTTCCTTTGAAGCCGGTAAACCATTAGAAGTATTACAAGTAGACCTTGAAGGCCCAAAACCCAATGAGGTTCTGGTAAAAATTGTAGCCTCAGGGGTCTGCCATACCGATGCCTACACCATGTCTGGAGCTGATCCAGAAGGGTTGTTCCCGGTAGTATTTGGTCATGAGGGCGGCGGAATAGTTGTTGAGGTTGGATCGGCTGTAACCTCTTTAAAACCGGGAGATCATGTAATACCTCTAT
>DITF01000246.1 GCA_002422125.1 bacterium UBP17_UBA6191
AGTGCCAAAGGCCTTGCCGGGAACGACCAGAATGTTTTCGGTTTGTAACAGGTGCATGGCGAAGTCGTAGGCCCGATTGGCAAAAGCTGTGTCTTTAAGAGATAGGCAGGCATAAAAGGAGCCGTCTAAGGGGAAATGAGCAATACCATATTGTTGGCAGAAGGCTAAAACAATTTCCCGCCCGGCATACCAGGTGGATTTTAAGGCTTGCATCCGGCCCATGTCGTCTTTGAGTAAGTGGTTCACAAAAAGCTGTACCAGGGTGTTGGGACAGGTGTTGATGTTTTGCTGATACTTTTTGATGCGGTTGGCCAGATGGGAATCTTCAGTGACAAGCCAGGCCAGGCGAAATCCGGTCAGGCCATAGGTTTTGGAAATTCCACGAATCAGAACTGTATTTTTGTAATGAAATGGGGAGTAGAAATCATCGGGCCCAAAACCAAAATAGACCTCGTCACTAAAGACGGTGATGTTTTTTCCTTCCATTCCAGAATAGAGAAGATCCAGTTCCGGTTTTTCATCAACACTGCCGGTAGGGTTGTTAGGACTGTTCAAAAGTAGAAGTTTGATGGGCTGATTCTGAATCACTTCAAGCATTTGTGAAACGGGGAGTTTGCCATCCATGCCCCTTCTCACAAAATGAGGGATAAGACCATAAATTTTGAAAATGGCCTCATAAGATGGGTAGTGCGGGGTTACACAAAGAATATGATCCCCTGGATTACTGGCTGCCCCGATTCCCATAAACAGAGCCTGCTGAGTTCCTGTAGTAACCACCGAATGAAGCTCTGGTTTATGAAACTCCTGTTGATACAGACTGTTTAGCGAGTCTTTAAGAATTTTTAGTCCGTCGGTGGGACTGTAGGTGGTAATGTTCTCCTCAAGGAGTTTTATCATCAGGTTTTTCTGATCTTCGTTTAAGGGAAGGTCTGGTTCACCTAGAGCCAGACTGATCGTGGATGAGTTGGCCTTTTCCGATAGTTGTCTGGTAATGGACAGTTCTATAGAGTTGAGAATTTCCTGCACTAGTGTACCTCCATCATACGATATTACCGTACCGTTCCCTTAGTTCTTCCCTGGTATGCTCAATACAGGATTGCCCTTTTCCCTCCGTATTCGCAGGAGTGGGTTTCATGGAATCCAGAAGCTTTTTAACCCTTTGTTTGCCGGGGAGCTCAGGTTTAGTTTTTTCATACTGGGAAAATTTTTCAAGATCATTATCTGTTCCCTTCTGCGAGTTTATGCCACATCCACTGATGATTTTATGAACCCTGGGATGAGAACACTGTGGGCAAAAGGGAGCATTCTCCGTCATCTTGTGACGAGCCTCAAACTCATGGCCACAGGACTCACATTTATAATCATATAGGGGCATATATCTCCTTCAGAATTTCTTTCAATTCAGGTAAGGTTACACCAGCCTGTTTGATATCCTTGGGGGCAGTACTGGTTCCACAGGCACTTAAAAATCCTCCCGGGTGAAAAAACCAGTGCTGGGAGACCTTGGTGAGACGGGATTTTAAGAGGTCGTTATCGAGACGAACTGAATCACAGATTCGAACCATTCCCATACCCACAGACTCATCACAAAAGACAAAAATCAGAGGGGTTTTCTGATTGTTTTTCTGGGCCATTTCCACAAGATGTCTCTGAGGCCAACCGATCAGGGCCGGACTAAGCACCCCTTCACATATCCCCAAGATCCCATCCAGTTCAAGCTTGCAGGTAGACAATGCCCTGTCCACTTCCATTTCAAAATGGTGATGGTAGCGATATAGAGGTTCAAGAACCGATTGCCCAAAGTTCAGATTGATTGTCAGATCACCAGAGTCAGAATGCTGGTGTTTGTAGGCCATAAATAAAACATTCAGGCCCACAGACTCAATTCTTCGATCCTCAACTCCAAGCCAGGCTTTAGTTACTGAACCCCGTGAATCATTGGTATCCACCCACTCAAGTATTGGTACCAGTGCCCTGCGCTCAATGGAATGGATGTCTGGAAAAAAGGCTTCTACCAGGCAGCGAAAAACAGAGGAATATCCCCCATCTTCATTTTTGTATCCCTTTAATGCAAATTCATGCATGACATCCAGGCCAATTTCACCAGCCTGTGGGTCAATCATAATTTCATCATTTTTCTGAAACACAAACTCAGCAGAAATCTTGACTACATCCCGCAAAAACCATTGGGCAGCAGCATCATCTAGGTGGGAATTTTTATGGAAAATGACTTTTCTGGCCTCAAGCAAGAGGCCACGAACTTCAGAAAAAGCAATCAAACTGCTACCACCTCAGTCACGGTGGGAATTGCCTCTTTAATCCTGGTTTCAATGCCCATTTTTAAAGTTGCTGTACTGGATGGACAACCTGCACAGGAGCCGATCATCTGCAGATAAACAATTCCATCCTCATAACTTTTAAAAATTACATCTCCACCATCCATGGCTACAGCCGGACGGATTTCATCATCTAAAATGGCCACAATCTGCTTTTCTATCTCTGTCAAGTCTTTCGCTACGGTTTCAGCACCGTTTACCTCAGTTACCACCGGTTTTCCTGACTGGATATAATCTTCAATCAGCTTTAAGAGATTATCTTCGTAATCATCCCAGTGCTTTAAACCACTTTTTGAGACTGTTAAAAATGTCCTGCCTACATATACGCCGGTAATGTCCTCCGCACCCAATATGGACTCCACCAGAGCTGATTTGTCCTTAGCTTCGTCCACGCTGGTAAAATCATAGGTTTTTTTGGATATCTCCTGACCAATCATAAACTTGAGGGTCTGGGGGTTGGGGGTTGGTTCCGTGTATATATATAGCTGTTTTGCTGTACTCATAATTTCTCCTTCAATACGGCTCTAAAAATTCTACACACATTCTCGCAAAATATCGGGCATTTTGCACAGGTTACTCAAATTGGTTCGCCCAAAAAGTCCAGAATAATTCAAGCAGCGATCAGAATACCGATGAACTGGGTGAAGAAGGAGCACCCTATGAGTAAAAATCTATTACAAATTTTGATAAGTCTAATCTGTTTAGCTCAGCCAATGTTTGGTAATCCCTTTATATCCGAAGACCCAATAAGTGAGGATGGCTATAGCGAACCAACCAACTACAATTTTATGCCAAGTCCAAGACTCTCAAGCCAAAGAGCAAGGCCCGAATCCATTGCCCCAGTCTCCGCTCCTGCGTCTGTTTCAGAGCCTGTGAAAACACCACAAGCCACCCAGAATCCAAGGTTATTTTCTTTGCTTGACCGTTGCCAAAGCCTAGGACCATGGTTAGGAATTGAGGGCGAAAAAGCAGACAATGCCCGTAGCCTTTATGCTAAAAATTGCGCCGACATTGTGGAAAAAGTAGCAGTGGAGCAAAATTTGGATGTCTTTTTTGTCGGCCACGGGACCTGGCTTTTGCAAACAGGCCGAGTACAGGATGCGCACATCTGGTTCACAATGGCCTACCAGAATCAGCCTCAGGACACAACTATCAATGTCAAATTGGCACAGAGCTTTTTGGCCCTAGGGCAACCAGAGGTGGCCCTAGAACTATTGCATTTTTTCCGCACCAGCTTCCCTAATCAGATGGATCCAAAGACCAACCAACTACTAACTCAAGTGGAGTCTTTGGCCCAACAGGGATTACAACAGGCCCAGGCCTATTGATCAGATGGTCTTGGGAGCTGGTTGCTCGGCTCCCAGAACCTCTTTATCCTTCGAAATAGTCACCTTGATANNTTAGATAGTCTTGGGAGCTGGTTGATCAGCTCCCAAAATCTCTTTATCCTTCAAAATTGTCACCTTGACAATGCGGATTTCCTCGACTGGTCTATCCTGAAACCCAGTTTTGGCACTACCGATTTTTGTCAAAACATCTTCTCCAGAAATCAGTTCACCAAACACTGAATGTCGGTTGTCAAGCCAAGGAGTAGGTACTAAAGTGATAAAAAACTGCGACCCATTACTATTTGGTCCCGAATTTGCCATAGACAAAATCCCCCGACTGTCATGTCTGAGATCCTTGTGAAACTCGTCTGCAAAGCGGTAGTCTGGTCCACCTGTTCCTCGACCGTCTGGACATCCTCCCTGAATCATAAAGTCTTTGATAATCCTATGAAAAATCAGGTCGTCATAGTAGCCTTGGCAGGATAAATGTACAAAATTCTGCACCGTATTAGGAACCTTGTCTGCAAACAGTCTCAATTCAATGGTGCCCATAGTGGTTTCCATGCGGGCAATCATATCAGCCATATTTTTCTCCTTTTTCTGGACAGGTTAAAATGCAGGGCATTGTAACAGAAGCCATTAAAACCTGCCGCACAATCCTGTTCTGTGTCTTTGGTCTAGTGCTTTTAAGTCTAATCATTGCCCGGCATATTGATCTGTCTACACTTAGAAACTCAAGAATTGATCACCTGCAGGGTCAGGTACATGAATTGCATCAAATCCGTCCGTCTAACTGTGAACAAGTTTTGCAATTTGATATTCTTGAGGCTGGAGATTTGATCTGCCACCGTGGAAAACCAGCCTCTCAGGGCTTTTTAGGCTCACATCTCTTTCATGGAATTCGCATCTCAGAAGAGGGCTATGAGTGGAGAAGCTATCCACTAGACCAGATTAAACCTGCTAAAGGACTCCGATTCCTGGCCGGATTGGATTTAACAGGAACAAAATGGCTAGGAGTCGAGCAACTCCATAATGGGTTTGCTATTCTAGCTGCAAATCGTGAAGATTCTGATATCGTAAATTCTGAGTGGATTTGGATTGGCCTGCTAATTCTTTTAACACTTCTCATACCAATATGGTTCAAAATCGAAGCTCGTCTCACTGAAGACTTTTTGATTCCCCTGCGCTCCAGTCTACTGTGGATTCATGAAGGAAAAACCATTGGGAGCCCCTGTCAGGAAATTGAAATATTAAGACTTAGACTTCTGAAGCTTCGTCATCAGCTACTGGAAGAATTGAGCCAGTTGTCTGCGAACTGGACAGAACAGAACTTTACTCCAATACCTTTTGCTCCTGAGACTCAAGCAGCTGCCCCAACCTAAAAACAGACCCTTATTAAAGCCCTAAGACCGTTGATCTATCCCTGTTTTATAGCTCTGTATTTAATTACCGGTAAAATTCTGACCAACCCTCATACAGTATCCCTATCCCAAACCATGCTGTTAATAACCATCTGTGTTCTGTTACCAATGGCAGTTTTGCGATTTTTATTAAAAACAAGCCAACNNATCCAACAGATGCCTTTTTGAGCTACCGCCAGAAACTGACCTTTAAGGAAACGACTCACATTATGAATCTGTGGCAACAAGAATTTTTGCAAAGAAAAAAAGCTATTTATGCCCAGGAACTGCTACTTAAATTAAAAAATCTGACAGGGGGGCTAGAAACTAAGGGGGCAGAAATTACGGATGTGGCCAACCAGGTACTGCTAGCTACCTGCAATGTTGGTTATCTGGGCTGGAACATAGAACTCAACGAGCCGATCCTTTCTCGACACGGCCCGATAGAAAAACCTGAACTGTTGGAACGGATTCTTGAGATGCTTGAGGAACTCAATCAATCAACATCACTTCCCGGCCCACGATAGCTGTTGGCTCCTCCACAAGTTTAGTGGAAGTTCCATACTTTTCCCACGGCTCATTGCCCCAAAATGACTTCTTGCGCCTTAGAACCTCAACCGTGACAGCCGTCTTCTGGTAATAACCCTTAAAGCGAATAAATACCTTGCGGTGATATTTAAAACTACTGTGATACCCAAAATACAACTTGGAGTCCCACAACCATTCAAACATACTTTTTAGCTGCAATGTACTAATGATTTTTCGTATTGGTTCCAGAAAGTCCGCAGCAATATCTACATTGTGGGTCTTGTTTTCAAAAAAAGTCTGGCGAATAATAGACTCATACTTATCCACAACTTCTCTTTTGATTTCCTGACCATAGATATACTCGTACTGGGCCAGGGCCTGATAGGAACGAAAAAGGGCTCTGGGAGTGACTGTGGGTAAATTTGTCTGTTCCCCGGCTAGAATACGGGTGTTCAGCATGACAATCAAATCCCGTACAACTGGTCTTAAGGCCTCACGAATAACCTCGTCGCTTTGTTCATAAAAAGCTGCGAACTCAACCACCCGATTTTCCTGGGACAGGTGGTCTGCTAATCTCTCAGCACTCAGTTTATATTGTTCCTGAAGCTCAAATCTCTCAGTAGGGCTGACTGGCTTTAGCTCATAAAAAGAATTGGCAAACTCAAAGTAGGCCGAAACGACTCGGTGGGCTGATATATCAAGCGGTGATCCATCAATCTCTTGGCGATAATCTTCAGTCTCAACTACTTCTACTGCATGGGTCCAAGAAAAAACGCTGATCAATAGCCAAAGTACAATGTTCATCAAAGCCTCCTGCAAGCTGCCCATGATTATAGTGACAATCTCTAAACTGTCAACATGCAGGAGGCCGGCATTTTTTACAACCCTATTCGGTTTCTACCTTGGTTTCTGGGCTACTGTCAGCCGCTAGCACCACTTCCATGTCTACTTCGAAGTTATCATAGATCAGCTTGTCACCAAGACCCTTAAAAAATGAACCGGAACCATAACGGATTTCATACTTGGTGCGATCAATGACCAAGTCAGCATCAAATTCCAGATTGCCATCCTTGGTTTCAAGCTCAGCTTCGAAAATCAAGGGGTGAGTAATTCCTTTGATGGTCAAATCGGTATTAAATACCCATTTGTCTCCAGCTTTAGGTATGGCTTCATTTACCTTCAGGGTAGCCATGGGGTGAGACTCAACAGAAAAAAAATCATCGGAAAACAAATGGTCAATGAGCTTCTTATTCCATTCTGGGGCTTTTAAGTCCTCGCATGTCATGGTCTTCAAGTCTACCTCAAACCAGCCATCAACAATTTTGTCCCCGTCTTTTTTTAACCAGCCCTTGGAAAGTCCAACCTTACCATTGTGACTGCCTGAGACTTTTTTGCCTTCCCATTCCAAGTCATGCTTCACGGCTGTATACATTTGCTCCTGAGCAAACACCCCTGAAACCAGTGAACAAATTGCCAATGCACCAAAAATTCTTCGAATTGACATGTTAATCCTCCTAATGGCTTACATATCCAGGCGGAGAATAACATTTTTGGAACAACTCCTTAAAGTGCGTTCCAAAAAATAATCCCCCCCTGGGGTCCAGTCAGGGAGGGATTAGAGGTTTTCGGTTTTAACTGCAATTTAGGCTAACAGGCCCTTCATTTTTTCAAGTGAAAAGTTACCTCGGGAAAACAGGTCTTTGGGAGAAAAATCGGCCTTCTCACCACCAGACAAAAAGCCTTGAAAGGCATCCTGAACCTGGCCAAAAGATTTATTCACAAAATCATTCAGCTCATCTTTAGAAAACTCCCCATTTCCTTGTACTTGAAGCTTGAAGCTTAAGGAAAATGACTGAGAGCTATAATACCCAGCCTTGGAGGGGTCTTTGCCGACAACTACTTCATCAGAAGAAGCTTCCTCTTCAGCCTTGGGATTAAACAATTTGTCGAGGCCCTTCATGACCAAATCGTAAGTACTATCCACGCCTTTATCTACTTCAGTAGGCATTTTTCCTAAGATTTTTCGTGCCTGACGGAAGCCCTCTTTAACCGCATTGGTCTGAAGTTCTGCAAAACGGGCTAATTGGTCCTCAGTTTCCACCGGTTCCTTGCCAAATTTTCTGGAAAAACTCAAAGCCTGTCGTACAAAATCAACAATTCGTTTGGCTGTGTTTTCAGGAGAAAACGGATCAGATGACTCCGTAGTTTCTTCTTCCTGGGCCTTTTCAGACTCACGGCGCAGACTACTTTCGAGTTTACCAGTAGCTGACACGGAGATAGAAATCTCCATATCAAAGGCCTTT
>DITF01000351.1 GCA_002422125.1 bacterium UBP17_UBA6191
CCATATGTTCTAAAAGTTTGGGGCCAGCCAGTTCCCCGTCTTTAGTTATATGCCCCACAATCAGCACTGTCAGATCGCGGGATTTGGCAAATTCCAGAATTTTGTAGGTACACTCCCTGATTTGAGCAATGCTTCCCGGCACAGACTGAAGCTCAAGTGAGCGAATGGTTTGAATCGAATCAAGAATCATCACTTTTGGTTTGAGGGTTTCACAGGCATTCAAAATAGACTCAAGTCCTGATTCCGCATATAACCATAGCGATTTTCCTGTGATCCCCATGCGCTCAGCTCTTAGTTTAATCTGAGGTTCCGATTCCTCTCCTGAGACATAAAGACAACTCGTCTGACTAATTTCTAGAGCTCGCGTAATTTGAAGCAGCAATGTGGACTTGCCAACACCAGGTTGACCCCCAATCAAGACAAGTGAGCCCTGAACCAGACCGCCTCCTAGCACCTGATCAAACTCTAAAAGGCCGGTCGGAAAACGAATAGCCTCCATCGCAGATACTTCAGCCAGAGGTGTAGGTTTTCCCTGATTGGATTTAACCCCCAAAGATGAGGCCAGACGGGGCAGTTCCTTTTCTTCTTCCAGCGTGTTCCATTCAAGACAGGCTGGACATCGTCCCTGCCATTTTGGATAGGCCGAACCACACCCAGAACACACAAAAATAGTTTTGTCAGACTTCTTTTTCATGCTTGTATCTCACAAAACACATGTTCTGAGCCAATCTGATTGCCGGCCATAAACGCTGAAATGTGCATTCGTTTCTTACCTTCTAACTGAATTTCAAGTGGATTCAGAATTCCACCAGCAAGAGCGATTCCAAAACCCTTACGGTTCAAATACACCACGGAACCCAGTTCAAAGGAATGGTTCTCAACCTCAATCCTGGCTTTAAATATGGCAAATTTTTTGCCATCGAGCTGCAAAATTCCCCCATACAGACCCTCCAATGCCCTGATTTTGGCAAAAGAAACCTTTATGTCATCCTGCAAAACAATACATCCATCCACAATTCCAATTTTTTCTGCGTAACAGGCTAAAGCATGATCCTGTGCCAATGGGGCAATCTGAGAATAATTCAACAAAGCCTGTGGCAAAAGACGGAAGCATGAATCCAAAAGCCTAGATTCAAGGAGTAAAAAACCATCTTCAGGCCCAATGGGAATCTGTTCTCTTAGTAAAACCGGTCCGTCATCCAATCGAGGGGTCATTTGCATGATGGTCATGGCCGTGAACCTATCTTGATTCAAGATAGCCCGATGAATTGGAGCAGCCCCCCTCCATCTTGGCAGGTCGCTAGCATGTCCGTTCAAAAACCCATGAACAGGATGATTTAAAAAAGCTTCTGGGACAATTTTCCCGTAGGCTACTACTACACCAAAATCCAGCCCAAAGCCTAAAAACTTCTCTGTGGCTTTTGGACCCTTCAGAGATTTAGGCTGCCAGACTGCAAGACCTAACCTTAAAGCAGCCTTTTTAACCGGTGGCGCAGTCATCTCGCGCTTTCGACCCTGCACAGAATCTGGCTGCGTAATCACGATCACAATTTCAAAGCGACTGTCACGAGCTAGTGCCTCCATGACAGATGCCGAAAACTCACTGGAACCAAAATATGCAATCCTAAGTGGCAAGCTAGCCTCCCCTTGTGGTTGCGTGTATTATACAGACAACATGCAATCTACAAAAAACAATCAAGAACTGCAAAAGGCAATTATTGCCCTACTCGAATCCCACCGTAACACAGGACTGCCGTTTAAGGTCATTCTACACTCATTCCCACAGGAACAAATCCACCGCACCAATCTCAGAAGAATTTTGGACTCCATGTGCGAGGAAGGCATCCTCAAGCTTGTGCGCAAGCACTATAGCATCAGTCCCAGAGTCACCCGAACTGAGGTGCGGGAAAGAGGCAACACTTTAAGGGGCAAAATTGGAGTCGGCAAAGGGCAACAAATCCTCTTTACACCTCTTGATCTGACGGAACCCCTTAAAATTTATCCCGAAAACCAGGGGCATGCAATACCAGGGGATACGGTAGATGTGGCTCTCATGAGAAAGGGCTCCAATCGTCCGCCTACAGCCAAGGTAGTGCGCATTGTCAAGCGACCCTTAAAGCCAGTTCTGCTGGAAATCCGGGGCAATCGGATTCGCCCCCGCCTTCCTCTGCCACTGCCAATTAAAATTCAGGGAGAGCAACCTTCGGATGGATGGTATCAGGCTCAAACCTTAGAAGAAATTCATCCTAATTATATTATGGCTCGCATTGTAACTCCTGTGAAGAGCCAGCACGATCTTGACTGGCTGGAACTTGTTGAACAATTTGATCTACCCCATGAGTTTTCAAAATCCGTCTTAAAGGATGCCGAAGGCCCATTTGGAGAAGATGTCCCCAGAATAGACCTGAGTCAGGATTTTAGCTTTACCATTGATGGGGAAGATGCCCGTGACTTTGACGATGCCATTACCCTGGTAGAACAAGAAGACAACTACCTTTTGTCCGTCCACATTGCTGATGTAGCCTGGCATGTGAGGCCTGGAACCGAACTTGACAAAGAGGCCCTTTTAAGAGGCACCTCCGTGTACTTTCCTGGATATGTTATCCCCATGCTTCCTGAAAATCTGAGCAATAATCTGTGCTCCCTGGTCCCGAATCAGAAGAGAAAAACCCTGACTTGTGAAATGCTAATCTCAAAAAAAGGTTCGGTGTTAAAAGCATCCATCTATCCAAGCCTCATATGTTCGCGCCGCAGATTTACCTACAATGAGGTTCAACAAATTTTAGATTCACAACCCCAGGATCCTCAGTACCCTCTCTTAAAAGTTGCCCATTCTCTTTTTCGCATCTTGTTGGGGCAAAGAAAAAAAGCCGGGGCCATCGATTTTGATATGCCTGAACATAAACTTATTTTGAAGGAAAACGGGGATGTCACAGATGTGATCAAGGTGGAAAGACTGGATGCCATGCGCATCATCGAAGAATTTATGCTGATTGCCAATCAGACGGTAGCGCGATTTTTATATCAGTTAAAAATCCCGGCCACATATAGAAACCATCCTGCCCCTGTCAAAGAAAAAGTGCGTATCCTGACTGAAATCCTCAGAAGCGTCAAAATTAATCACTCACTTAAAGACAGTCAAGATCCCAAGGCCTGGCAAGCACTGATGGATTCGATACCGGATGATCTCAGAAGCTTTGTACAACCACTTGTACTAAGAACCATGCAGCAGGCCATTTATTCCATCGAAGATCCGACACACTTTGGGTTGGCAAAACAATTTTACTGTCACTTCACATCACCGATCCGTCGTTATCCCGACTTGATTGTTCATCGCATGCTTAGAAAACATGTCTTCACCCATCATCCACAGGAACTTCATCGTGATGAACTTTTGATGGAAGAACTGGGCTTTGAGACCTCCATTTGTGAACAGCGTGCCGTGGATGCGGAACGTGATGTGGAAGCGATGAAGAAAGCGGAGTACATGGTCAAACATGTGGGTGAATCATTCAATGGCATCATCTCATCGGTTACCAAATTCGGGTTCTTTGTCCGTTTACCGAACACCGTTGAAGGCTTGGTCCATGTGTCCAATCTTAAAGGTTTCTATGAATTCGATGCGGATCGCTACACCTTAGTGAAGCGTGGAAGTAAACAGAAATTCGCCTTGGGACAGAAGGTCAAAGTTAAATTAATCAGTGCGGATAAAGCTAAGCAAACCATTGATTTTGTGGTAGACTAATAAAGCAGAGGTTCTATGGCGAGTAAAATAGTATCCGTAAATCGTAAAGCATTTCATGATTACTTCATCAT
>DITF01000134.1 GCA_002422125.1 bacterium UBP17_UBA6191
CATTACACAGGTCGTGACAGAATTTTAGAACTGTATGATAAGGTGAATTCGAATCAGCCTTACAGGGCACCGGTTCAGACCAGAATTTTTTCAGCCCTTTATTCAGAGTGAAAGACTCTGGGCAATATCTGAATTAAGTCAAGTGGGGTGGGGGTATGTTCCCCCATCTCCTCGGCTAAGAGTGCTCCGGCCAGAATCTGAATCTGAACTGCTTGCAAGGCAGCCATTTGGGGAGTGAATCCTTGGGCTATCAGACTTGCAATCATGCCGGTAAGAATGTCTCCCATACCACCTTTTGAGAGGGCCGAGTTTGGTTTGACAAACAAAAAGGTTTCTCCGTCTGGCATGGCAACTAGGGTTGAAAATCCCTTCAAAACCAGTACGCAGTTGGCCTTGGTCGCAAATTCTGAACCTAAGGAGAAAAGTTGGGCTTCAATCATCTCCACGGGTTTATCAAGGATTCTGGCAAATTCTTTGCGATGAGGTGTCAATACAGGGATTTCCTGGCAATGCGAGCATAGGTTAATAAGCTCATCCATGTTTCCCGAAAAAAGATTTAAGGCATCTGCATCCATGACAATTAGTTTGTCCGAGGAGCTCAGAATTTCCTGATACAAAATTTTGGTTTCTAATTCCAGTCCGGCACCAGGCCCTAAGATCAGAACCGAGGCAGGATGCTCACTCACAGTCTTTAAGCAATTGGTGCTGAGGTAATTTTTTGGTTTTTCAGAAACATGGGCCAGCATGATTTCCGGTTCGGCTGTGCTAATAGATTGACTCAGACAGGATGGCCCAAGAATGGAAACTTTTCCAGCCCCGGTTCTAAGGGCGGCTTTTGCTGATAGCCTGATGGCTCCGCCCATCCCAAAACTGCCACCAACACAAAGAACATGACCAAAGGTACCCTTATGACCATAAGGAGAACGGGGAGGGGGTAAAAATGAATCCTCTGAGACCAAAATCGGAGTATTTTTTGGAATTGGTTCCAGTTGTACGCCGATGTGCTCGACCACTATAGTTCCACTAAGAGCACAGCCAGGAAACAGAACATGGGCAGGTTTTAGAGCCTGCATCGCAATTGTCCAGTCAGCTTCTACGGCTGCTCCCAATGCTTGGCCAGTATCACATTCAACCCCAGTCGGGACATCCAGAGATACGATCAGATTGCCTTCATTTATGGTTTCAACCAGTCGCACAAGCCCCGAGTCCAGATGCCGATTTAAGCCAATCCCAAAAAGAGCATCCACAATACAGGTATAGTTTCCCGGGAAAAATTCGTCTAGTTCCAAGAAGGCACAGCCCGAATTGCGAGCCATTTCCTGATGTTTTTTGACATCCGAGTTTTTTGGCTCACGATAGGGGAAAACATGCACAGGTAGGCCCAAAAGTTTTAGATGTCTGGCGGTGGCATACCCATCGCCTCCATTGGAACCAGGGCCACAGATGATGGCAATGGTAGCTCCTTCCAATAAAGAAGCGTCTTCCAGCAGGCTAAAGATTCTTTGGGATGCGGCAGAGCCAGCGTTTTCTATCAAAAGTAATTCAGGCACTCCAATGCCATGAATGGTTCTGTGTTCACACTCATTGATAATCGTTTGAGACAAAATATGCATACTTGAGCCAGCTTGAAGTAAAATGCGAGTAGCAGCCATTTTAACATAAACGAGGAATCAGATGAGTGACAGCAGGCAGATAGTAATGATAGTAGGCTCAAACCGCCCAGGCAGCAGCAGCAAGAGGATTGCCGATTTGTTGATACCGGTTTATGCCTCTTATGGGGAAACACTTAAGGTACTGGATTTATCTGAGCTTCCCCAGAATATGTTTTTACCCACGGCTTATGCGGAAAAGCCAGAAGAACTTAAGCGATTCACGGATTCCGTACTGGAGAGTAAGGGATTGCTGGTTTTGACTCCCGAGTATAATGGTTCCATGTCAGGGGTGCTAAAGTATTTTATTGACATGCTACCATTTCCAGAGAGTTTTGAGCATAGACCAGTGGCCTTTATTGGGGTGGCGGCAGGAATCTGGGGTGGGCTTCGGGCAGTGGAACATTTGCAGGGAGTGTTTGGATATAGAAATGCCTTTATCTATCCCAATCGAATATTTTTAGCCAGAGTTTTTGAGCATTTTAAGGATATGGAGAAGTTTCAATCTGGCTTGGAATATCAGCTAATCAAAGATCAGGCTCGCGGATTTTCAGCCTTCTGTGATGCAATTGTTGCTATGAAACATAAACTGTCTTAAATCCTTGGGGGAACGATCTGTTTCAAAAACTCCGTTCGATGATTTTTGGTTCTATTCCTGAGGTGTCATTACCAAAGCCTCCGGCTAGTCCTAAGATGATTCTTTGCCTTTGTCCTTCGTGGGGTCTTGAAATGCCACCTATTGCTTTGGGTGTGCTGAAAACGGCCTTAAAGGCACAGGGAGTTGATTTACAGACCAGAGATTTAAATTTGGAAACCTGGCTGGGGCTTAAAGAAAACTCAAATCGGGATGTTTTCTGGGATAAATCCAATCTTCATTATTGGACGGATCCAAAACTGTATGCTGAAGAAATGTTTCCGGAGCTGGATCCACTTTTGGAGAGATTCAGTGATGAGCTTTCTTATGGCCCCTGGGAATACATTGCCTTTAGTATTATGTCCTCTACGGTGCTTTTTACCAATCAGTTGGTGGANNTTGGTGGAAAGAATCCGCTTAAAAACCCCAAATAAGGTGATTATAGCAGGGGGTCCCTGTCTGGCATTTCATGAGGAAAGGCAAAGACTGCGCTCTGATTTTGATTATTTTGTAGTCGGGGAGGGTGAAGAGACCCTTAAAGAACTGTATTCCTATCTGGAGTGCGAGCGAAAAAGCCTGCCTCAGAGTGTGTATCAGACCAGAAGACTAGGTGAGGATTTGCCCTTTCGCAAGATGGAAGATGAGGCCCGATATGGGGTCCCTGATTATTCAGATATGTTGTTATCTGCATATCAGATTCAGGCTCTTCCAATTATTTTTACCCGCTCCTGCCTCTTTAAGTGCCGTTTTTGCGCAGACTACAAATCTATGGGTGAGTTTCGCAAAACTTCATCCCAAAGGATGTATGAAAACTTAAAATCATTTTTGGATATGGGATACCGTTCCTTTTGGTTTAATGATCTTTTAATCAATGGGATCATGGGGGAGTTGGTGGAGGTCTGTTTAAGGCTGGAGTCTGAGAACTACAGTTTTGAATGGATTGCTTTGGCCACTCCTAATCGACAATTGAAGATCGAAGATTTGAAGATTTTGGCTAGAAATGGACTCAAGACCTTAAATTTTGGTCTTGAAAGTGGCTCGCCCAAGG
>DITF01000032.1 GCA_002422125.1 bacterium UBP17_UBA6191
GACTAAGATAATCAAAAAGGGAAGAGTAGCCAAGTTCCAGATAGAGCTTCGTGAAATCGGCCTCAAGAACCAAATCAATTAAAATGGCTTCCTGTTTTCTGTACTCTTTGACGCTTTGTATGATTTTTAGATGTAGTGATTGCATGGAATTAATTTTATCATGGGGTTTTTGGGCTTCTTCAGAGGCGCTAAAAACTGGAAAACTCTAGAATTTGGTAGTTTTTTGTCAAAGTGCCTGAGTTTGCGTAACCACAGTCAAAAATAGGGCATGAAACACTGGATTTTTCCAATGGAACTGGCCAACCTACAAATGACCCCCAAAAATCTGTCAAATGATTTTTAAACAAATCTTTCGTGACTGGTGAGTATTTTTCAAGATGAACCAAGCCCGTGACAGATTGGGTGATGACCTGGTATCCATATCTTATGACCAATTCACCGTATCTTTCCTCATCTGATCATACAACTGGCAGCTTTCATGCAAAGATTGGATCGCAGCCAGTCGGCCCTTCATTTCCATTACAGTGACTTTTTTGCCTTGTAATTCCTTGTAGGTTTCCAAAAAGTGTTTTAGCTCTCTTAAGGTGTGGGGAGGGATATCTTCCATATCACGGTACTCGTCAAAACGGGGATCGCCTGTGTATACGGACAGGAGTTTGTCATCGCCTTCCGATGAGTCTTCCATGCAGATGACCCCAATGATTCTGACTTTGACGATGGTCATGGGTACAATCGGAAAGGAGCCTAAAACAAAAATATCCATAGGATCGTTGTCATGCCATAGGGTGCGCGGGATAAAACCATAGTCGGCTGGATAATGCACGGCTGAGTAAAGCACCCGGTCCATTTTTAAAAGACCTGTTTCTTTATCAATTTCGTATTTAACCTGGGAACCCTTGGATATTTCAATTATGGCTCGGCAATCGCCTTCTAAGGAAATTTCCGGGTCTATATCATGCCATGGATGCATTCTTACCTCCAAAATAGCTAAACTTTAATCAAACCGTAACCCATACCAGACAACCAAAAACCAGCCCACCAAAAAGAGAGTACCGCCTATGGGAGTGATGGGGCCAAGCCAGCGAGGGCCCCCATTGGCGAGCCAGTAAAGGCTTCCCGAAAAAAAGAGGATTCCGATAATAAAACAAATGCCAGCGGCCTTAAGAAGTGGATCGGCAATGCCTAAACGGTAAGCAAGGCCAAGAAATAGCAAAGCCAGACTGTGTAAAAACTGATAGTGTACCCCGGTTTGAAACACAGCTAAAGAATGTTCGCTTAAGCGAGCCTTAAGGCCGTGAGCAGCAAAAGCCCCAAGCACTACTCCCAGTAACATTCCTGCGGCTCCTGCCGAAAAAAACCACCTCATAACAAGGATTCGATCTGAGGGATCATCTGTATGGGAGTGGTGGCGGGACCAAAACGAAAACGAACCTGACCCTGTTTATCAATTAAAAACTTGGTGAAGTTCCATTTAATCAGTCCATGGGCCTCGGAATTTGGCTGGACGGAAGAAAGCCATTCAAACAAAGGATTCATTCCAATAGGCAGCATGGAAGACTTTTCCATCATGGGGAAATCAATCCGATAATCGGCCTCGTAGGCACACAGAATTTCCTCAGAGTCTCCAGGCTCCTGAAACAAAAAGGAATTGGAGGGAAAACCCAGCACTAATAAACCACGATCCCGATACTCTTCGTGCAGTTTTTGCAGTTCGTTCATTTGGGGTGTATAGCCGCATTTTCGGGCGATATTTACCACTAGGCAAACCTTATCTTTGGCAGAAGCTAAAGAATAATCAAGCCCCTGTAAGGTCTTGAAAGAAAAATCATAAAACTGCATAAATATTATTCCTTGTTCTGAGGTGTAAAGTCTTGGAGTTCCCCATTTTTCGAGGGAGTTACAATCTCGGCAGATCTTAGTGCGATCTGCCATTGATTATCGTTCCATTTGAGCTGAAGGTAATCGGTGATTTGATCTCTCTTAAAATAGATTCTTTCCAAGAGGTGCTTTTGCACAGGCTCTACGCGCACAAACTGGGGAGGTACTTTTTTTGTCTGCTCGGCCAAAGCCCCAATGCCTTTATCAAAGCTACCATAATCTCTTTGAAATTCTTCCTGCAAGTAGGCCCAGGATTCTCTGGTCAAAAGCATCTGAAGACTGCGAACATCACCACTGGAACAGGCTTTCACAAACATATCAAATGTGCTTTTAGGATCAGGGCGGGAGTCAGTAAAACAGCCACAAACACACAAGCTCAAAACGAGAGAACAGAAAAGCTTAATTGGAACGGCGCGACTCATGAACAATCTCTTCTCCCTCAGGCGCACCCTGCCTTGACAGGGCCAGATTCCGATACCAGTCCAACCAATAAAAGCGTTGCGGGTATTTATGATTATGCTCCGCAATCGTTTTTACCAGCCTCTCATTCCATTCTTTATACACGGGCTTTTCTGTGCGGATACTCAAAAAATCCAAAAACTGCAACAGTCTGGCATGTTCTCTGACAAAATACAGAGGATACTGATACAAACGGGGATGAGCGGCAATGGTCTGTAAGGGTGTGTCACAAAACATTTTGGCATCTGGGTCATAAAACCCTTTCACAAAGGCTTCAAACAAAGATTCCATACGGGCCAAAAAGACTTTTTTATCAACCGCTTCCAACTGAAACATCAACTGCAGTAAAGAAAAGTATTCAATCTGGGTTTCAAAATTGGAAAACTCGCGACTGGGAGTAAAATAGATCAATCCATCTTCTTGGGCATACCGAGTCATGAGATTGGCAAACCTATCCTGCCTGGTTTTTGGCAGGGCATCCTCACCTAAAAACTGAATCTCGGATGGGAGCATCAGGCCTCTGGCAATCAGAACCTCCATCTTGTAAAGCACCTTCAAATATAAAATCTGGGAAATTGCCAAATCAAATCGTCTGGGAGCGGGAGGAAAATATTTTAATCTTTCACGAAGCTCCATCTTAAAATAATTTTTAGAAGCATAACCTGTGGACCAAGCATCCTGATGATCCAGGGCCAAATCTCGCTTTAATACCCTTAAGCTCTTTAACAGTGCCTGCTTAAACTCAGGGTTTCTGGTCTTAAGATAAAAATCCAACAGCATTTCCATGAGCTTAAAGTTAAAAAATGCGTATTTACTCTCAGCAAACCAGGTGGAAAAACCACGAGGCATAAAAAAAGACCCTTCCACAAAGTCAAAGTTTTCAGAACGAACCCACTGCAACAATTGATCCTCATAGTCCAGAAAATGCCGATGCGTTCTGGGAAGAGATAAAATATAGCGACCCAAGTCCAGGGATATATGATTGGGAAGATTCATGGTTGAATCCAAAACTTCCTGCACACTACCAAAGCTCAGATGGCTTTCCGACTGCTTTTGAAAGTCTAAAAGAGCTCGTTTTAAGGTGCTACGATCCGATGAGTAGGCATTCAAAACATTCTTAAGTAAAGGTAAAACCTCATCCTTATTAGGTTTTGTTGCCCCCAGATAAATCCTTCCTTCCCAATCCATCACAAAAAAGCCCGGAATGGTGGGAATGGAATAGCGAATAGACAAAGAGGGATTCAGATCATAATCCATCAGGGCCAGAATAACGCGGTTTTTCAGAATTTCCACATACTCTTTGTCCTGAATAACATCGGTCAGAAATTGCCGCGATTCCAGGCAGACATCAGAGCCAATAAACAGAAATATCAGCTTATCTTCAGATTCAGCTCGTGAAAATGTCTCTTCACTTAAGGCATAGGGGTCTTTACCCGAATACTCCTCGTCGTTAGACCAAAGAGGAATCAAAAGCAAAAGAGTTAAAAGATATTTCCACATCACAATCACGAATTATACCACTTTTTTGATTGGCTTACCGTCCCAGCCCAGCATATTTCCATTCAGGGTCTGGATCTTGGCTTTAGGTAGCAACTCCCGCATTTCAAGGGCTACTAGAGGATGTTTTAGATGAGGGGCAATTTCCACCAGAGGAGCTAAGACAAAATCTCTATGCAGCAAACCGGGATGAGGCAAAGTCAAAATCTCAGTATTCATCAGGAGTCCACCCATAATCAATAGATCCAGATCCAAAGTTCTAGGACCATTGACAATCTCCCTTTGTCTGCCTGCCTGTTCTTCAATCTTATGTAACCTAGCCAAGAGTTCCAATGGATCCAAGGGAGTCTGAATACAAATCACCGCATTATAAAATGCCGGCTGATCTTCCACTCCCCAAGGTTTGGTCTCATAAATTGAGGAAGCCAGCCTTAGGCTCCCAACTGTGGATAATTCCCACAGGGCTTTGGACAGATAAAATAATCGATCCCCCTGATTTGAGCCCAGACCAATCCAAGCATCCATTACAGTTTCATGCATTAAAAACCCCACGAACAGAAATTTTTCCCAGCTTTAAGGTTTTCTGATACCTCGGCTTCTCGACTTCTACTGCCACCCGCACTAACTTGAATCGCTGACCCAGATATTGGGATAAATCGCTCACAAAAGATTCCAGAGTCTTTTTCTGATTGGTCTGACAATATTCACGAACGGCATTGACTACCAGAACATAATCAAGTCCATCCTTCAGATTATCTGTTTGGCAAACCCGTAAAAAATCCCCCCAAATTTCCAGATGAACAATCAGATCCTGCAACACTCCCTTTTCTTCGGCTAATACCCCAATTTCCGTCTGTACCTCAATGCCACTCAGATGTATGGAGGGACTTCGCACGGACTGGGGATGCAAAAAATCGGCCACAGTTAAGGCCTGTCTGGTTTCGGCTACATCATGAACCCGAAGCACCTGCACCCCGCAGTTTTTAGCATGAATTGCCATGGCTAAAGAGCCGGGTAGCCTATCTTGAGGCAGCAAATCGGGATTCTTAGTCATTTTGGCAATCAGGGACTTTCTTGACACCCCCAAAAGCACCCCACTGCCTAATTCTCTAAAGCGATTTAAATGATTTAACAAAAGAATATTTTGGTCTAGATTTTTACCAAAGCCAATGCCGGGGTCTACCCAGACATTTGGCAAGTCAAACTGCTGCCAATCCGTTTTTTTTTCTAAAAAATAATCATAGATTTCGGTCACAACATCCTGGTATTGTGTCATTTCCTGCATGATTTTAGGCGGGGCGGGAGTATGCATCAAACACAATCCAGCTTGGTATTTTTCGGCCAGAATATAAAGCTCCCGACTGCCCCCATAAATATCATTGATCATGTGAGCCCCATGTTTTAGGGCTTCGGCCTGAACCTCTAGCTTGCAGGAATCCACCGAAATCTGCACCCGATCTTTGGGAATTGCCTTTAATACAGGAAGCAGTCGATTAAGTTCTTCTGTAGCTGAAACTGGATCGCTACCTGGCCTTGTGCTCTCAGCGCCAATATCAATTATATCGGCACCAGCCAAAACCAAGGCATCAAACTGCTTTAGAGCATATTCCAGACAGTTATGCCGCCCTCCGTCATAAAAGGAGTCCGGTGTCAGATTTATTATTCCCATGATACGCATGGGCGCAGTCTACCACCACGAGAACCCTCTACCCAAGGAGCGTCTTAAAAGACGATAAATCTGTGAGGAAGAAGACTGCCAATTGTAATCAGGAATGCCTATGATTTGCATGGGTCCTTGCAGATGATTAAGACAAACAATTTCCCGACATTTTGACAAATCTTCTAGGCCAAGGGTTTTTTGCCTGACCTTTTCTCCCAACGCCTTTAAGGCCTCGCCCAGACCGATTCCAGGTAAAAAGCCTGTTTTTGGCATCACAATACAATCCTCAAATCCAAATAAAAGATTGGTACTGCGGCCTTCTGTCAAACCAAATTCTTCATCCATCAAAATGGTTTCCCAATACATGCCATCACGGTTTTGCATGTCCAACAATCTTTGATAATCTAGGCTCTTAATCTCAAAAGGCCGGCGGCTGAATGGTTCAATTTTAGACCATAAACGGCGCGGCCTTGGACAATATTTTCCTATGTCAAACTGAATCACAGTATTAGTTAGACTAATCCTAATTCTTTTAGAGTATGGAAAATGCCGCACATGCCTGCCAAGACACTTATACAGGATTTGCTTGAGTATTCTGGCATCAATTGGGACCAAATCAAGCCTGTGTGCATCAGACAATAGTCGATTAAAATGCAGATCACAGGCTGCTAGCTTATTTCCTCGCATGCCAAAGGTTGTAAAAACTCCCTGTTTCCCAAACATATTTTCAGGTACTACTGGACTACCCTGGCGGTCGTAGGCAAAGCGAAACTCAGACATTGGATATCAGATTTGTTAAAAGCTTTTGCGGGTTATCACATAGAAAGGATTCGGGATGAAATTGCAGGCCAAAAATAGGTAGTTTTTTGTGCTCAAGGCCCATGATACAACCATCTTCAGACCGAGCCGTCACCAGATAGGGACTGCCAATTTCACGGATGGTACCAAGACTGTGGTAACGACCCACTCTGATTTTATTAAGCCCCTCAAACATCCTGCCGCTTAAATGATTCAACTCTTCACATACCCCATGCCTCGGGACTCTCAACCGTTGCACCTTGTGACCAAGACACTCCAAAAGCATTTGAAATCCCAAACATATTCCTAAAAATGCTATTGGTGAGGAACTCCCAAGAATCGACTGTAATAAACTCATGGATAAAGACCAGTCCTTTGGATGGCCTGGGCCAGGCGAGTACACCAACAATTTAGGTGGATTTAGAAACACCTGTTTAGGATTTAGATGGGCAGCATCCACCACCACGGTATCGACAATGCTTAAAAGCCAATGCCTAACATTATCCGAAAAAGAGTCATAATGATTGATTAAAAGTACCTGATTTTGGTTCCAGGAAACATCTGAAACCTCAGGATAGAATCCTGGAATGAGGGATGGAATATTAAAATCCTTTTCATCTGGAATCTGAATTCCACAGACATCCAGCAAAGCTCTGGCTTTGGCTAAATTTTCCTGATACTCATATTCGGCTGTGCTATCTGCAACAATCCCCCCCCCTGCCTGAATTTCAAGACAGTTCTGATAGGCAACAATCGTGCGAATCAAGATGCTTGTATGTAAATCCCCATTTTGAAACCGATGTAGAAAAACCCCTGTGTACGGTCCTCTGGCCTGATTTTCCAAGGCATTAATGTATTGCATCGTCGCCGTTTTAGGACAACCGGTGATGGTTCCTCCCGGAAGAATGGCTGAGACGATGGCAGATAGACTCATTTTTGGATTCAGCTTCCCGGTAATCGTAGTAACCATATGATAAAGATGGGAGTATTCCTCAATATCACAAAACTTCTGAATCTTTACAGAACCCGGTTTGCATATTCGTCCCAGATCATTTCTTTCCAGATCTACCAACATATTGTGCTCAGACAGTTCCTTAAAATCCTGCAAAAAGTTCTCAAGAGCATTGCCCTTTTCCTTTCTCCAGGTACCACCAATAGGCTTGGTAATTACCTCATCCCCACAAATCAGAAGCTGTGTTTCTGGAGATGACGATACCAAAGACAATTTTTCAGACTCCAAAAGCATGGCCTCAGGACTCGGATTTAACTCAAGAAGTTTCAGAAATGTTTCCAATGGTTTGATACCACCATCTGCCATAACCTTGATGGATAGCTTGATCTGATAGGTACATCCGTCAAGAATAGCCTCTTTGGCCTTGGTAAATGCCGATCTATACTCTGTTTGAGATGGGGACACCCTGACCCTTTGCAGAGTTTGAGAAATTTCAGCCTGAGGACTAGTAAGTTTAGAAATTTCCTCTTCCCGGTTCGGAATTAGCGAGGCAAAATGAACCTGATTCCCCCTCTGCACTACCACGGTCTGAAAAAAATACAATACCCCATCAGGTATGGGGGTATCAAAACGGGGAACAATCCCATTCATAAAGACCAAAGATTCGTAGCCAATAAATCCTGTCCAACCCAAAAGTTTTAGGTTGGGATCTGTTGCTAAAGACAAATCCTGTAACTCTGGCAGAGAATCCAGTTGCAGCTTAATCTGTTCGCGTTTTAACTCAATCTCCATCAACGGATCACAGAACAGCACCCAATCAGTATCCATTAGCCCATATTTTAAAACCCTTGGCCCCTGAACTTTGCGGTAAGTTTGCAAAAGTTTGGGATCAATCAAAGCCATCTGCATTGTCAGAAATGAAGCTCCATAGACTGAGGTGGTAAACATTCCGATTCACTACAAGCCTGAAAACGAATGGTAAAGGCGGGCACGGCCTCCTTTTCATAGTCCCCAGTTACAAATATAGTAAACTGGCCTTCATATACTGAAACTGGTTCATCGCTAAACTCAAAGGTCAAATCATGCCCCTTAGGCCAGGTAATGTTTTGAATCCTGATTCCGGCCGCTCCCGTAACGGATGTTGGTATTAGCCAATCCTGATTGGGAGTGGCTGAATTGATATGAAACCCAGATTCAATAGAAAAATCCAGTTGTAGCTCATAATTTGTGTCCAGGCCTTTTAAACGGGCCTGCACTGATAACGGATGGGTCTCAGCACTGCCTGTGCCCCATTCTTTCATACTTGGATTAGACTTATCCGGCTTTTTAGTGGCCAAAAGCCAAGCCGACTTACCACCATTAGCCTCAACCACTTCAGAGGCCGCTTTTTCTATGTCCTGTGGTTTGACTTTAGCCATTGTTACTACTTCCTCTAAAGCCCGGCGAAAATCTGGAGTTTTAGCGGAATCTTTTGTTAGCCCAAGAACTGGTCTTCCGTTGGGAGTAAGTACCAAAAAATGTGGCATTGACCCAGCTTCCAATGAGAGAGCACAAGCTGCCAACCAGTCCGATAAAGGCCGATTTTCATCTTGGATGACTGCGGCAAACTGGTACTTTTTTAATAAGCCCTTAAAATCGGGATGATTCACAACTGATGCCAGAAAATCCCTTCCTGACTTATCTGCTGATTCTGAGTGATATACAAGCCAGAACTGTTGGGAATCACTCTGATGAAACTCCAATGCCTTATCAAAGGGTTTTGGGAATCCATCTTTAGAAATTGGGGCCGCATGCAAAAGCCCTAGCATTAGAAACAAAATCACTCGCATAAATAACTCACAATGGCAGTGGAACCTGCCGTAATAGTTCCCGTATATACTCTTCCTGCAAAGCCCGGCTTGTCAACTGTCTGGCGGCAATTCTGTGAGACAGACAGGGTATAGCCATCTTCTGTACATCGTCTGGAGTCACATAATCCAAGCCCCTAAGCCATGCTCTGGATTTACACAAGCTGATCAAATCCTTTAAGGCCCGAACGGACACACCATGACTCAATTGGGTGTCCTCACGGGTTCGCTTGGCAATCTGTACCAGATAATTATAGATTTTATCATCGACTCTGGGAGATTGGGAGGCTTCTTGAGCTAACAATAGCTCCTGAGCGGACACCATAGCCGACAATGCCGACTCAGCCTCGCCTTTAAGAATCCGTTTTTCATACTCGGGAGCAGGGTATCCCAGGGAAAGTCGAACGCAAAACCTATCCAACTGGGAGTCTGGCAGTCGAAATGTGCCGTCGGAGCTAAGTGGGTTCTGCGTGCCAATCACAAAATAAGGCGGTTCCAGTTGATAGGTAATGCGATCAATTGTAATTTGATGCTCGGCCATCACCTGAAGTAATGCACTTTGGGTTCGAGCCGGGGTTCTATTCATTTCATCAAACAAGACAAGTTCCGCAAAAGCCGGGCCTTCATGCAGCTCAAATTTTCTGGTCTCAGGATTAAAGATATGCACCCCCAGAATATCTGAGGCCAAAAGATCTGAGGTGCCCTGAATACGGCGAAACTTCAAATTGAGAACCCTAGCCAAAGCCTTGGCCAGAACAGTTTTCCCCATACCGGGTAAATCTTCAATCAGAACATGGCCCCGTGACAAAAGGGCCAGAATTATGATCTCAATTTCCTGGGGCTTTCCCAGCACTTCCTTTTGAATCTCACCTAAAAGACCTTGAAACTTCTCACACATCTTTACTCATCAACTCCGTCACAAAATCCGGGTAAGAGGCTCGGTGTTTCGCGGCATATCCAACATACTTATTGGCAGAATGCCTGAGTCTTAAAACCTCTTCCTCTGTCAGTTGCCTTTTCACTTTACCAGGCATCCCGATCACCAAGGAACGGGGAGGAATTTTAGTATGTTCCGGTATAAGACAACCAGCCCCGATAATACTCTCTTCCCCAATTTCACAGTGATTCATAATAATTGCACCCATGCCAATTAAACAGTAATCGCCTATGGTGCATCCATGTAAAACCACCTGATGCCCTACCGTAATGCCTTTACCCAAAATTAGGGGACAGATCCCATTTTCCACATGCAGACAACTGTTGTCCTGAATGTTGCAGTCATCCCCGATCCGTACGAAGTTCACATCTCCGCGAATCACGGTGTTAAACCAAACGCTGACATTTGAGCCTAAAACAATATCCCCAATAAGGCGAACTCCATCAGCAATAAATACGCTACTATCAAACTTTGGCGATTTGCCCTCATAGGGCAGAATACTGATTTGGGAATTATTCATTGCTAAACTTCTCCATGCGATAAAATCCACCAATATGGATTAACTCAACCTGATTAATAGTGCAGGCATCTTTCATGCCGTGCAAGAGTGAATTTGTGATGATCATGCGGCGAATATTCATGGGATTGGATGCCGTACTTTTGGCTAAGAGTTCACGAGCCTGATTCAAACGATATATATATGTCATCAGATCCTCCTGCCAACCTTTGTTGTAATAACAGATTTCCACGAGCAAGTAATGATTGTTTGAGTCTTGAAACAAAAAATCTATGTGCACCTTGCGGTTGACAAACAGGCCTTCCTTAGGGTAATTCCTTTCCAAAAATCTCGTGTTCGGCTCAACTTCGGCAAACTTCTCCAATACCCATGAACGAAAAACTTTTCGGTCTGGAAACAAGCTCTGTGAGCTAAAATTTTCTTTAAGAATTTCGTGGCTATCCGGCTTCGGAACCTTAATTCTCTCCAGTTCCAACTGTATTTCCCCGGTTTTTCTCAGCAGTTCCTTGTTTTCATTCAACAAAAAGAACAAAATTCTTAACTGTTCGTCGGTAAAACTCTCAAAACGGGTAGATAACAAAAGATCCTGGAAATGGGCCGGGGCCGATGGCACACTGATTTCTTGATCTTTCCACAAATAAACCAGTCCATCGGGCTGCGAACCACCCCTTGGACAATTGGAAACAATTACCCGCGAGCCTGCTTTGGTTTTTTGTCTCAAAGCCCTGGAAACCAGAGCACGACTGCGAATCACAGCTCTGGTACTGAGGATTTCTTCATTCTCATCTTCAATATTTAAGATGAACTCGGAGGCTTCCGGCAAGAGATTAAAATAGAAATTATCCTCATGAGGTTCCCAGCAGATAGCCAGAGACTGGTCGTCGTAAACTTCCACGGTTTTCACAATTTGCATACGGTGCATTGTAACAAAATCCGGCGATAAAGTGTCACTTATGGCACAAGATGACCGATAATTCATGATAATGTTTCGATTGATTTTTTTTTGCCTATTCCTGATTCCAGCCCAGGCTCGTTGGAATCTGGAAAAACAATGGCTAAAAGTCAGGCCTAAAATTAACTACATCAGTAGCGAAATTAGTGCCCCGGTGCGCAGAGCTATGGGAGCCCATCATGATTATTTCCACCGAGTGCGGGCCGCAACATTTTTAGCTCCTATGGTTGCCTCAGGCAATCTACCCCGATCTATGGCGGCAGCCGCACTTCCTGATCCAAGTGCCATTGGCTCAGAAATTGAGGTTATGCTTCCAGCCACCCAAAAACGCATTCGTATTCCTGTTGTTGATATTGGCCCTTATGCCGTAAGAGATCCTTATTGGCATGAAGACCGAGGCCCCATAGACAATGCCCAGATTCCCGTTAATTTTTTGTCGGATAATCAGGTGAGGCTTGGGATTGCTTTAACCCCGGCTGCTTGGGAAAAACTGGGTATCGCCAGTGAATATGCCTTCCAAATGGATTTTACTCACGAAGTTTACTGGCGATTTCTTGAAGATTCCTGTTACGATGAGATGTGCCGCATCCAAAATGGATTATACCCTCCTCCGTCCCCCTTCTTTTAGATATGCAGCTTTATGGGACCAAGTCCTCTCCCTTTGTCAGAAAAGTTCGCGTCATTGTTGAGGAACTAGGGCTTGGAAAACAGGTGGCCTTTATTCATGCCCATCCATTTACCAGCAATCAGCTTTTAGAAGTCAATCCATTAGGTAAAATTCCCGCCTTAAAAATCAGCGATGGAGCAGTATTAATCAACTCCCCCCTGATCTGCGAATACTTAATCAGCCTTGTGCCTGAAAGCACATTGCTACCCAAGGTATCCAAGGATCGGTTTGGAGTTTTGACCTTACAAGCCATGTCAGATGGACTATTGGATATTGCTGTGGCCCTGACTCTGGAAAAGCGAAGACCAGCGATTCTAATATCTGAGGACCATGTTCAAAGACATACAAGAAACATTCTAAACACAATCCAATGGCTGGAACAGTTACCTCAGTCCAGTTGCCTATGTCCCGCTCCAGAAGAAGAAATCAACTTAGGCTCCCTAAGTCTAGCTTGTGCTCTGCTATACTTGGATTTTCGCCATCAGGAAATCCAATGGAGAAAATCTGCCCCAGGGCTAAAGCGATGGCTTCAGGAAATCAGCAACCGCAAATCAATTAAGGAAACCGCTTACAGCGATTAGTTAGGAAACCCCGCCTTCTCGCAAAGTTACATGCCGTTTGTGCCACTCCACATACATATTGTCAAAATACTTGGGTTCTTCAAGCATTGGTTTAGTGACCTGAAAAACACCCTTATAACCCATATAGTTTAGAGCCGAAGCCCCCGACAATAGAATTTTTAGGGCTTCACTTACCTGGATGTGTCCACTTTTGGCATACTCGCGGACATAGTCCTGAGCTTCCTGATCAAATTCCAGATTTAATCCAAATTCATTGTAAAAACCATCTGAAAAATCGTCAAAAGGACTGCGGGATAAAATCTTTAACAAATAATCCTTGGGCTGTTCACAAACTTCTCTGGAGATTAAAACACTGCGATGCGTAGAGCCCGGTAGCTCATATTGAAAATCTGTCAGCACATCTTCCCAGGCTCCAATTAAAGCTCGAGCTCCGGTTTTATTCTTTTCCGCTTTTTCGGCAATCCATTCAATGGCATCGTCAGAAAACTGAAGATCAAGACCAAAGGACTGAAATTCAGTCTGGTACTGTTTTAACAGGGAATCTTCCGTATCGTTCATGATACGAATGAGATCGTTTTTAGACAGGTGATTTACATAAGAGCGAATTGGGGTCCGGCCCACTAATTCAGGAATCAAGCCATATTTAATGAAGTCATCTTCTTCGGCAAACGGGTAATAACTTTTGTAATCCGTTAAATCACGATTGGCCGAATCATTAAATCCTGAAATGACCAGATTTCCCTGATCATCCATCGACCCAGCCTTACGGGACATCCTCTTTTTAATAATCTGTTCCAGATTTTCATTTGATCTCTGAAAAGACCCACCCAGAATAAATAAAATCTTCTCCGTGGAGAGAGTGTTGTCCTGTTTCTTTTTACCTCGCTGTCGATCCATCAGATCCTGAATCTGTGCGCCTGGAGACATGGGGTTCTCAATACTTACGACTTTTCTTTCAATCAATTTCAGAATGGCCCGTTGAAAACCCTCTCTGGAAATATCGTGACCAACACTTCCCTCTCTGGCCTTTTTGTCTAACTCATCAATAAAAATGATGGCCCCATTGCGGGTAATAAAATCAGCCTGTTCCTGCTTGGAAGAACCGGGAGCCATCTCAATTAACTCCCGTATCATGTCATCTGCGGATTTTCCCACATATCCAGCCTCTGTATAGTCTGTGGCATCCACCACCAGAGTCGGAACCTCCAAAAGATCGCCTAAAACCTCAACGGCATAGGTCTTACCACTACCGGAAGGGCCAGCTATCAGAGTATTTTTTTTGCGAAAACGCTTTAAGGCACTGGAATCCTTGCCACTTTCGCGCATCTGTTTAATCATGGCAAAATGAAAAGCCGCCGCAATGGCCAGTCGTTTTTTGTATTCTTCCTGACCAATCACATACTTATCCAGATATGCTTTGATTTCCCTTGGTGTATAAAGCCGAATTCCCGACTGCTTGCCACCACTTGGCACTTCCTCACTCATTCTTTCTTCAATAACTGTCCAAAAATGAGATTCCGCCTCATCAAAGGCATTAAGGTAAAGTCTCGTGGCCTTTTCTTCAGACACATTGTAGTCGCGCTTGATTTTTTCGAGGGTTTCTCTGGGTATGGTTACTCTCATGCCATCAGTCTACCATTAAATTCGATCTCAGAAAACGCTTTGACCCATCTAGCTCCATTTTAAAATCATTTGTGGTAAAATATCCGAACTATGTCAAACAAAGAAATTCGCCTATCCTCTGAAATTAACGATGAAGCTATCTCCGCACCTTTTTTGAAGCAGGTATTTCAAATCCTCGGCATTCTCTGTGTAGGTACTGCATTTGTTATCTGGATATCCATCTGGGCCCAAGACTTCCGCAAAGACTCCCTCTTCTCTCCTACAACTGGCAAGCTGGAAAAAGCGGATAGTCCCCAGTAAGCAGCTCCACAACTTTTTGGGGTGAACTCGCTTGTGAACCTCCCCATTTTTACACAATATTGGAATTTTTAAGCATGTAGAATTTCCCATCCATGCTTACAGCGTTTCCCAATCGTGTCGATTCAAATCCACAACTCAATTCTTGATCCCCTGCTCCAAACAAAATTGCTTAAGAAGGGCCATTGATCTTTCAATCTCCTCTCTGTGATGCAGGTAGGTATGATGAAGCGAACAAAGGGTGGTTAAATTCTCGACTGTGTTTTTGCCTCCATCCATGACGGGCTTTATATGGTGAATGTGTAAATACCGTCTATGGT
>DITF01000183.1 GCA_002422125.1 bacterium UBP17_UBA6191
GGGTCAGGAACGGACATACCAGAAATGGTACTTGTCAGATCCTTCCAACATGTATCTAAAAGAACACCTCTTTCTGTATATTGCCCCAATTCCTGATTGAGATTGTTTAAGTATTTGTGATTTTTTAACAACTGGGTGTTTTCTGGGGATAATCCTGTACCAATCAGAGGTTCACAAAGAGGCAGGTTATAGTTGTTATTGGAGTGAGGTGGAGTTTTTGCTAAAACTCTCCAGCGGTATCTTAGTGTTTTTACAGCAGAACCATGAGGCTCAACCTCCGGTCCTGGAGCAGGGGTGGCTGCGGGAATGACACCCTTTTTTGTGTTAAGTATCGTCTGGCTTGCATGTAAATCCTGCCAGATATAAGAAGGAAGTAGGCGACCTAGGCGGCTGTCATTATCAAAAAACCTGCGGCAAAGACTGAGTGGGGGTGGTGGATTACCCACTGGCTCAGGATTGGTATCACAAATCAAATCGTTTTTGATCACATTGATCCCCGTGATGTCATAATTGGATGACATGGGGACATCCCCGTAGATATTCAGTTCATCGATCGCGATGAGTCCCAACTGAGCGATGGAGCCGTTAAACCGGGGAGGATTTTCCATTCCAAAGGAATAGATTGTATCTTCTAAGTAACCATTAGAGGCTTCATCGATTGGATTGATAATATCCAGCCTCATTTCTCCCCCGGTGGCAGGAGGATTGGCCACATTGATCACGGCCATTTCAATGTTAAAATTTGCCAGAAGATTCGCAGGACTGATACCACCACAGGAACCACCACTTGAGCTTGTGAAAGGAGCTTTTAAGGTGGCTCCACCGGATCCGCTTGGGTCGGCATATACCAGAACCGTTTGACAGGAGTTTCCAGTTTCAGTCAGTGGTAAAACCCCGATTCGGGCTGGAGAGCTTCCTGGCAAAGGGGCAATTTTTTCAAGAATCAGACCAGCGGAAACCTTGAGGGTAATAGCAAATTCACAGGGACCTGTGGGACTAGCACATAAACTTGGGTCCAAAGGAAAAGCTGGCACAGGTCCAACAACTCGGTTTTCTGAGACTAACAGGTTTAGTCTTGCGGGGGTTCCAGGCAAAACGAGTCTGGCCAAATCCTCTTCGTTCTCAGATCCTCCCCTACCATCTGTTCCAGTCCCGGCATGTAAAATATAAACAAAATTATCTCCATCAGCCCCAATGGCTTGCAGAGCTTCCACATTATTGGCAATAATCGGAGCTCCACCAGAACTGGCCACAACACGGTTAGTAGCAGTCTGATGATTTTTTTGTTCAAAATGCAATTCCAGACGATTTCCTGGTTTTTCTATAGCCCACCAGACAACCCCCCCGGTTCCCCAGAAAGATTCACTGACATTAAAATGGGAAAAGCCCATATTGGAAACATAGACATAGTCTTTACTGGTATCTGTACCCTTGACTCGTTTTGATGTCTGAACCGAGCGGGCAAACTCCCCGCTGACATTCTCCGCAGTACCAAAATTGTAGATGATAATATGACTGTCATTGGGGGGATTTCCATCAACAACGGTTGTGGCTGAAAAAAATCTGGGCGGGGGATCCCCGGCTGGGACGGTTGTAGTTCCATCCCAAACCAGAATTTCTCTTTGGGCATAGTTTTGGGTGGCTGGGTTAAAGGTCAATTGTACGACAGAAGTAACTAAAGTTGTGCCACTGTTACGGGAGGCTGTTTTTACCATATAGGATCTTTGATTCAAGGTAGAATTTCCCCCAGAAGAAAACTTGGCCCTTCCTTCATTGATCACAATGGGGACACTGCCTACCAAAGTACCTGGGGCTCCACACATGTCATAACAGACACGGTATCGGTATCTTTCCTGAGAAAAGGCCAGCGATGTATTCAAAGCATTGGTGGCTGGCCTAAAGACATCGATGTTGGCTGCGTAATTGGTCGAAAAGTAATCAACCCCATCGGTTAAAGGAAAACTTGGATCAGGAACCCCTTCCTCCACCAAAACCTTGTTATCTGCTTTGGTTAGAAACTTATCGAGATAAAGAGCTGTCACTGACTTTTCAACCTCTGCAATTCGACCTCCCCCCACATGGATAGCTTCGGCCACATAAAAGCTGTTGATTGGGGGGTGAAACATCCCATGACCCTGCACCTCAAATGCATAACTTCCTTTTCTGGTAGGGACATTCCACCAGCTATCATTATGACGACTCCAAAATGTGCCTATATTGTTCAAGCCAATATCTGTGTCTTGAGGGATAATTTCGGTTTCTGCCGGAAAAGTTGCCTGGTTTTTGTAGGTATATCCCTGATAGGTGGATGGGGCCAAAAGCGGGGTTCTGTCCCAGTCATAAATTTTGTACAAGCCATATTTTCCATTGGGTTCCACAACATAGGCCCAGCCCGGTGGGGTGGCTTTTTTCCAATGTCCCCCAACTCTGGTAGCTGGGCAGTTGGCTGCTGGCACACCTCCAGAATCATCCCAGCAAACATCTTCAAGACCGGGCCAAGGGGCTGGGGAATTAGGGTGTACGGTTACCGTTCCCCCTAAAAGTTCCTGAAGTAGTCCGATTGGGTTCGGATCGCCCTCGTTCTTAAAAAGACTGATGTGACCAAATTTATCTACTGCCAGTCCAGAATAATCATTGATATTGTTATTGATATCGGGATGATTAACTAGGCTTCTGGCATAATCTTCTGTGCGGGTAAACTTATAGAGCCCTGTCCCTGCCAGGGCCAACCCATTTTTGGCTGTAATCAGAACATAAACATCCCCGTTTCGATCCAGAATCATTTTGGTGAAATTGGAAACTTCTGCTACCGGGGCTAAGAGAAACAAAATAGACAGAATGAAGTTTAGAAATTTCATTTCTTCCCCCAAAGGAATAGAAAGGACTGCTCTAGGGAATCTACCTGCACTTTGGAATATTTGTGTTTATGCCACAGTTTCTTTAGAAGAGGCAAAGTCAATTCCAGTCGGTTTTGATCAAGGCTTGCAAACCCATCTAGGGTATCCGCAAGCTCCTGATACTGTAAAAGATAATCCATACGGAGGTTAGCAACCTGCTCAGGAGGAAGATCGTTACGATGATGCCCGGCCAGCAAACGGCCATCCATAAGGGTTCGCAGAGGATTTCCATCCACAATGGCCGCATTTAATTTATCTGATCTAAAAGGGATACGAAATCTGAAAGAACTTGGGGGAGTTCCTGCAAGAACAATTTTGATGTCCTGCTCTTCCATTAAGGTGTGAAGCTCCTCAAGAATTTCTTTACGAATAGATAAAAGAACCTCATCTCTTTCAGAGCGGGTCATCCAAGTATTATTCAAGCTTCGCTCCCTCCATTGCAAAAAGGCGGTTTGCTGTTTTGCCAGCGTTTCTTCTAGCTTTTGTTTTTCTTTCCAATAAGATTCTTCCATTTCCAGAATTCTGGCTGAGATTGTACCTGTGTCTTTGTTATCTCCTATCTGGATGCTGTTAATAGAGGCTATGTGTTCGTATTTTATGAAATCCAGTTTTTTTACAAGATTTGTCTGTGCCTGCAAAAGTTCTGTTTCTTTGGCCTTTGTTTCTGCCTGAAAGCGGGTAAAGGCATCATGAGCAAGCTTTAATCTGTGGCGGTAAGCTGGGTCTTTGAGGTTTATGGATTTGGCAAAACTATGTACTCCAAAGTGGTAAGTCTCCATTTGGGGATGCATTAGAAGAACTAAATGATAATAAACATTGGCCTGCTTCTGAATGGAGTCTGCTGGAATGTTTGTAGGAGCTGGAGTTAGGATTTGATCCATTTTTCCAAACATTTTCTGATACGGATCTGAAAAAAGATTGCTTGCGAAAATCAGCAACAGAAGGGACTTCATTTGGAAACTCCCTCATCACCAAGATATTGATTCCATAAGCCCTGTCTTTGGCGGACAAGGGACTGATATAAAAGCAGGGCGGTTCTTGGGAGATCAAGTTCCGAGGGAATTTTACTCCAAAGAATCTGTAAAATGCTGGCTGTTACATCCGTTATTTTTAAACTTTGGTAAGGAAGAGGAAACAGAAACTGGCTTAGATTCAAAAGCTGGTTTTGTGTGACAAGGTATCTGTCTTTTAAAGCCTGAACCTGAGATGGAAACGAAAGGGTTGTAAAATGTCCCATAAGAGTGAATTCGGAAGCCTCTTTGTCATTTAGGCGGTGTTCCTGAATCAAAGGAGGCTCTGTCTTTAAGATATCCGTGATTAATAGAAAAGAGTGCTTGGTTTTTAAGCATTGCTCTTCCGCCAGTTCCTGAATTTCCTGATACATCTGAAAAAAGGTCTGGATGGTTTCCCGTTCATTTAAAAACCATTGGCTTAACATCTGGATAGCCTCAGTCTTTGCTTGGTTTTGATCGGCTTCCAATTTTGCAATCATTTGATTCTGCACTGGAATCAATTGTTCCGGCGGCGTGACTTTCTGAACCTCAATTAGCTTTTTGTTTAAATCTCGAATTAAGGCCGGTTTCCTTACCTCTAACTGTCTTAAGGTTTGATTTAACTCCTGTAGCCTGATTTTAAGCTGGGCCTCCCATTCCGAGGGTGAATGTCCTTCCTCCGAAGGCATATCTTTGCGAAATCGGCGCAGGGAAAAGTAAAAATTTCTCATCTTGGGGTGCAAAAGCATAGCAGCCGAAGACTCCAGAACACATACGGCACTCTGAGAAAAACTCGATGGAACCCCAAATAATAGGCCCAATATAAGCAGCAATTTCTTCAAAGACCCTCCTTTTTATTCCAGGGTTATAGGCAACTAGAGCCTGCTTAGGAGTATAGCATCTGATTATGACCGAATAGATGATAATCAAAATACCCAAAATATGCCCCTAGAACTTGCTCTACTTTCTATTGCTTTGCAATGCGCTCGACCCTAAGATAAGATCCGCAGATGCTCACCCTTCTTCACACCTCCGACTGGCACTTGGGCCACAGCCTTTATGGAAAACGCCGTCATGAGGAATTTGAGGCATTTTTGGGCTGGTTATTAAAGACTCTGAGGCAGGAAAGGGTTGCGGTTTTGCTGATTTGTGGGGATGTTTTTGATAACACCGCCCCAGGCAGCAGGACCCAGGAA
>DITF01000065.1 GCA_002422125.1 bacterium UBP17_UBA6191
TCAAATAGAGAATCTCCCAAGATCGGTACTCGGATAGTGCCTGTGGCTGCATTAGCTGCAAACTCCAAAGTCCCACTAGGTAACACTCCACCCTCAAAATCGGAAGCATCTGCCAATGAACCATTACCCGAGGCTAATACCCTCCACAGTACAGAACCGCCATAAAGCACTGATCCGGTACGAGTAACAGTAAAATCTATGTAACTGACCCCTGTCAGACCCTCAACACCGGACACACCACTGTTGATACTGAGATTAGCATCATCATTTGTGATTTTGCCTTCCAATGAGTCCACCACAATAGGTGCTCCGGTGGCATTTGATAATTTGATAAGAAATGTCTCATCAGTTTCGACTACCGAATCTTTGGCAATCGAAATTGTGACCGTTTTACTCGTCTCACCATCAGCAAATTGTACAGTTCCCGATGTCAACCCAGAAAAATCATCAGCGGTAGCAGTTTTTCCCGTCAAATCCAAGGCCCAAGCCACTGAGGCTGTGCCCGCACTGCTTCCTGAGCGAAGTACCTGAAAACTGACCTGCCCATCATCCTGACTACCTTCACGAAACTCTGTGGTAGCCATCACAAGTTCCAAGGCCTGATCATCATTAATAATCTTGCCAAAACCCTCAGCATTTGTGAAAGAGCTGCCAGTGAACCCAGCCCCACCACTTAACACAACCTTAAAGGTTTCTGTAGGCTCTGCGGTTGCATCATTTGAAGCAGAAAAGGTAATCGTTTTGGATAGTTCATTGCCGGTAAAAGTTACACTACCTGAGGGTAGAGTTCCGGAAAAATCTGCCGCATTCACCGTTCTGTCCCCATGAGTCTGCACGGCCCAATTTATGGTTTGATTCTGGGGAGTGGCATAGGTACGGGTTATCTCAAAGCTAAAATTGGCAGCGGCTTCCGATAATGCCTGCTCCGTTGCACTGATGTTAAACTGGGAATCATTATCAATCACCGTGACTACTGCCTTGGTTTTGATAAATTCATCGACCCCAATAAAGTTGGCCAGATTAATTTCAAAGGTCTCCGTGCCTTCAATCAGGGTGTCTGGGGCGATTGTCAGGGTAATGTTTTTTGTGGTTTCATTGGCCGCAAAACTAAGATTTCCACTTAAATTACCTGTAAAGTCAGCGGCGGTTGTAGTCAAATGATTTATAGCCCAACTCATGGTGTTTGTAGGCCTCAAATCTCCACTGCGAGTCACCGTAACATTGACAGTTTGATTGCCTTCGGCCTCGGAAGTGGTTGCATCAGCAATTGAAATGCCTGTATCATCAGTCACAATGGTCGCAGTTTTTGATTTACTGGCATCAGCACTTGCAATTGTACCCTTGCCAGTCACTACTTCCGTAAGCGTTACCTTAAAGGTTTCAGTTTTTTCGGCCAATAAATCTCCCGCCACAACAATATTGAAATTGGCTGAATTATCATCGGCGGCAATTGTTACCGTTCCGGTAGGGAAGGCTCCCCCCACAAAATCGGCTGCATTGGCAGCATCTGTACCGATGCCCTCCACCTGGTATCTTAGGGTCACTGCCCCACGATAACCACTGGCATTTCTGTTGGCAGTAAAAGTATAAGTTTGATTGGAATTATCCAGCTCTTCCTTACTGGCATCAGTAATACTTAGGGTGTAGTTATTATCATCATCCTGAATTTTTCCATTAAAAACCTGAGACGCAGTTCTATTAGTCGCCTCATTTCCATTGGCAGCAAACCGTACACTGGCATCGCCTGAGGTCAATGTCAGAGAAAAGGTTTCTTCGGCCTCAATGCTGGTATCATTGACAAAAACATCAAGATTGACCGTTACCGAGGCTTGATTAGCCGGTAATGTAATGGATCCTGTCAGATTTTTAAAATCGTTTCGACTGGTCATGGAATAGGTGATGGTTTTATCAACACCTAAATAACCGGCTCGGGTAATCGTAAAGGTCAATTGCCCGTCCTCATTACCACCAATACTCGGATCAGCTCCGAAGTATCCATTCACCCAAAGCCTGACATCATCATTTTTCTGGGTAACTGTCACTTTATTGGCGTTTGGATCCAATCTGGCCGCTCCAATATCGGCCCAGCCGGAGCTACCAGAATACCCGGTAATCAAGGTATTAAAATCCCTGCTACCCCGCTGATCAGCGGTAGGAGTAAGCAGTTCAAAGGTTATGGTTTTATCTGACTCCACAAAGTCATCTGGAGTCCAGGTGGTAGTTATGGTTTTGGTAGTTTGACCGGCGGTGAAATTAACGACTCCAACTACTGCCTGCTCGGAGATAAAACTTCGGTTTGTGCTATCACCAGCAAACGATACCTCGGATGTTTTCAAACCCGACATTCTAAATGCCACTTCCACAGGGGCTGCGGTGTTTCCTGTGCGGGTAATAGTGTAGGTAACAGAACCTCCAGCGCCAGTACCTTCAAATTCCTCGGTTTTATTTGCGGTCAAACTTAAAATGGGAGCATTAGTTGTATCTGTATGATCATCGTCAAGAATTGCATAAGACAAGGTATTTCTGGTCGTACTGATTCCAGCCGCAGGGGACCCAACTCCAGCCACAAGATTAGAAAGAGTAGCCGTAAAATACTCAAACCAGGTTTCTGCCACTTGGTCATTTTTTAGTTGCAATACAATAAATTGCTCAGTGTCACCATCCACAAAGTTTAGAGTGCCGTTAAAAACCTGTCCATCCTGAAAATCAGTGGCTTCGGCCTTGTACCAGGTACTCTTGGTAGCCAGATCATCAACACCACCAGGAAAAGTTACCGCCCAATCAATGGTAGCAGCCCCAGTACTGTTACCTCGATCAACCCTGATTTTCACTTCCTGAAGGCCACCATCCGAGCCTTCTGTTATGGTTAAGGGATTTAATCCATAAGTGGCATCATCATTACGAATATGACCAACCAAACGAGTTGGCTGATTCCCTGAATCCTGCTTAATCGAAGAACCAGCCGAGCTTGCAGTCAAAGTAAGCGTATATCTCTCCAAATCCTCAGCCGTCACATCCCCATTCACTTGAATTTCAACCCACTTATACTGCTCCTGATCGGCAAAAACAACTACCCCACTTGGCAGACCACCGTTGCCTCCTGCCGAGTCTGGGGTCACAAAATCTGTGGCATTGGCCGCGGTGGAAAAATTCTTGCTAAAGGGGGAATTACTGCTAATCATTGGAGTTGAGTCACCGGCAACACCAATAAGCTTCCAGGTCGCCGAGGCTTCTCCGTGTTGACTAATAGTTCTTTCTATACGAAACCAGACACTACTAGTCTGCCCATTGCCTGCCTCAAGCGGTGATGTCGAAGAAGACAACTGAACATTATTAGAACCTGCCAGGCCATCAGCAGGTTTGGTGGCATAAAATCCGGCAATATCAAATTCAGGCTCATCGCGTTTGATCTCGCCGTAGGCGTGGTAGGTAGTTGTCCCCCCACTACTTATAGTGGAAAAACCCACAATCTCATCAAATTCAGTGAGGCTGGCAAAATTGAGACGAAACCATTCATTCTCTTCAACGGTATCATCACGATTGGCCACAATCGTGATGGTCTTTGTGGTCTGGTTAGGCGAAAAAGTAACCGTCTGGGCTGAAGATAATAGACCCCCGACAATGTCGGCAGCATTGGCAGCTACACGAGTTCCCGAAGAATCTCCTTGACTGGTCCAAGTAAAGTTGTCACTTGCGGCCAAAGAACCTTCTCGAGTGATTGTATAAACATAACTGGTATTTGTACCCGCTGCCACGCGGTTTTCAAACAATGAAATTGAATTGGTGTCAATTTTAAGTCGAACATCATTATCAACAATGGTTCCTGTTGCCTCTGTGTGTCCATCTCTAATGGATGAGCCTAGGGAAGCGCCGGATAAAACCACTTTAAATGTTTCATTGCCTTCCACAGAACCAGGGCCATTATCACCCACAACCTTAAGGGTAATAGTTTTACTGGTCTGTCCAGAGGCAAATTCCAAAGTTCCTGAAGATGCTCCATCAAAGTCCGCATTATTTGTCGTCACATGGGTTCTACTCCAATTCACGGAAGTAGCTTGGTCAGTCTTTCCAGTACGAGTTACAGTAAAGGTTATATCTGTGGTACCCGAGTCTCCCTCAGTAACGGACCGAGTCAACTGGGCAAACTCATATTCAGCGTCGTCGTTTTGGATTGTACCGTTGGCCGTGGCCGCAAAATAGTCTGTGTCCGCTCCAGGATTTAAAAGTTGGACTGTAAAAACCTCATTGGTTTCTTTTAAACCTTCTCCGACTACTTTTATGGTTATTTGTTTGCTGGTTTCCCCGGCCGCAAAACTTACGGTTCCGCTCGGAAGCCCACTAACAATACTTCTCAGGTTCTGACCAGCTAAAAAATCAGCCGCATCCACAACCCCAGTATTTACCTGCCAATCGGTAGTCGTGGCCCGATCCAGTAGTCCGCTTCTGGTAATTTCAAAAATAAAATCGGTGGTACCCGTGTTGCCTTCCGCTTTGACAGCCGAAAAGGCCTGCAAATCAAGACCTATATCATCATTGGTGATTGTGGATTCTGCAACCAAAGAACCGACAACCCCGGTCCCACTCAAAGTCACTTTAAAACCTTCATTTTGCTCAGCAACGGAATCACTGTTTACCGCAATCGTAATCAGCTTTTTGGTTTCCCCAGCCAAAAAATTAACGACTCCGGTTGGGAAGGCTCCTCCAAAGTCCGCTGCATTGGCAGGATTGGCACCGGTACCAGCAACCGTATAGTTCACACTAGTAGCCGCTGCCGTCACTCCGACTCTTTCCACCTCAAAAACATAATTGACTGTACCAGTTCGTCCCTCATTCTGGGTCGGGTTTTGTGCATAAATCACATATCCAGGATCATCGGCCTGAATGGTTACGGTATGGTTTGCCCCCACTGATACATTGTCCGCAGAAGATGACAATACAATCTCAAATTGCTCATCTGCTTCCACTATGGATTCATTTTTAATCTGAATTTCAATGGTCTGCGGTGTCCCATCCGTGAAAGTAATTGTTCCGGCCGGAAAACCATCTATTCCATTCATGCCATTTGGCAAGACAAAGTCATCGGCATTGGCTGCAAAGGTTCCTTTGGGCACAACTTTCCATTGCAAAGAAACCGACCCGTCCATTTTACCAGACCGTTCTACACTGACAGTAACTGTCTTAAATGCTCCGCCACCGTCGCTTGTATTCCCCTCCGTAATTGAGCTCGTGGAGTTGGCCACAAACGCAAAATGCGCATCATCATCGGTCAAGGACATAGAATCACTGGCCTTAACAACAGAAACCGTGCCCACGACCTTGCCCTGCTCTGGAACAACAGTAATATTGTTGCTATCCAGGGTAATACCCACGGTTTTGGAATCGTTGATGGCGTTATTGCCTGAATACACCAGATTTACAGTAGCTGTGGCCTGATTGGCAGCCAGAGTCACGGTCCCGGTACTTGCGGCAAGTGGACCAGTATCCCCAGTGGCCGTCCAGTTTAATGTAATAGCACTGCCAAGCTCTCCCTGGCGGCTGACTACAAACTGTAGATTTTTGGTTGAATTGGCTGCCCCTTCAGTAGTGGTCTCTACGGCTCGATTCACTGAAATGAACACATCGTCATCAAGAATTGTACCAGTTCCTCCCGTTTCCACAAATTCAAAACCAGCATTAGCCGATGTCAGAACCAGTTTAAAGGTCTCATTACCCTCACCCAGACCATCTCCCGCTACAGGAACCGTAACCGTAGCTGTGGCCTGATTAGCCGCAAATTCCACCTGTCCGCTTGGCAATACACCATTAGGAAAATCAGCCGCACTAGCAGTGACCCCATCCACTCTCCAGTTAAAAGTTGCCGCAGTCTCGATTGGGCCTTCCCTGGTAATGGTAAACACATGATTTACGGTGGAGCCATCAGCCTGCTCCTGCATAGGAGTGGCATCAGCAATACTCACCTTCTGATCATCATTTAAAATCTCAGAAACCACGGAAACCGCATCGCCTAATAAAAATCCACTACCAGCAGTAGGAGTCTTTAACGAAACCGTAAATCCTTCCGTAGTTTCAAGCTTATTGTCCGATACCGTAGCAACCGTAAAAGTACCCTCACTAGCCCCAGCCGCAATTACAACTGTTCCCGTCATGGCGACAAAGTCCGAAGCTACAGCCGGATTGTTCCCAGAGCCTGCAATTTCCCAATTTACAGAGATCTCAGAACTCAAATTTCCTTCACGAACCGCCTTGTAGGTGAACACTCCATTCTGGGCGTTTCCCTCCTGAGCCGATATCACTACACCCTGTAAAGTCACTCTGGAATCATCATTGGTTATAGCAGAGTTTACGGCCCCCTGGGTTGAGCTTACTGTCGTTCCGATGGAAGGATCATATAATTCCACAGTAAAGTTTTCATTCTGCTCAAATACATCATCCCCCAGCAACTGCAGCACAATATTTTGGGTGGAGCTAACAGTGGCAAAGTTAAGAGTGCCAGTCACAGCTCCCGTAAAATCTTCCGCGGAGGCCCCACCCTCAGGAAAGACCACTCTCCATTTCACCGAATCTGCACCATCAAGACTTCCGGATCTGGTCACTACAAAAGTAGCCGTGTTACCAGCACCACTTTGACCCTCGGCTATGGACTGGGGTCCTGAAATCGAGAATGTGCTGTCATCATTCACAATAATACCCGTAGCCTGTGTCACCGTACCCAAGATATGTCCCACTCCGGGATCGGATAACTGCAAACGGAAGGTCTCATTTGACTCCTGCACTGCGTCTGGACGGATCCGCACTTCAATCAAGGCTGATGACTGCCCAACTTCAAAAGTCAGTGTGCCACTAGGAAAACCACCGTTATCTCCTGCTTTATCCTGATCTGCCAACAGATCATCAAGGGATACCGGATTATCGCCAAAGGGATTTAGTCTCCACTTCACGGTTCCATTCTGTAGTACAAACCCTGTTCTTTGCACTACGGCCTGAAGTGTTACATCTCCACTATCGCCCTCGATGACACTCCATTCGGCCTGGGTAAATTGAAAGCTGGCTTCATCATCCATGACCGTGCCACGAGCCGTAGCTCCAATGACTTCGACCCCAACGGCTTCCGTGGAAATCTCAACCACAAAATGTTCGTCAGTTTCAAGGGTTTGATCCGGGGTGGGAGTAAAGGAAATAATTTTTTGCGTATCCTGAGGTCCAAAAGTTACTGTACCCGATGGCAGAGTGCCACCAAAGTCAGCCGCATCCACCGGAGTATCCCCAATACCTTTAACCTGCCAAGATACAGTAAATGTTTCGCCAAAGTTTCTTGATCTCTCAATTACAAACTGATGGGATTTGGCTGTATCTGAAGTTGAGCCTTCGAGTAAATCTGTGGCCTGAGCCCTCACAAGTATGGCCGAGTCATCAGACAATATAGTGATTTGGGCGCGACTCTGCCCTAGGCTTAAATTGTTACCATCTTCATCCTGTAAATCCAATGTGAATAGTTTATTACCTTCACTGACACTATCACTTTTAATAGGTACTTCCAAAATAAACACGGACTGATTAGGGGCAAACACTACTTCCCCGCTCATTTGAGTACCTTCAGAAAAATCGCCAGCTTTAATCGGCAGTTCGCCGGCTGCTCTTAAACTCCACTTAACCGACTGCTCGGCCCCTAGTTGGTTGGTGCGTAAAATTTCAAATCTGGCAATCGAAACCCCGGTATTACCCTCGGGAATCTCTGAAGCAATAGCCTTAACCTGAACTGTGGCATCATCATCCAGAATTTTTCCTTCAGCAGAACCAATAATAATTCGGTTTCCTGAAGAAGGATCTTTTAAAAGCACCTGATAAGTTTTGTCTGGGGCGGCAATATCATTACCAGCCAGTACCACTTCTATCATTTTTTCTGTCTCAAAGGCCGCAAATTGAACGGTTCCTGATGGCATAACACCACCAGAAAAGTTTTGTCCAGAAATCCCATCTCCAAGGCCTGCCACCTGCCAGCCCACTGAGGCCGGGTTTTCCAGATCCCCATCACGAATAATTCTGAAGGTCGCTGTGGTTGTAGTACCTAATTTTCCTTCAATTTTTTCGGCATCGACGGCTTTGACGACAAAACCCTGATCGTCGGTGCGAATGATAGATTGAGCCGTGTTTTTTAGAGGGTCAATGGTTGTATTTTTTCCATGTTCCACCAGAGTAATCACCGCTGTTTCATCTGGTTCAATTTCATAGTCTGGCTTTGTGAATATTCTGACGGTAGCCGAAGACTGACCGGCTGCCAAAAATACCTGGCCTGTGGGTAAAGCCCCACCAAAATCAGCCGGATTAAGACCCTCGAGCTTCCAGTCAATAGTAGTAGAAACCGTGGTATCGGTCCTTTCTACAATATACTCCAAAACAGGAGTATGCCCAGGTTGTCCTTCAAGCTGTTCTGCTCTTACTGCTCGGACTGAAGTCACACTATCATCATTTTTGATGATAGTTTCAGAGCTAGCAGCCGAGCCTGAAAGGGTGGCATTCACACCGGGTTCAGACAATACAATTTTTGCTGTGAGCGAGGGCTCTACAATATCGTCACCCTTTAGTTTAATGGTGACCACAGCCTCAAGCTGCCCAGCCGCGAACTGAAGCTCACCAAACGGCAATTGATCATTGGGAAAATCCTTTGAATTGAGTCCTTCCAGTCTCCACTTGACCGATGATACTGAGGTTGCATCCGTACGGCTTACTTTGTAAACCAACTCAGGGGTTTCATCCCGGCCACCCTCAAGCTGGCTATCTTTGGCTGAGGTCACCGAAAAAATCCCGTCATCATTGGTAATCACCGTGCTAGCTTTGGAGGGACCGCCCCCTAAGTCCAGAAAACCTTCTGTAGTACCAAGCTGAACAGATAGGGTTTCGTGGCCTTCCTGCAAATTATCGCCTCGCACTACAAACTCAATTTTTGCTGTCCTCTGGCCAGCAGCAAATTCCACTTTGCCATCAAGTTTGCTTCCAGAGGCCAAATCCTGAAGATCAATGCCATCTGCCTTCCATGCCACCGAGGCCTTGCCCGTAGCATCACTTCTAGTCACCGTAAAACTGATGGTTCTAAACAAACCCTCAGATTGCTCAAGCACAGATTCCTGATCGGCGCGAATAAAAACCTTCCCAATAGGAGGTAGGGTCGGTGGCGGAGCAACCTCTACAGGTTTTTCCGTATCCACAATTTTTACTCCATCTAAAAGTCTGGCCACTGAGCCTGAGCCCACATTGCCAGCGTTTTGCTGTGAGGACTGATCGGCTAAATTTCCGACCTGCCCGCTGACGCGCACACTGCCACCAAGATTTCCGTCAGCCCCAACAACCTGCTGCACAAATGGGGTTAGTATATTGGCATTGTGAGCCTCAAGGCCCGAACCTAAATTGGATGTCACCTGGCGGCTAGTAGAAAATATGGCATTGGCTACCGAATTTTCTTGGGAATTTTCCGGTGAAAATGTCACGGTTTGTGTGCCAGTTACTGCATTCGTGGTAGAAGTTTGAGGCGCATTGGTCGCCGCAGTCTCCAAAGCATTGGCTGCAATCACAGGTCGCAATGCAGTTTCAATAGACTCAATTGCTCCCATGGCTTCAGGCTGAGATGCCAATAAAGCTTTGGCTGCCTCTAAAACGGCCTGAACTTCCAAAGCCTCCGCAGGGGTTAGGTTTATATCACCGGAAAGTACCTTTTCAACCAGCATTGCGCTGCTGGCATTATCCTGTGAAACTTCTTTTACTGCCTCAATCAAACTCTCACGAATGCTCATAATTTTTCCCCTGCTACTAATGCCAGACTATTTCGTCAAAACCGCGATATGCTTTAAATCCAGAATCCCCACGGCCTGCATCAGAGTAAATGCGGCAATTTTTTTGTCATAGGAAGTAGCAAACAAATCAGCCTCTGCATCCAAAACCCTGGTTTCAGCAGACAATACATCCAGAAGGGAACGACGACCAGATTTTCTTTCCTGTCTGGCTGCATCCAGAAATTGTCTAGCCAGCTCAACCTGATTTTTGATGATTTCTTCATTGCTATTGGCTGTGGCATAATTTCTCCAGGCAATCAAAACCTGCTCACCCACAAGCTGAATGGTTTCTTGCTCTCTTTGCCGACTAGCTTCCAAATCCTGTTGGATGGCACCAAGTCGATTAGGTTCGGCACTGCCAAAATTCTGATCCCAACTTACCTGAACCATAAACCACTCATCGCGCTTTCTGCGTAACACTCCATCAGCATCCCAGTTTCTCTCAATCTGAGCCACTAACTCCACTTTGGGAGCTTTATCTTCGATTCTGGCGGCATCAAGACGATGACCCAATGCCTGAGAACGAGCAGAACCCACTCTTAACTGAAGATTATTTTCAAGCGCGGTCTTTTTGGCCTCCACCAAACTCTTAGGCAGGTCTTTGGACGAATAATTTACCTTCTGGAAATAGCGGACCTTAGGATATAACTCCCCACATACAGCTTCCATTCTGGCTTTGGCCACATCAAGAGAGCCTTCGGCCCTTACTCGCCTGGCCTGAGCCGAGGCAAGTTGAGCCTTGGCATGTAAAACATCAGAACGATAACCCTTACCCGCATCCACCAAAGCATCTTCCAGACTGGCCTGATTTTTAATATTGTTCTCAGCCTTGATGGCACTGTCCAAAACCTCTTGAGCCCTCTGAACACTCAAATATGCGGTTAACACCTCTAAAATAAGTCCCTGTCTGGCGGCCAAATGTTGTTGCTTGGACTGCTCAATCACAGACTCCGACTCTTTTAAGGCATTGGCGGACTGACCAAAGTCCATTAAGAGTTGGGTCATTCTGGCGTTAAAGCCTCGAGCAGCATCTTCTCTGACCGCGGGTTGTCCAAAACTCTCAGTGGTCTGTGTGCCATAATTGGTATCAATGTTAAAATTTGGGGAACGAAAACGACTTTCCCGTTCATCCTTGCCATGCTTCTGACTCTTGACATCAGCCATAGCCGCTCTAGTTCTAGGGCTTGAATCTACTAGCTCTGTGACGAGTTTGAGTAAATCCGAAGAAAAAATCACTTGATTTGCCAACACAAAAGACACCAAAAACAAATTTCGCAACATACAATCAGTCCTTATCCAAAAAGTAATTCAGGACATTAGACCAAAGGCTAATCTACTTGGCAATATAAATCAGACAAATTCTAGTAATTTAGTCTTAATTTGTGATGCGAGGAATGTGTGGGGATAAACGCGATAAAATCTCGTAGTTGATAGTTAAACACTTTGATGCCCATTCCTCAGCATTGACCGATTCCTGACCTTCACTACCCAATAATATTACCCGGTCTAAAGGCTTCAAATCTGGGATGTGAGTAACTTCCACCATAGACATATTCATAGCAATTCGGCCCACAATTGGAGCTCTTTTCCCACCAATTAGAACCTCGGCACAGGATGACAATCCCCGATCCATTCCATCGTAATAACCTACTGGTAAAACAGCAATTTGCCCTGGTCTTAAAAATCGGTGGGTGCATCCATAACCAACGGTATCCCCGGCTTGAACCGTTTTGATTTGAGCGATTCTGGTATAAAATCCCAGTGCAGGGCGAAGACTTAAGGAGACCCCTCTCTCCCTAAGGGATAGCTCGGTCTGCCAGGAACTTGTATGCCCATATAATGAAATGCCAATTCTGGCTATCTGTCGTGTCTGATTGGGATGTAAAATAGCCGCAGCCGATGCACAGGTATGCATAAGCTTTATGGGGCCAATTTGGGAAAGCATGCTTCCAAAGCTCTGATTTTGCTTCTCAAACATAGTAGAGTCCAAGGTATCTTCCACATTGGCATAATGAGTGTACACTCCCTCAAGAATCAAATTAGAGTGCTTGTGAATAAATTCTAGAATCTGGCTCAAATTCTGGGGGTGAATGCCTAATCGATTTAATCCTGTTTCCAATTTAAGGTGGATTCGGGCCGGGTAGCCTCGCTTAGCCAAAACTTGCAGGGCTTCCAAACTGTATACCCCAAGCCGCACGGACTCCGGTAGGGCAGTCAAATCCTTGGGCATTAGCATACCCATTAGCAAAACATTGGCTTTTGGAACCACGGACAAGACTTCTAAAGCTTCCACAGCCGAGTCTACACAAAACCAGTTTGTCTCGGACTTTAGTGCCTCAACCACCAGACTTAAGCCATGCCCATAGGCATTCGCTTTAACCACCGGGGCTAAAATTGTATC
>DITF01000075.1 GCA_002422125.1 bacterium UBP17_UBA6191
GATTTGTTTCTTTTCCACAAGCCCTGACCCCAGAAAACTATTACAGCTTTCGTATTGACCCTCCAACCCCTGATGACCGCTGGCATTTGGCAATTAAGCCATTTCTGTTTCAAATCACCACGGACTTTCAACTGGATTTAGAGGTTACCGATCTCAATGCCAACAAGACTTATTTACAGAATGTGGGTAATGTGTCGGTAGCAGCCGGGCCTGGATTTGTATTAAAACCAGTTAAGGATACTTTTAATGAAGGGGATACCAGCGAAAGAACCATAGCATTAAGAGATTTTGAATGTAACGGACCCCCTGCTGTTGGCACTAGAAAATGTGGAGGGGCGGGTAATAATCAATTAAACGGTGTTGAGCATGATGCATTGGTTTGGTATGTAGACAGTTTTGATGGGAAGTCTGATCCACCCGGTGGTCCTAGAACCGGTTTTTTTGAGTATGTCAACCCAGTGGTTACTCCAGCAAGTTCAAATACAGGAGATCAGTTTAACTATAAGGTCAATCCTAATGCTTGCGGGGTAGGTCGCATCAATTTTACAGTGGAGGACTCCCAGGGTTTTCGTGTGACCACGGATGAGTTTTCTATCCAGGTAACCTGTCAGAATGACAATCCCCAATACGCATCCACTCCATTTATTGGTCCCCTGACTGCCCCCGAAAATGCCCTCAGTTTTCCTATTTCGCTTTTAACTGTCGCAGGGGAGGTTACACAGTTGGGATTGCCAACAGGATCTCCGCTTTATGGAGAAACCGCAACCAATCAATTGGTTTGGGAAATTCTGGATGGCCATCCTTCGCAAAGTGTTAGCATTTTAACCTCCTGGGAAATTGTGGGCAGTAGTTTGGTTGTTACGGCCACAACGGCAGTGTTTCACTCTACGGGAGCTTTCGATTCACTAGTTGTCTGTGTTCGTGATGAAGCAGGACTGTATCCGAACAATGGGACAATTACTAAAGATGCCTTTAATAACGCCTGTACCATATTAAGAATTCGAATACTGGATGTTTTGGATTTGCCTTTGATTTCCACCAATGGTCGTTTTCCAGCCGTACCAGCTCCGTCGCCTATCAATGTGCCGGAAGATACTCCCACTACCATTCAGGTTGGCATTTGGGATGTGGATGGCCCTTATCCCGCCGTATTTTCAACTACCGTTGTTTCGGATCCCTTAAATGTGATTGCCAGCATCACCTTTTCTAATCGGCAAGCAGTGGGAACCACAGGCGAAACTTGGGATATGCTTATTACTCCATCTTTAAATAAAACAGGCACGGCTACGGTTGTTCTGAAGGGCCAGACGGGGGTTCAGTTTGCCACTCAGCAATTAGTCATTCATGTGTTGCCAGGCAATGACCCCCCGACATTTACAGGGATTCCCTGTCTCAGAAATCCAGTAAGTGAAAAAGAGGATTGGGGAACTACCACTTCGCAGCTTAGTTTTGCAGTTGTGACAGATGTGGATCTTTCTGATGTGGCTAACCCTTCTTTTCCGGCTGAATACAGATGGAGTCTGACTTCTGTGACTTACAATGGATTTATTCCGGTTGGAGTGGCGGAATCCATGGGAATGACAGCGGTATCTAGCGCAACTACTCTAACTACTCCGGTCGCAGGCAGTTTTGTGAATGCCCAGATTGTGCAGGTCATGGTTGGCGGAGATGGAAATAATGGCTTAATCACTTTTCAATCCAATCCTTTTGCCTACGGAACGGCAACCCTTGGGATCCGTATTACCGATCAGAATGGGGCTGGGCTTTTTGCGGAAAATTCGCAATGTAGTATTAATATTGAATCCGTCACCAACCCACCCGTAATTCGCCAGACTCTTCTGACCGCTAACAAAACTCTACAAGAGGATCAGGAAGGGTACTTTTTTGATTTGGGCCCTTACGAACTGGATCCATTTAATGCCTTAACCAACGACTCAGATCTGTTCTGGTCGGTGAATCTTGCCGAACCAACCACATTATTTGATATTCCAGTCAGTTACCCGGAGTATTTCCGCGATTTTCTGGATGCAGAGAATAAAGCTTCTGGGGTTTATAACCGCATGCGTTTTGGGCCTAATACGGCTCTATATGGGGCCAATGGTAGTCCAATCTCGCCAATTTCCACTAAGATTTCCCCCATGACAACCCTCACGACCCGCTTTTTAGATCCCGTAACAGACAGGCTCTTTATTCGTGCCGCTCCTGATGTCCATGGAACATTACCACTGATTTTGACACTCAACCGAACCAACGCCACCCCAGTAACTACCAGGGTTGATTTTGTGATCAGCCCGGTAAACGATCCGGTGCGGATTACAATGCTTGATCCTACCAACCCCACTGTATCGATTGCCCCATTTATAAATCTTGAGGAAAACACTTCGGTTCATTTCCTTAACCTGACAACCTGGGAAAATGATGCCAGAGACTTTACCCCTGTTACCACTGGTAATGGGTTGCGCTGGGTTGAAGGACAAATCAATAGCGCTGACACGGGAATTTTTAGCATCAGTTGCCCTTCCGCTCCTGGAACTAAGTTTCAGAGTTCGCAGAGTGATGGCCCTACGGGTCCAAACCTGGCCGGAAGTGACAATTTGTGCTTGGTTCCCAATAATAATGTGGCTTATTTGCAGGCCTCTACAGTTTTGAATCTGGCCCTAAATGACAATGGAAACATCAATCCGGTAAATCTGGCCGTTCCGGTAACACTTTTTGGACATAATGATTACCCTGTGATGGATTTTGCTAGCTCAGGCATCTCATTTGATCAAACTCAGGGGCGATATATCTGGAAGGTTTCAGAAGGAGCAGGAGCCAGAACCTCTGATCTTAAGCCTTTGATGAAGGATGAGGAAGAGTCATTGCAGGTGCCTAATACGGAAAAAAATATGGCCTGGTACTTTGATGATTTCCCCAAGACTCTTTCAGGAACTGGGCCCGGAAATCTCAACAAGACCCTCACTCTGGGAGGATTTCCTTTTCAGCTTACCATGGATCCGGTCTCTAAAATTCTGACCTACGCTACTACGGTATCCCAGTTATCCGGCCCAACCCTGCCAGTTGTGACCATGTTTTTATGTGACACAGGCTACCCATATTATGAAGAGGCGGCCACGAACTCCACCCGCACCTCTAGAAAATGCTCTATGGCTCAGGTTCAGTTTGTAGTGGAAGCCATTAATGATCCTCCTGTTCTGTCGATTTCTGACACGATTTTGGCCACAGCATTTCGAGTCAATGAAGGGCAGTGTCTCAGTGTGGACATGGAACCTTTTGTAACTGATCCCGATACCGGAATTTCTCAGATATCCATGTTTGTATCGACCACAAATGGGGTCACAAATAAAGATGTGAACTTATCTTTGTTTTCCATGCCTTGGGTCACTAGTAACGGCTTTATTCTCAATGCCGGACAACTGGGACGGGAACAAAATTGTTCTTTGCAGGAACTGGATCTTGAAACTGGTCCTCTGTCTCGCTCTGCTTTAAGAATGTTTGGTTCTGTTCTGGTAAATCTTGTGGTGAGAGATAATGAGGGAGCTTCGACTACACGAGCACTTACATTAACCTGGGATCCAGTGTGGTCGCCCCCCTCTATTGGAGTGAGTTCTTTGTGGAGTACTTCTCCTTTGACTTCTTTGCAAATTTGGAGTGTCAAAGAAGATTCGGCTACTACTAAAATTTCGCTTTCCACAGATACTCCAGATGAAATGTTACTGGATTTGGATTTGGGATACGGAGAGACCTACGATGATTTCACTTGGTCGATTTCTCATCTTGGAGTACAGACGGATTCCCTGCTTACCAGCCAATTTTCTTTAAAGATTGAAACTACAACCACAGGAGACTTCTTAAGTTACTCGGTATTGCCTAATGCTTCAACTACTGGGGAGTATGTAACCCTGATTGTCACGGATTCACAAGGGCTAATGGGCATTCGTACCATCATATTAAAGATTGATGAAATCAACGATGTTCCCTTTCTTTACAGCCGCCCTACTATCTGCGGGATTGGTGCCGAAAACTCCTGCCTGCCAGAGAATGTCACAACTTATATCAATTTGCCTGATTTTTTGTCGGATGCAGGCGATTCCCCTCCTGATGAGTTAATTGTGCGAATTGTCAATAATCTGACGGATTGTGTTGTGGGGCCGACTCTTCCCGGTATGCTCGCGACTACAAATTCCGTGTTTGAGGCTCGGGTAGAAACGCAACGATTAAAAATCACACCATTACCGCATAAATTTCATCCAAAACAACCGGGCTCTGACATTTTGTTTGGAGATATCGTAAGGCTTTGTGTCTCTGATTCCCGATCCACAACACAAGTGGCTTTGGCGACCACCGTGGAAGTTTTTGTCAAACCAGTAAATGATGCTCCCATTATTACAAATCCGTCTGATCTCGGTGTTTACCACTTATTAGAGGATGTGGAACAAAAAATCACCTTTTCCGTTTCAGATTCCTTGGACACCACCAGTATTGGGATGCAAAGCTACATGCGCTTTGCTAGTGAGAGAATCAGTGATTTGGGAACAAGTCCAACCATTATTTCCACCAGTATTTATGATGTGACTATGGTAGGGACAGAATTGGTTCTGCGAACAAAGCCGGATCTGTTTTCGTCCCAGGTAGAACACTATAGGGTCCGGGTAATTGATGATGGGGACCAGTGGCAGAACCGTTTTGGTCCTTCCCAGACCACTACCTCTATCAGAATTAGCCTAACATCCAGTCCTGTCAATGATCCGGGCCGTTTTTGTGAGCTTTCGGCTACTGGCTGTGTCCCATTAGGAAGTCTTGATATAGCCATTGCCGAAGATACTTCAGCAGTATATCCACTAAATCAGCAATTCAAGCTTTTTGATCCCGATAATTCCGCCGCCTCCAGCTATGCGTTTTCGCTTGAGCCTAGTGGTATTGTCACTGACAAACTGTACTCCTTGAGCTCTGGTGGCATCGTGCGATTTCAACTGTCTTCACATTTGATTGGGCCAAACGGCAGGGATAGTTTTTCCTCGGTCCTTAATTCCGTCATTCTGACCGAAGAAACTCACGGGACCGTGAATAATTTTAATCTGTATTTGCACGATACCTCTGAGCCACAAATTCTAATCAGTACCCTGCCTATTAACTATGTGTTTCAGCCAATCAATGATCCACCCCGTTTTACGGCCGCAATTCCAGTGATACAGGCCAGCAAAAATGCTACCCAGCCAGTAAGCGTGAACCTGACACAATTCAAGTTTGATCCAGACACGGCTTTAAATCAGGTTTGCTACTCTGTGGTGACCTTTAATCCAGCCATGATTCAGGCATATTTCCCCTCTGGTTATGGACCAGCCGTGTTCAATCAGAATAACTGTATGACCCAGACCGAAAACCTCAACATATTTCCTTTGCCTGGGGTAAGTGGTAGCACTAGTTTACAGCTAGCCATCTATGACACCACAGACTTGTCCTCGGCAACCACAAGTGTCACAGTCCAGATTCTGTCTACGGAGCCAGTGTTTGATCTGACTCAGAAACCGAAGGTGTCGGAGCTTGGCCTTCTGGTAGTGACTGCGCCTGGAGTATATACCTTTAAGGCACAGGATCTTTTGATTGATGATGCTCCCATTGTGGTAAATCCGGCTATTCCCAACTTTTTTGTGAATACTGCTGATCTAACCACTGTTTTACCTCAACAACGACTGACGGCCTTAAACCTTGATTTTTTCCAAATCAGAATTAATCCAGGCAATGGGGATCTGGAAATAACCCCCGATTATGCGGATTTTAGAGATGGATCCCGGTCCTTTTGGCTCTATTATCAGGACGCAAGCGGCAATATTGGTAAAATGGTGGCGTCAATCACAAAACGGCATGCTTTCCTAAAATCTGTGCGCCTAGATGATGTCGATGGCAATGGAGGACTAGGTTTTGGGGATCGGCTGCTTTTGGAGTTTTCAGAAACTTCTGGAGGCCTGAGAGGTCTTCTGAATGGTAATGGAAGTTTCACGGCCTTAAGTATCAATAACATTTCTCAGGTGTTGATTGGACAGGCCACAGGTGTTGATATCGCGCAAAATGCCTATGGTATTCCTACACCCTATGGGGTTGAACTGTATAATCAGGGATTTGATCTGGTGAACCCATCTTTGGCGGCTAGTTTGCAACAGAGTGGGGCCTACTTTGTACAGTTGACATTGGCGGACGGATTTAATCCTGGGCTCAATGGCATCAGAACCAGCCATAGTCTAGCTACCCCACCGTTTCAAAATCTGAGATTCAGTCGTGATGTGACAGCTACCTCCAGGGCCTTATCCATAGCCGCCATGCAGGATCAGGTGCCACCACGGCTTATGCAGGCTCGTTTGATAGATTTTGATAAGGATACCCGCTACCGTGAAGGGGATAGAGTTCAGTTGCGCTTTTCTGAGGTCATTAAACCTTTGACCCAGGCCTTGGACTCCTATTTTATACCTTCTGGTTTCAGCTTTGGTGGTAACGCCTATTACATTCATTCTGGCAATCAGGTTGAGATCGTATTGGGGTCTGGCGCGGTGGTAGATTTAAATGCCAATCCTTCCATTCTTGTGACTTCGGATGTCATGGACTTCGCTAATAATCCTGTAGATAGCCGCAGGCGACAAATGACATTTACAATTCAGGATCTTGTAGGTCCACGAATTGTAAAAGTAGATTATGACAAACGATCTACGGGTATTAATTATGTGCAGGGAGACAAAATCCGAGTCGAGTTTGATGAGGTGGTCAACACCTCTGTATTCACTGCCCAGAATTTGGATTCTTTATTGTCTCTTGGGAACTTCACCTCTTTTGGAAGTAATCCTGGGATCCAGTTTGAAGAGGGTGGACGAGTTTTGATCATTACTCTTGGTGCTTTGCCTTCTGGACTGGGTTCACAAGTAGCTCTAAGACCATCCAGTGCGATTGTGGATTTAAGTGGAAACCCCTCAGGAAAAGGGGAGTTAATTGCTAGTAGAGGAATATCTTTGCCGACTCAGGATACAGTGGCTCCAACCGCAAAATTGCGATACAGTCGACAAGGCTTAGTGTATGACTTTATGAATCCATTGACAGTGGTGAATGCGGGAGAATTGCTTGTGGAAGCTGACTTCTCCGAGGTTCAGGCCGCAGTACCAAGGCTATCCATTGAAAATGGACCAAACACTATTGTTTCCCTAGATGCCATGTCTCAGATTCAAAATAGCACCAGGCCCATGCAGTTATGGTTTTACCGGCACAGAATTGGCTCGGATGATGGTTTAAACCGTGTGATTCTGGATGGGGATTCTGATCCAATCTCAGGATTAGCCTTGATGCAACCCATAAACAACGCATTTTTTGTGGACACATTAATGCCCATACTACAGTTGCCGTTGTTAGCAGGCGCTTCATCAGATAATGCATTGAGCAACCGACAAATCAGTGTCACGGGTCTTTCCAATGAGGACTTAAAGGATGTTCGTGTTACTGTATTGACAACACTGGGCAGTGTTTCGGCCTCTGTTGTACTTAATCCCGTCAACAGAAAGAGTTTTCAATTCAGTGCAATCAACCTGAATCCAGGCGAGAACCGCTTTCGTTTAGTGGGAACAGATATTGCGGGAAATCCAGGAGAGCTGATCAAGTCTATTTTTTATGCGGCTGATGGAAGCGGCTCAGATGGCGGTATTCCTGGTGGAGTTGTGGAGCTGGATCTGGACTTTGATAAAGATGGAGTACCAAATTCTCAGGATGTATTCCCCCGTGATCCGACTGAGTGGGAAGATACGGATGGGGATGGGGTTGGAGATAATGTGGATGAGGATGCCGATGGCGATGGAATCCCCGATGAGCTTGAGCGTGCCATTGTCTGCGGAGGCC
>DITF01000301.1 GCA_002422125.1 bacterium UBP17_UBA6191
AATGGACTAAAAATGATGAAGCTGGATGCGGAGGTATTTATGCAAGAAGAATTGCAAGCTGGCATTGGATATTCCCTTGTATAGATCAGTGGTGATCGGTTTAGGACGGATTGGATTTTCGCTGGAAGGCGATAAGTTTAGAGCATCCCCCTGCACCCATTCCGGATCATTTGCCGCCCATCCCGATTTTGATCTTGTAGGTGGTTTTGATACAGATCCAGAGGCCGGAACTGATTTTTTGGAAAAATACCCTGGTATCTGTGTGGGTTCTGAGAATATCTTAGAATTTCTGGAAAAGACAAGACCCTCGGTGGTTTCTGTCTCGGTGACTTCCTCGGCCCATTTGGAAATTCTTAAGGCACTGTGGGAATATCAAAAAAAGCACCAGACCATTTTAGGCATACTTCTGGAAAAGCCCGTGGGCATGGATGTAAAAGAGGCTCTGGAGATTCAAAAGCTTTGTGAGGAAATGAAGGCCTTTGTGGTGGTTTGTCATGACAGACGGTTTTATACGGAGTTTCAGTACTACCGCGATTTGATTCAAAATAAAAAATTTGGGCAATTAAGACATATGCGCATAGAGATAAACTGTGGATCTTATGCCGAAGGCAGTGGTCGCAGAACCCCAAATCTCAAGTTTGGTGGGCCCATGCTTCATGATGGGACTCATTTGGTGGATCTGGTTCAGTTTTTGGTGGGGGAGCCCGGTTGGGTCCAGGCAATGTGCACCCGTTCTTCAAAAATGATTCACACAGAAGATACTTGCTTGGGCAATATGTATTTTGAAGATGGCCGTTCTGTCAGTTTTTTATGTGGAGGCCGCCGAAAATATTTTCATTTTGCATTGGAGCTTGGTTTTGAGAAGGCCAGAATTTTACACGGAAACTCGCAATTGATTTGGCTTAAAAGACAAAAAGGCGGCTATTTTCTGGAAGAGATGCCCGTTGGGCTACCTGAGGCAAAAAATCCATATTTACAAAGATTGAATCACTTGGCTTTAGGTATGCAGGGTAAAACCGAGTCCATGGCCTCGGTGCAGGATGGTATTCGCACCCTGGAAATTATTGATGATATCTATGAATCAGCTCGCAGTGGTGGTGCGATGAGAGCCACGGGTAAAAATCCTGCCTATCCCCCAAAGGCTATGGTTGGCAGAATTCACATAAAACCGTTAGAATGACATCTTTTTTGAACGAGGAGTACAATGGGTTCTGATTTTCTCAAAGGGAAAAATATCCTGGTAACGGGGGGCACTGGCTCAATTGGTGGCTCATTGGTGCGGGACATCCTGAATCAGAATCCAGCCTCGGTGCGAGTATTGTCTCGGGATGAATTCAAGCAATACCAACTGGCTCAGACCTTGGGTCATGATCCAAGGATCCGCTTTCTTCTGGGTGATATTCGCGATAAAGAACGGTTAACCATGGCCATGGAAAGCGCGGATTATGTATTTAATGCCGCGGCCCTAAAACAGGTGCCATCCTGCGAAGACAATCCCTTTGAGGCCGTCAAAACCAATGTGATTGGAACTCAGAATGTGATAGAAGTGGCCATGAAACTTAATGTGGAAAAAGTGGTGCTCATTTCTACAGATAAGGTTGTCAATCCGGTCAATACCATGGGAACTACCAAACTTCTGGCAGAAAAATTAATGCGTACGGCTCATCGATACAAAGGTAGTCGCCGCACAGTTTTTACCTGTGTACGATTTGGAAATGTTTTAGGAACCAGAGGCTCGGTGCTACCTTTATTTTTTGAGCAATTAAAACAGGGAAGGCCCCTGACCTTGACTCATCCTGAAATGACTAGATTTCTTATGACCATGCAAAGGGCGGTAACTTTGGTGTTAAAGGGTGCAGAATTAGCTTCCCGTGGGGAAATTTTTATCATGAAAATGCCATCCGTCAGAATGGGTGATCTGGTTTCGGTGATCAATACTGAATTTGCCAAAGCCAAGGGGCTTTTATCAGTGCCTATTGATGTGGTGGGAGTGCGGGAAGGTGAAAAGATGCATGAAGAGCTTTTGTTTGATAATGAACGCTCCATGTGTCATGAGATGGAAGATATGTTGGTAGTGGGGTTTTTGCAAAGACCCAAACGGGTGCCGGAAACGGTATACAAATCAGATTGTGTTCCGCTTATGAATCGTGTTCAGATTTTAGAGATGTTGTTAAATGATGAATTGGGAAAATCGCTGTAATCAAGCCTTGGCGGTAGTAAAACGGTCTGTATCGCCAGCACGGTATTTGCATATTGAGGGAGTAGTACAAACGGCCATGATTTTGGCTACTCGATACTCGCTGGATCCAATGGCAATTCGTATGGCAGCCATTTTGCATGACAGAACCAAGGAACTACCAAAACCGCAGCAACTAAAACTATTGGAGGAAGTAAAACCCGATCTAATGACCCTGAAGTCTCCAGCCCTCTGGCATGCAAAAACGGCTCATTATCTGGCTATACATGAGTTTCAGTTATCTGAAGAGTGGGCCGAACCAATTCGCTGGCATACAACTGGAAGAGAAAACATGTCATTGTCCGATATGGTGTTATATGTAGCTGATCAGATTGAACCAGGTAGAGAATTTTATGACCCAAAGGACATGGAATTGGCTCAAAATAATATTTATGCGGCCATGAAAAAAATTCTGCAGGCTAAACTAATGTTCACCATGCAAAAAGGGCAACCCCTACATCAGGATAGTCTGGCTTGCTGGAACTGGCTTTGTACTTCCTCACCCAGAGTATATGAAGCTTAAGGGACTGCTTAAAAAGGTTTTGTACCTGGTTCCAGATTTTCCTGGAATTGCCCACAGGCCATCCCAATTTGAATTGGTGGATTTAAAACAGTCTCCGGCCATAACTCCTAAAAAACGATATCTTAAACCGATTTTTTTGATGCTGGCAGTGCTTTTTAGTGCGCTTGTTTTGTGGGTAAATCTGATGCTGAGCCACCAGGAGAATGAAGTTGTCAAAATCAGGACTCAGCCTCAACCAGTCATGAAAGCTTCCTCGACTCCTTCAGAAGTTAAGACAGAAACCCCCAAAACCAGCTATACCATATTGATGTTAGGAAAAGAGGATGATGGGCGCGCAGATACGATCATTTTGTGCCACATGCAGATTGATACAGGAACAATTCGTATCCTGAGTTTTCCAAGGGACACAAGAGTTTTAACTGCCCATAAAGGAACTCTGGTCATGGATAAGGTTTCGCATGCCTTTCGCTGGGGAGGGTTGGAACTTCTGACTCACTCCATACAAGAGTTTCTGCGTATCCCAGTCGATCACACAGTTGTCATAGATCTGGTTATTTTTCGCAAGATTATTGACGCCATTGGTGGAGTCGAAGTCGATGTGGAAAAAGATTTAAAATATACGGATAAGGCTCAGGGATTAACCATCAATATCAATAAAGGGCTTCAGGTCTTAAATGGAGAAAATGCCGAAGGGTATGTACGATATAGAAGTGATGGCCTTGGCGATCTGGGACGAATTGAGAGACAAAAAAAGTTTATAGCTGCATTTTTGACCAGAGTTAAATCGTTAAAGACGATTGGATGGGAATCACTTAAGGTATTGGGACGAATGCCTGGATTTATTCTGGATTTATATAAGGATGTGGACACAACCATTCCCGTGGAACTTTTTGTAAAACTTCTGATGGCCTTTGGTGACATGGATAGGGAAAAAATAGCCTTTCGTACCATGGCCGGAGCAGGGGAATACATTCCTGTGCCCCAGTACAAAAAGAAAATTAATTTTTTTATGAGTTCTGAGGCCGATGTCCATGAAAGTCGCAATTGGATTTTAAACGGGTATGATATCAACTTTGAACAGTTGGATCAGACCGAATATTTTTCGCGATTTAAACCGCTTACGGACTCAATTCCTTCCATGGAGTCCATCACATCTGTTGATTCTGTTTCCACAGAATCAAGCCCACCCAGGACATAAATGCAGATTTTGGAAACTGAAAAACTTCTGTTTGATTTACGCCCACACTGGATTCTTTCCGTTAAAGAAACCTGGTGTTTTATACCATATGTGTTTCTGGGGTTGGTTTTTTGGTTGGCAGGGGATAAGGTCACGGTTTTTTTTGCGGGGTTAAGTAGTTTTATGCCAGCCTTAAATCCTATCATAAACTTTCTGAATACTATTCCACGAGTCTGGCTGGCTTGTGGTCTGATTCTGATCAATATTCTGATATTGTCCCTTATACAAATCCGTCCCAAACAGCTTTTGATTCATACATTGGGCTTGTTTTTTATATTTATGAGTAGTAGTGCTCTGCCCGAAATAGCCAATCTGGAGTTTAGGCTGTTAATTCTTTGGGGTATATTAGGCATATTTTTTACCGTCTTGAGGCTCAATCACACGCGCTATCTTGTGACTAATTTAAGGATTGTGATCCGTTCCGGTTTTATGGGGGGCAGTGAAAGAACATTTTTTATAAACCGAATTCAGGATCTGGTTTTACAAAGAAGTTTTAGTGGCAGATTTTTTGGCTTTGGCACTATTATTCCCATTACAGCTTCCCAGCTTGGGATGGGAAATATGGGTTCCAATGCTTCCATGGCTACTGGGGGTTCAATAGGCCCAGCTATGGCCGGTGCCAGTGTGGGTTTTTCTCAGTCCAGAAATACAGTGGCTGCCTCTGAGGAGTTTTGTTTGTACTGTATTCCATCTCCTCAGAGTGTTTATAAGGCCATTCTTGAAAATCTTCAACCGTTGGCGCTGTAGCCCATATCTACAAATAGAATCTGTCCGGTAATGCCAGTACTCAATGGCCCGACCAAAAAGGCCGCAGTGTCTCCGACTTCTTCGGCTGTGACTGCTCTTTTGATGGAGGATCTTTCGGCGGCCACTGATTGCATATCACGAAATCCTTTAATACCTGAGGCCGCCAAGGTGCGGATAGCCCCAGCCGAGATGGCATTTACTCTGGTATCTGTAGCTCCAAATTCATTAGCTAAATAGCGAACCTCTGCTTCTAATGCGGCTTTGGCAACTCCCATCAGACCATAGTTCTGAATCGCCCTTTGAGAACCATAATATGTCATGGTAACTAGGCTCGAACCCGGATTTAAAATTGGTTTAGCATGTTTTGCCATAGCAATAAATGTCCAGGCTGATATGGTCATAGCCTCACTGAATGCTTCGAGACTGACAGAGGAAATATCAGGGTTTGACAAGGCTTCTTTACTAGCATAGGCCACAGAGTGGATTAAAAAATCTATTTTTCCATAGGTCTGTTCCGCTTTTTGCATCACCGCAGCAATATCACTCTCTTTGGTCAGATCACAATTCTCAATAAATCCAGCCCCAATTTCCTCACCCAAGGGCCGAACGCGCTTTTCCATGATTTCACCGGCGTAGGTTACTCCAAATTCCGCGCCTAAAGCTTTAATAGAGCGGGCACAACCCCAGGCAATACTTTTGTCGTTGGCAATCCCAAATATTATTCCCTTTTTTCCCTGAAGCATTTTTTCTCCCTGTAGTTTTATGTGACTGTATACCATGACAAAGGACGACAAGACAAATTAGATTAAAGCATGGACAACTCTGCAAGAACCAACAAAAATAAACCAGAACAAATCATGGCTTAAGACCTGCATTTACAGGCTAATTTTTGCTGAAACCCTTGATTAATTCAGGGTTTGTATGCTTTAAAAAGGAAGATTTTTACCCTATTGCCAAGGGATCATGCTCCGTGTTACAGTTCGATTCTGTAGCCGTCCTGGACCGGAAGTTGCCGGCGGGATCCTTAGGGGATTTCTATGAATAATATTATAAACCTCTGTGACTTTCTCGAAGACGACAGTGCTTTGGATTGCGAAACCAATCTGCCTGATGTTGAGGAAATTATTGAGGACAGAGAGGCTTTGTTGTATCTGGGCGAAGAAGCTTTTGAGATACTGAGGCAGGGACTCTCCCACAGACGGCAGGTCATCCGGCTGAAGTGCGTAGTTCTGATTGCAGAACTGTTTTCCAATTCCGATAGCTGGGCTGCCTTCAGAAGCATACTGCTTGATCGCAATGAGAGTGGGGACATTCGTTTTCATGTAGCAAGGCATTGTGGTGGATTTCCTCAATCCGAACTGATTTCTGTGATTTCTGAATTGCGGGGTTCAAAAGGTTGTAATGACAGAATTGTGGCCGCCATTTTGATGGGATGGATGGATTCTCACTGTTTTACCTTCCAGCTTTTGCAGTATCTTCAGGATTCCAATAATTGTGTGGTAATTGCCGCATTTTTAACCCTGTTGAAGGGGAATCGACAAAGCCTTTTGCCGGTACTAATGTCCATGATTTCCAAAGCTTCTCCGTTGCAGTTAAAGCTTTTGGAAAAAAACCTGAAATATTATGCTCAGTGTTTGTTTTATCAGGAAGTTCAGGATGGATTATTTCAGGCCATTCAGCACCAGAAAGTATGGTATTTGCCCCAATACTTTGAGAGGCCCTATTCCCAGGAAAAACTATCCAAGCTTGACAGGCCAAGTGTGGGAGAATCGGGCCTGAGTGAAGAACAGGATCTGATCTTCTACGAAATCTGAGTCAATTGAGTTATAATGCCTCGGCTTTTCAGGATGCCCTTTTGGGCAGGGGAGAACCGATGCAGGCCAATCGACTAACAATAAGTGAAATTCAGGCTGGGTTAAAGGGTAAGACTCTTACCTGTGAATCTCTGGCCAAACAATATTTGGATACAATTGCAGCGCACAATTCCGACATCAATGCCTTTTTGGAAATCGATCCCAACCAGGTGATTGCCGACGCAAAAGCCGCCGACCAAAGGCTGGCTGGTGGAGGAGCAATACGGGAACTTGAGGGTGTGTTTGCAGGCATCAAAGACAATATCCATGTTTTAAACCAGACTACTACTTGCGGCAGTAAGATTTTGGCCGGTTTTAAACCGATTTATGAGGCCACCGTAGTCAAACGGCTAAGAGATGCCGGGGCCATCATCATGGGGAAGTTAAACTGCGACGAATTTGCCATGGGCTCTTCTAATGAAAATTCAGCATTTGGACCAGTAAAAAATCCGATCAATCGCAATCTGGTTCCTGGGGGGTCTTCAGGAGGCAGTGCTGCGGCCGTAGCCGCTGGTTTTTGTACAATTGCCTTGGGTTCTGACACGGGTGGTTCTATTCGGCAGCCAGCCGCATTTTGTTCGGTAGTTGGCTTAAAACCCACTTATGGCACGGTTTCCAGAAGAGGTCTGGTGGCTTTTGCCTCATCCTTTGATCAGATTGGCCCATTGGCTTTGTGTGTCAACGATGCCTCGTTAGTGCATAAGGTGATCAGTGGTAAAGATGAACAGGATGCGACAAGCCTTACCCATTCTCCAACTTGGTCTGAATTGCCAAAGGACACCTCAAGTCTTAAGGGACTCACCGTGGGAGTTCCCAAAGAATTTTTGGGTGATGGCATAGATTTGGAAGTCTCGGAAGCCATGAATCAGACCATTGAAAAATTGGGTCACATGGGTGCCAAGGTGGTTTCGGTTTCCTTAAAGCTAGTCGATCGTTGTTTGCCCGTATATTACATTCTGTCCTCAGCGGAAGCATCATCCAATCTAGCCCGCTATGACTCGGTACGGTATGGGCCAAGACTTCATGAAGGTGGTAGTCTGGATGAGCTATATCTAAACAATCGTAGTCTGGGGTTTGGTCCAGAGGTTAAACGCAGGATTATTTTGGGTACTTATGTACTTTCAGAAGGGTATTATGATGCCTTTTATCTAAAAGCCCAAAAGATGCGCACCTTGATTCGTCAGGATTTTGAGAAGGCCTTTCAGCAGTGTGATGTACTTTTGACACCGACATCTCCCTTTCCACCTTTTGCGTTAGGAGCAAAAACTGCCGATCCCATGGCCATGTATCTGGCCGATGTCTGTACTGTGCCTGTAAGTATTGCTGGCCTTCCAGCCATTTCAATTCCAGTCCCTAGAACGAGTACCCAGTTGCCAGTCGGGATTCAGCTTATTAGTCGAGCCCTAGAAGAAGATCAATTATTTGCCTATGCCATGGCTATGGAAGTAATGCTTAAAGGAAACCATTTATGAGTCAGGAAGAATTTGAGACAGTAATTGGGCTTGAAGTCCATGTGCAGCTCAATACACAGACCAAAATTTTCTGTGGCTGCGCAACCGATTATTCCAACAAACCCGCTAACACCCATGTCTGCGAAGTATGTATGGGCCTTCCTGGAGTGCTTCCAGTTTTGAATCAACGAGTCCTGCAATATGCTTTGAAGGCATGTATGGCTTTGGAATGTGATATTACCAAAGAGACAAAGTTTGATAGAAAACATTACTTTTATCCCGACTTGCCCAAGGCCTACCAGATTTCCCAATTTGACAAGCCAATTGGACAGCGAGGAACCATTCGTATTGAACTTGAAGATGGAACCGAAAGACAAATTGGAGTTACAAGAATTCATATGGAGGAGGATGCTGGAAAGTCTCTGCATGCTGAAAATGGAGAAACATTAGTAGATTACAATCGTGCTTGCGTCCCACTGCTTGAGATCGTCTCTGAACCAGATATGCGCACCCCTGAAGAAGCCAGAGCCTACCTGGAAAAGTTAAGGCTGATCATGCGTTACATTGGTGTATCTGAATGTGACATGGAAAACGGTTCTTTACGCTGTGATGTAAATGTTTCCGTAAGACCTGTAGGCACAAAAAAATTTGGAACCAAGGTTGAAGTTAAAAACATGAATTCCTTTCGCTCGGTTGTCAGAGCCTTGGAGTATGAAAAAAAACGCCAGGTCAGGCAGATTAAAAGAGAGCAAAGAATCCTGCAACAGACCATGTTATGGGATGATGTGAAAGGTGAAACCAGGGTGATGCGAACCAAGGAAAATGCCGATGATTATCGCTATTTTCCCGAACCGGATCTACCCCCAGTGCGTATTAGCGAGGATTTGATTCAGGAAGTCTCATTATTGTTGCCGGAACTCCCGGATAAGAAGGTGGACAGAATTTTAAAAACCTACGGTATACCAGCATACAATGCCAGATTAATGGCAGAAGATCGTGAGCTGAGTGATTTTTTTGAAAATGCCGTAAAAGCCCACAACAACCCCATCTCCATTTCCAATTGGATACTTTCCGAACTTTTAAGAGAATTGAACAAAGATCTTTTACCTATCAGGGATTGCAAGATTCAAGCCGTTCATCTTGGTCAGCTTGTACAACTAATTGATTCTGGGGTGATTTCTGGAAAAATTGCCAAAGATGTTTTTGAAGTGATGTACAAAGAAGGAAAAGATCCAAAATCCATCGTGGATAGCCGTGGCTTAACCCAGATTTCGGATGATTCTAAAATCGAGGAAATTATTCTGACGGTTTTGACAAACAATGCTCAGTCAGTTAATGATATGCAGGCAGGGAAAATGAAGGCTTTTGGCTTTCTGGTCGGGCAGATTATGAAAGAAACCAAGGGCAAGGCCAATCCAGGCAAGGTTAATGAGATTCTGAAGTCCTTGTTACTAACAAAATATCAAATCGAGTGCCCATAAGGAGTGAATTAATGGCAAAAGTATTATTCATTGCATCTGAAATGGTACCTTATTGTAAAAGCGGGGGCTTAGCCGATGTGGCTGGCGCATTTCCAGATGCTCTTGCTAGAGTGGGAGAAGAAGTCAGAACTGTGTTGCCTTACTACAGCTTTGCTAAAGCCGAAGGCTTACAAAGAGGGGCTGACTTTCATATCCATGTCTCTGGCTGGAAGGTGGATGGGACTTTGGCCTATCACCATGTAAATGGTGTGAAACGCTATCTGGTTCATCAGCCCCACTATTATCATCGTGATGGAATTTACGGGGATAACAATGGCGATTTTGGGGACAATGACGAGCGCTTTGCCTATTTGTGTGAATCTGCTTTGCTAATGTGCAAGATTGAAAACTGGAAACCAGATATCATTCATATTAATGACTGGCAAACCGGAATCATGGGCCCGATTCTGCGTTTAAAATATGCCTCTGATCCCTTTTTTCATGGCACTAAGGTGGTGTTTACCATTCATAACCTGGCCTATCAGGGCTGGTTTGGCTCCAGGGTTTATCAAAAATTTGGTCTTCCAGATTCAGTCATGCGTTTTGATGGCATGGAAATGCATGGTTCCGCCTCCTATCTTAAGGCCGGGCTTCAGTACAGTGACTTTATCACGACTGTATCTCCAACATATGCCTGGGAAATTCAGGGATCTGAATACGGTTGTGGTATGGAGAATGTACTTCAGGCTCGCTCCAACCGCATTTATGGCATTCTGAATGGCATTGACATGGATGAGTGGAATCCTGAGACAGACCCTCATCTGGGTGGGTACAACTATTCCGCCGATGATATGGGCAATAAAGAAGTTCTGAAGCAAAAATTTTTAGAATCGCTGGGACTGCCGTTTTGGAAACATATTCCACTCTTTGGAATTGTGGCTCGTTTTGCGGCGCAAAAGGGGATTCGTCTTTTGGAGAGTACCTTTGAAGAGATTTTGGCAAAAGGTACTCAGATTGTGGTTTTGGGATCTGGTGAGGAACAGTTTGCAAACTCATTAAAGTACTTTGAATCCAAGTATCCAAGACAGGTTCGAGCCTTTATAAAATATGACAATACTTTAGCGCATCAGATTGAGGCCGCTTCCGATTATTTTCTGATGCCATCCCGCTATGAACCCTGTGGTTTGAATCAGATGTATTCCCTGCGCTATGGGACAATACCGGTAGTGTTTTCCACTGGTGGATTGGCTGATACGGTATATGACTGTGATGAAAACCCTGACTCTGGAAATGGCTATGTTTTTCATGAGTACAATCGAGGAGCATTCTTAAATGCTGTAGATCGAGCACTTGGTCTTTACCATTATCCTGAAATTCGTTATGTGGTTCAGCAAAGGGGTATGAGGACGGATTTTTCCTGGGAAAAATCGGCTCAGGTCTACCAACAGTTGTATACAGCCCTGATGCAGGGATATTAAGGAGAATTTTTGCTAGATTTTATTCGGCAGTTTGGTAAAAATCGGCATCAGGTAGGTTCTTTAGTCCCATCCTCGCGATTTCTTGGGGATGCTCTGATTTATAGAATTAAATCACATCAGGGGAAAAAACAGATCCTGGAGGTTGGCCCTGGAACCGGGGCAGTGACACAAAGGCTTGTCTCACAATTGAGCCCCGGAGATGAACTGTGGTTGGTGGAAGCCAATCCACGATTTTGTGAGATACTGGAAGAAAAATGCCAGGGCATCTGGAGCCAAAATCTGCTTGGGGTTACGGTTCATATTAAACGCTTATATCTTGAGCATCTGAAAGAGGGTCTTGAGTTTGATTTTATCGTATCTGGGCTTCCTCTGAATAATTTTGAGCCTGAAGTGGTCCAATCAATCTTACAGAGTTATCAACGGCTACTTAAACCAGATGGATATCTCAGTTATTTTGAGTATTTAGCGGTCAGAAAACTTAGAAGTGTGGTGACAAATCTGACTGGCTCCAGAGCCGGACTAGAGGTAAATAGTATTTTAGATGGGTTTATCGATAGATTTCAGATTGAAGCAAAACCTGTGTTTTTAAACATTCCGCCAGCAGTGGCCCGACATTTTCAATTAAAAGATGAAGCATAAACATTTTGAATCCGTTGCCAGGATGGCAGAAACCTTTTCCGATCTTCCTAAAGAAGCAGTGTTTAAGCAGGACATTCTTAGAGAAGGGTTATCTTTTAGCCCCGATTCTTTAAGAATAGCCTCCGGTTATAAACCCAAAGACTATTTCATTTTCTCCTTTGATTTGATTCCCATAGCGGATATGCAGCAGGAAGAACATCTCAGAGCTCCAGAAGAAATTCAGTTTCGCGGGGGTACATTAAACCTTTTACCTACCATTGTTTCGGTCAGAGTCAATCCCCAATCGGTGTGGCAGGTCCGTTTACGCGAGGGAGAACTAAGGCTTTATTGTGAGGAAGAGGAAATCTCGGAAATCTCTTATCATCCGGTTCCGGCCTATTACAAAAGGCAAATGTCT
>DITF01000024.1 GCA_002422125.1 bacterium UBP17_UBA6191
CATGTCGTAGCTTTGTGGTCCCAATTCCACGCGGGCCACATCCCGTAAACGGATTTGCGATCCGTTCTGCTCAACCTTTATGATGGCGTTTTCAAACTCAGTAATCGTTTGAAAACGGGTTCCGGCTTTGATTGTGGCATTGAGTTGCTGTCCTTCTACCGCAGGGAGGGCCCCGAACTGACCGGCTGAAACATCTGTATTTTGAGTGCGGATGGCCTGCAGAACCTCAGAGGCAGAAAGGCCCAATCCAGCCAGCCTTTTAGGGTTGAGCCAAATCCGCATGGCATAGGGTTGAGAAAACGAGGTTATACTCCCTACCCCAGGCAGGCGGCTTAAAGGATCGAGCATTTTTGAGGATACAAAATCTCCAAGTTCATGATGATCTAATCTGTCATCCGAGGAGTAAAAGGCGATCACTTTCAAAAAGCCAGTCATCCCTTTATTAACCTGTACTCCCTGTTGTTGTACTTCCTGAGGCAAAAGGGACATGATGGACTGTAATTTATTTTGAACCTGAACCTGGGCGATATCAGCATTAGCCTCTGGTTCAAAGGTCAGAGTAATTCCGACTCCCCCGGTTGCATCACTGGTGGAGGAAAAATAACGCAGGTAGTCAATCCCTTTCAGGGCCTGTTCAATTACCTGGGTAACGCTGTTTTCCACAGTCAGGGCATCTGCGCCTGGATACTTGGCAGTGATTGCGACTGTTGGTGGTGCGATCTGGGGATATTGCTCCACGGGAAGGGTGAAGAGGGCCATTACCCCTGCGAGCATGATTGTAATCGAAATAACCCACGCAAAGACTGGGCGATCAATAAAAAATTTTGCCATAAAATTACCTGATTTTAAGAGGGTTTAGAAGTGGTTTATGTTCGGTCAGATTCCATAGGAACCACTGTGGTTCCTGATGCAATTTTCATGATTCCCTCTAAAACAATTCGATCCCCTGGTTTTAGTCCTTGTGTTACACGCCATTGGTTTTCCACAATTTCCCCGACCTGAATTTTCCTTTGAAAGACCTTGTTTTCCTGATCAACGGCCCAGACAATTATGTCTCCATTTGCCTGACGGATGACGGCTTTTTGCGGAACCAGAATTGTGTTTAATTCCTCGTATTGGGTCAGTCGGACATGTACAAACAGACCGGGTAGGATCAGTCCTTTTGGATTTGGGAAAAGAGTGCGGATCTGAACCATTCCCGTGTTCTGATGCACTTTGGCATCCGCAAACTGAACGACTCCATTTTCTTCATATATTTGCCCGTCAATGATGAGTTTGGCAGGGGGTGTTTCATAACCCGTGACAGACCAAGCATCCATTTGTTTGCGAAACTTCATGAACTCACCAACGGGCTGCATAACATCAACATAAATCTTATCAAACTGCTGAACTATGGCGAGAGGTGAGGATTGATTTGCTGTAACCAAGGCTCCTTCTGTGACTAATGAAGGCCCGATTTTTCCTGAGATAGGGGAAAATACCTTTGTATAGTCAAGATTGATTTTTGCATTGCTTAGTGTGGCCTTGGCTAGGGCAATATCAGCTTCCCCCTGAGCAAAGTCAGAGAGGGTGTCATCGCGTTCCTGACGGCTGACGGCACTGACCTTCACAATTTCTTCGTACCGTTCTGCCTTGGCCCTAAGAGATTTGATATTTGCCTCTGCTTTTAAGAGAGAAGCCTGAGCATGTTCATAGGCAGCCTGATACGGCGCGGGATCAATCTGATAAAGCTGCTGTCCTTCTGTCACATCACTTCCCTCATCAAACAGCCGTTTGATAATAATGCCGTTGACCTGAGGGCGAATCTGTGCAACCCGAAAGGCTGCTGTTCTTCCAGGAAGATCTTTGGAAAACGCATGAGGCTGGGCTTTTACGGTCATAACGACGACCTCCACTTCACGCATTGCCTTTGCCGGAAGGTTTGCTGCCGCAATCAGAACAAGGCTGAGATATGTATAATTTATGATTTTCACTATGGCCATCCTTTTGATATCCCGCATGCTAGGGTAGTATCCTGATTTGGATTTTATAAACAGATTGGCAATTTACATTCATGAATGTATGTTGTCAAATCAGAGCATCATTTATGAACGGGAGGATGGGGTGGGAGAGAATACAAAGGAAGAGGAAAAGGAAACCAGATGCCGCTTACTTTCTGCTGCCGTAGAGCTTTTTTATGATAAGGGAGTAAATAGAACAACACTGGAAGATATTGCTAGTGCTGCCGGGGTCAGCAGGGGTGCGATTTATTGGCATTTTGGAAGTAAACTAGGACTATTCTCTACTCTTTATAATGAAATGCACAGAAGTTTTATGGAACCGATCTTCGAAAAAAGCCACGAGACCGCAGAAAATCCCTTAGAGCAGCTTGCTGGACTCTGCATTAAATCTCTTTCTGATGTACAGACCAATAAAACAATCAGAAAGATGATCAGTATTTTTTATCAGAAATGTGATTATTCAGGAGATATGGCACCTTTTCTACAGGATCAGAATCAAAGAACAGAGGAAACGGTTTTTAAAACAGCATCTTTTTTCGAGCGGGCCGTAAAGCTTGGTTTATTACCGGAAGATACAGATTGTACCCTTTTGGCTTATTCTCTATTTTGTTATATGTATGGTCTGACCATAGAAAATGTCCGTAATACCGAATGTAAAGAGTTTCCCAGAAAGGCTCAGGCCGTAATTGGTATTTTTTTTGAAGGACTTAAGGCTAGGCGGTGATTGGCCCTTGATACTTGCGATTTTAGTCTATTCTATGACATACACCCCATACATCACCATAGAACTGAGTTAATGTTTATAACTCTCATTCCACACCTAGCACCCCAGTACAAATTCGTACCAATACAAACAATACACGAGAAATTGTTATGCCAAGACTATGAGCCGTCGATGATTTTTTTGAACCTCTGGCAGAAGTCCGCAACTCAATACTTGATCCCCAGCTCCCGCCTAAACTGCTCTAATAAAGCCAAGGATCTTTCAATTTCCTCCCTGTGATGCAGGTAGGTAT
>DITF01000181.1 GCA_002422125.1 bacterium UBP17_UBA6191
GTAATCGCTTGCAAGTCACGGCCTGCCTAACTCTGGAGAAGCTCACGGATTCTATTTCTCTCACATCATCCGACATAATTGACTGCCACAGGATTAAAAGCTTTGAGGTTGTCGCCTTCCAAGACTCCACCTACCTAACTATGGGTGAAAGATTGATTTTATGTGAACAACCGCAAAGCGAGCATTCACAACTGTGGGAAATCATTTCCCCAGAGGCTGTGACTCATCACTTTGTTAAAAATAGTCAGTTACATCTGGAGTATGCACATGTTCTCTGATTTTTTTGATCAAGAAATGCTGGAAACCTATCATAGCGAGTGCAAAGAGGCCACTGATTATCTTGAAGATACAGCTTTATCCTTAGAAATCTTACCCTCAGCCATGCCAGAAATTTATCGAAAAATTCATACCCTAAAGGGGGGATTTGGAACCTTAGGTTTTGATCTTCTGGAAAGTGCGGCTCATGATTTTGAATCGCTTTTATTAGAAATGAAAGGGAAACCCATTCCTCAAAAAAATCTGGCCAATACCCTTTTAGCATTCTGCGATCTTGTTAAAAAAGATCCCCTTACCCTTACAGCGGACGACTGTTCGGGATTTCACAAATGCGTTGCTGGACTAAAAAATAGTGAGCAGGTGCTTTTGCCTACTTCGATAGAACCTCTAGTCAACCAAGCTGAAGAACAGGATTTTCCCATTGAAGTCTCGGCAGATGCCCTGGAATCTATTTTAAAAACAATTGATCTACAAAGACAGGCCCAGTCCGATCAGGAGTACTGGAAATCAGTACGGCTAACAAATCAGCTTTACAGCATGGTTTGCGATTTACAAAGATCCAACATCAAGCCAATCCTGCGAAAATTAAAAAAACAAGTGATTGGAATTTCAGAAGAACTGAATAAGCCCGTGCAACTTATCGTGAATGGAAACGATGTCCGAATGGACATTATTCATCATAAGGCCGTGGCACAGATTCTGCCGCATATGGTCCGAAACAGTTTAGATCATGGAATTGAAACCACGGAAGAGCGGTTAGCCTTAAACAAACCTACCGAAGCCAGAATTGAAATTAATATCCGCCAGAAATCACAACATATTGTTCTGGAAATCCGTGATGACGGACGGGGAATGGAACCCGATAAAATTGCCAAAAAAGCGGTTCAAAAGGGCCTTATCAGCCAATCAGATATGGATGTCTTAAGTCGGGATGAAAGATTAAATCTGATATTCTTACCCGGGTTTTCCACCCGAGAAACAGTGAGCACCATCTCAGGTCGTGGCATTGGCATGGATGTAGTGAACACCTGGATGAAAATCTGTAAAGGCAATATTTTTATAGAAACCAACCGAAACATGGGGACCACATTTGAGCTACACTTCCCGACTAACCCAAAGCGAGAAGATTGTCTGATACTAAAACAAAATGGACAGTTACTTGGGTTTCCTGTTTCAGGGGTCCGGGAAATTCTGGAGTCCCATCAAATCACCGAGCATTTGGATGGGGCCGTGAGCACAATGGAAAACTCATGGCCTCAAATCGGATTCAACACTATTGATTCGGCTTTTGGTGAGAGGGCCTACCCGTACTGGTTGATTCTTGATTTGATGGGAATTGATGTGGCTTTTGGTGTAGATGAAGTATTGGGATATCACAATTGTCTGCCAACTTCTGAGGACAAACATTCGGTTGACTGGTGCCTGGGATTGGCCATGTACCCGTCTCACGGAGTATACCGAATTGTGAATATGGATTATCTGGTATCGTCCTGGAATGAACTTATGGTGCCTGCATGAGAAGTCTATTGGGAAGAATTTCACAACAGCCTGATTCCTTAGTTGTTCTTCCAGATAGAATTCTGACGGGAGCATCCATTGTAGCTGGCGCAAAAATCTGGGCCAAACAATTGAAGCTGGCGGGATATAACCAAAACACTATTCTTCTGATAGATGCTTCAAAAACACCTAGTTTTATCTACCTTTTAATCGCCTGCCTCTGGGAAGGCATCCCCCTTCTGATAAGCGAGCCCAAAACCCTAGTAGATTTTAAGCACTTGGTTCCCGAATCGCACCCCATTTCCAATTCAATCCCTGGTGTTATGGATGAGGATGGATTACCCCAAAATATTCCTTCAGCCTCAAAACAATCCACACTACCTTGGGGCACCAGCCTCATTTTGGCAAGCTCAGGCTCACTCGGAACTCCCAAATTATATTGTTTAGGGGCAACAGGCATCGAATCCTGCTTAAGAACTCATCTGCCTTACCTTGAAGTTCATGGTCGTTCCTTCTTGTGCACTCTGCCCTGGCACCACTGTTTTGGATTAATTCTTGATCTCTTAGGAGCATTAATCGGAGGGGCCCTGCTGGCATGTCCATCAAAGTTTGACAATGAAACGATTATGAATTGGATTGAGAGATATGAATTAGATTCTATGAATGCCGTTCCTCTGATGCCACTACGATTTATGCACAGTTTTGGCTTGGGACATTGGTTAAGACAGTGTAGAGGCGGTATTTTAGGTGGCGCTGGACTAAGTCAACAACTGTGCCAGTTTTTGGAGGGAAGCCAGTTTCGCATAGGATATGGGATGACAGAAGCCTCTTGTGGAATAAGTTTAGGAGAGATCGGTTATCTAAAACCAGGCTACTTGGGGAAACCAATTGGGTGTGATGTAAAAATTTGTGATGGAAGACTAAGCTTTTTGGGCCAAAATCTGGCTCTGGGAACAATAGACTCCTACTCGGTAAAGCCCATTCCTCAGACTTGGCATGTAACTCAGGATATGGTGTTTGAAGATCACAATGGACTTTGGTTTAGGGGCCGAAGCGATCACTCTTTTAAACTTGCCAATGGAAAGTTAGTCCACCCGGAAGCACTTGAAAATCAACTTATGCATCAGCTCAAAGCCATAGATCAAGCCATCATCACAGAATACGATTCAGGATTTATCCAGATCAGGGTAAGCGGGTTTTTGACCCAAACTGAAGTTCTTGATGCAATGGGAGAGTTAAAACCCTATGTTAAAAAGATTCTGACCAATTCAGATATCCCTCTTGATCATAAGGGTGCAAAGGTTCGTGAACGGTTGACAATATGCGATTAAGTCATCTGGTAAAAGCCTGTCTTAATTTAGCCCCCTGGCCATCAAGGGATGAGTTTGCTTCAAATCGGGTGCAAAATTCACGAGCCAACTGGCTTAGGTTGTCGGCTGCAAAAAATATCTATGGTGTCACCACCGGTTTTGGTCCTATGGTAGCTTTTCAGGTTCCAGAAAACTTGCAAGCCGAACATTCCCTGCGTCTCCTAAGATCTCTTACTTGTGGGCAAGGAGATCTTTGTGATCCTTCCATAGTTCGTTTAACTATGGCCCTTCGGGCTTACACCCTGGATTTGGGTTTTTCTGGGGTACGCTTAGAAATCCCAGACACGCTCTGGGCAATGGCAAAACATGGAATTACTCCAACCGTGCCCTCCATTGGCTCACTAGGAGCCAGTGGTGATCTGATTCCTTTGGCCCACATAGCATTATTTGCCTGCGGGGAAAACTCAGTGCCAAATTCGATGACTCCCAGACTTCTGTTGGAAAACCTGGGATTGACTCCATTAAATCCCGAACCAAGAGAAGCCCTGTCCATGATTAACGGAACCTCATTCACCCTGGCTAACGCAGCCATTGCCTGCGAACATATCAGACACAGTCTTTTTGAATCAGAAAGACTGTGTGGAGCCCTATTCTCGGTGCTTGGAGCTAGCTTCGAACCGTTAAAACCTGCAATTCATGAGATTAGAGGACACACTGGACAAATACAGAGTGCGGCCAATATTCTAAAGAGTGTAATTGAAAAACCAACCGGTAAAGTAAGGGATCTACAAGAACCATATAGTCTAAGGTGTGCCCCGCAAATCCTGGGCGCAGCCCGAGATGTGATTGAATGGGCCGCCAGCATCCTGGAAACAGAAATGAATGGGGTTGATGATAATCCCGTGGTAACCAAGGATGACATTATTCATGGGGGCAATTTTATGGCGCAACAAATAGCCTTTGCCTCTGATAGCCTATCTTCAGC
>DITF01000127.1 GCA_002422125.1 bacterium UBP17_UBA6191
TACATATTCACCATATAAAGCCAGTCAAGGATGGGGGCAGAAATACAGTTCAGAATTTAACCACACTTTGCTCTGTACACCATACTTATCTGCATCATCAGGAGGAGATTGATAGATCCTTGCTTCTCCTTACACAGTTTAGGTGGAGACATGGGAGCAAGAATTGAGTTGCTCCCACAAAATCCTCTCTGCCGTCGCATTTTGCTGTTGAATAGTCCCTTTAAGAGGTGAAAAAGTACCTGTGCTTCTTTGTTAATGGGTGGCAAGGCTTTAGCAGTAAGTTATTAAAGGGCAACAGGAAATTCGATTTTTTAGATTCTTGATTAGGAATGTAGTCTGAGTTCTAAAGGCTTTGTTATACTCCAGCCTATGTTATATTCTCGCCCTATTGTTCGCCTTTTGTCCCAGACTGTCAGACCATTTGCTGATGTAGTGTCCTCAGCCAGAACCTGTTATTCAGGCAAGGGTATTGTTCTGCCCTCTGATGTTTTGGATGCGGTAGCCCAGGAACCAGAAGCCAATGACAGATACCACGGGATTCTTTCCTCGATTTATCAGGCAGGTCATCACACCACATTTCAGCATTCCTATCTGCATTTTGCGATTGAAAATGTATCTAGGCAGGCCATCTGGAGTTTTTTACATTCGCATACATTTTATAATTCCGAACAGGTATCGCAAAGGTATGTGAAGGTAAAAAAGGATCAGCTGTTTGTGCCTCAGGGTTTGAATCAAGCTCAATTGGATTGCCTGCAAGACTGTTATGAGTTTCAGATCAAGGCTTATCATGAAATGGGAAAGATGCTGGCTCCGGTGACAGAGGCCGAATATCTTAAGCGATTTAAATCCCGGCGCGGAAGCAAAAGGGCGGAAAAAGACATTCAAAAAAAATGCCAGGAGATTGCTAGATATGTACTGCCGCTTGGAACTACAGCCTATCTTCATCATACAGTGGCATTCTTGACCGTACTTCGTTACATACGGTTGTGTCAGATGCCGGATGTCCCAATGGAACAGAAGATGCTGGCGGAGGCCATGCTGGCAAGCATTCGCGAATTGGATCCTGAGGTAGATCGATTTGTGCAAATGCCTTTAGATTCTGAGGAGATTTTTGAAAATCAGCTTCTGTCGCAAACTGGCTGTGATATGGGCAAGGCCGCTAGATTTCAAAAGCAGTTTGATCAGGATTTAGGTGGACGGATTTCAAAGATGGTGGACTATAAAGTCAATCAGTGTCAGTCTTTAGCCGCGTCCATTCGTGAAGTCATGGGACTTTTACCTAATGAGAATTTTTCCGATAGTGAGCTGATTCATAAAGTTTTAAGCTCAGAGACGAATTCTTATTTAAAAGAGTCCTTAAATTTAGGCACTCACAGTAAGCTGATGCGTACCTTGATGCATGCTTCTTATTCGTTCCGTAAGAAAATTTCTCATGCCGCCGACTCCCAAGATCAAAGACATAGAATGACTCCAGGATCCCGACCTTTGCTTCAGACGCATTTTAGTGGCGAACCTGATTATATTGTGCCTTTAATTGTAAAGCAGGATGATTTAGTATTAAAAAGGTATGAGGAAATTCAAAACCAGATTTGGGAAAAGGTAAATCAGGCCATCAAACTAGGCATGAGTTATGAACAATTTTCTTATATGCTACCCAATGCACTATCGGTACGGTTCAGTGAAAGCGGCGACCTATTGGCCTTAAAACATAAAATGAATATGCGGCTTTGTTACAATGCTCAGGAGGAAATCTGGCAGGCAAGCCTTGAAGAAGCATTGCAGATATCCGAAGTACATCCTGAGATAGGAATTCATCTTCTACCCCCTTGCTCGGTACGATATTTGGGAGGCCAAAGGCCCATTTGCCCTGAAGGTGAGAGGTTTTGTGGGGTGCCGGTGTGGAAATTGACCCGCGAGCAGTATCAGCGGAGTATATGAGGTGACAGATGTCTGAATTTGTACAAAAGGTACGGCAGGCGCCCAACGCCAAAGAAAAGGGTGAATGGCTTCAGAAGATGCTCCCGGCCATGAAGGCGGATTCGTTTGAGGAGTATAGTCTTTTGGTGTCCTGCTCCAATGGTGAGCTTGGGCCTGAGTTAAAAGGCTTTGGACTCAAGTGCCTTGAGTATGCGGATAAAAAATTTCCCCAGATGAAAAAGCAGATTGTCGAGGCCAAACAGGCCAAACTCGACCAGTTGGTCAAGCCCAAAACGGACAATCCTGAGTTTAGATTATGTCAGTTCTGCTTGATGAAAATTCCCTTTGAGGCCCTAAAGTGCTATCACTGTATTGAGTTTGTAACCGTAGAAATTATTGAGGAAGTTAAAAACACCTATCCCATATCGGCAGTTGATATTTTTTCCAAGGCCAAGCAGTTAGGGGCAGCCGATATCCATTTGAGTGTGGGGTATCATCCCATATTTCGTATTTCCGGGGAAATGCGCCACATGATGGAAATGCCAGTTTTAAAAGATACGGATACTTTATCTTTGGCATATCAAGTTTTAAGTGATGACTCCAAACGCATCTTTCAATCTAATAAGGAAGTGGATCAGGCCTTTGATATTCCTGGGATTTGTCGCATCCGATTGAATGTGGCTCAGGAGAGATTAGGCACTGCGCTTGTGGCCAGGATTTTACCGTCTACGGTACTTAGATTGGATGATTTGAAGTTTTCATCCAAAGATGTTTTTATTAAACTTTGTATGGAAGTCAACGGTCTGATTGTGGTGACTGGACCTACGGGAAGTGGAAAATCTACTACCCTGGCGGCCATGATTGATTACATCAATACCAATCGAAGCGAGCACATTATTACGGTGGAAGACCCTATTGAATTTGTGCACGCTCCCAAAAAATCCAAGATTATGCAAAGAGAGTTGCGCACAAATACCAAATCATTCAAGAACGCTTTAAAGTCAGCTCTGAGGCAGGATCCTGACATTATGTTAGTGGGTGAGATGCGTGATTTGGAAACTACCGAGCTTGGTTTGGAAGCAGCCGAAACTGGGCATCTTGTTTTTGGAACCCTGCATACAAACTCAGCGGCCAAAACTGTGGATCGTATCATTAACATGTTTCCGGCTGAAGATCAGGCCAAGGTGCGAACCACCCTGTCGGAGAACCTTAAGGGAATTATTGCTCAGCAGTTAATTCGTAAGGTGGGCGGTGGCCGAGTCGCGGCCCAGGAAATCATGCTTCGTTCTTTGGCCATTGCGGCGTTGATTCGAGACGGGAAAACCTATCAGATCAATGAATACATTTCTACGGCCAAGAATATGGGCATGCAAACTATGGATGACACGATTAAGCGCTTTTTGGAGCAAGGGCTTATTACCAAAGAAGATGCCTATCGGTACGCGATTAACAAAATGGAGTTTGCCTATTCTGATGATCAGAAAAAACTTTTGAAAGATGAAAAGAAAAAATGATAGCACTTGTGCAAAGGGTCACGGAGGCCAGTGTATCGGTTGACAATAGAGTCACTGGCAGTATTTCCCGAGGATTATTGATTCTTTTGGGAGTTTCCAAAGAGGATTCGGATGAAGATTTAAGCTGGATTTTGGGAAAAGTTTGCGGTTTGAGAGTGTTTGCGGATGTGGCAGGTCTAATGAATCTTAATCTGGCTTCTGTAGAGGGTGAGGTTTTACTGGTTTCACAGTTTACCTTGATGGGGGACTGTAAAAAAGGCAACCGGCCATCTTTTCATCTAGCGGCTGAGCCGGAGGTTGCCAAAAAATTTTATGAGAAGGCGATTTTGGGATTCAAATCCTTGGGAATCAGGGTACAAACAGGGGAGTTTGCAGCCTACATGCAGGTAAGGCTTGTAAATGATGGTCCTGTCACGATATCACTGGATTCTAAAGACAGAGGTAAAAAGTCGGCATGAGCGCAAAACAACTAATCAAATCGAATGTTACGACTTTGAATGACAAGTATCTGGTCCTGGAGGAGATTCGTAGCATTCCTCATGGCACCGAGTATTTTGTGCGCTCAATTATAGACAATAGCACTTTAGTGGCCCGTGTCTTTCATGACTTTTCCCTGCGTTCAGAAGCAGAGTATGCTGGACTGGAGGATCAGTTTTTTAAGGCTAGAGAGCTGGAATCAGACAGACTACAAAAACCAGTGGAACTGTTTAAATATCTGCTAAGTGGACAGGAATTTATGTTTCCTGTCCTGGTGTTAGCCTATCCTTTGGGCCAATCATTACGCAGTTTCATGAAAAGTCAGGAATATGGCATTATTCCTGAATCAACAGCCGGTAAAATTGGTTTTCAGCTTGCTGAGCAAATGGAAATTTTACATAAATCAGGGTTCACCCATGGCAGTTTGTGTCCTGATTCTGTGTATTGGGATGCCGAGAATGAGACCGTTTTTGTGGTCCAAATTCCCTTTTTAACTGGTTTGGAAGGCCCAATTTTTAATGAGGAAACAAATCAGAAATTTTATGCAGCTCATGAGGTCTGGGAAGGGGCCGAATTTAATCCTGGTACAGATATTTATGCCTTTGGATGTCTTTTACATGAAATGTTGGAAGGTGGCCCCCCATATTTAGGTGTGGATCAAAAGCTCGAGCATTTTTATGCCGATTGTCCGGGTTTAAGTGGCATTTCAGGCTCCATGAATTCGATGATACTGAGTTGTCTTAACAAAAAACCCCAACAACGGCCCAAGTCGTTTCAGTTGATTGGCAAAAAGTTGAAATCGTATCAGAAGGCTAAGGCCTCTGTGGCTTCCGGCAAAAAGGGTGGTGGTTCTTCCATTCTGATACTTTTGCTTTTAGTGGCAGGCGGAGGTGGTGGGTGGTATGCTTATAATGAGTTTGTCGAAAAACCCAAAAAACTCCAGGCCCAGAAAAAGACAGCTTCAGCACCAAAACCTAAGGTAATGGTTGAGGAAGTCGTTGAGTCAGAGCCACTGGCAGAAGCGGTGGATGTCCCCAATATGGTGTTTTATGCGGGGGGAGAGTTTCAGATGGGTTCTCCCAAAGGCTTTGCTGATGCCTCATTTGTGCATACCGTAAAATTAAGCCCCTTTTATCTGGATAAAACAGAGGTAACTCACCAGGAGTATTTTGACTTTGTGCAGTCGGGGATGGGATTGCCTCCAGTGAGTAAAAATCCCAGATTTTCTCTGTGGAAAAACGAGGCACCTTTGCCCACAGTCCTGAGGCAACCAGTGATTCATGTGCCCTGGGAAATGGCCAGAGCCTATTGTAATTCTTTGGAAAAACGCTTGCCAACTGAGGCCGAATGGGAGTTTGCCGCCAGAGGAAAAGAATCAAGAGATTGGCCCTGGGGCCAGGACGATCCTCATCCGGTCAAAGCCCAGTTTGATATGGAATGGTCGGGAGATCAAACCATTTACGAGGTGGATTTTTTTAAATCAGGAGTTAACCCGGAAGGTGTGTTTAACTTGATTGGTGGGGTTAGAGAATGGGTTCAGGATTGGTATAGTCCCGACTATTATGAATCAAGTCCTTTGGAAAATCCTACTGGGCCAAAGAGTGGAGATATGCGAGTTATTAGGGGCAGCTCCTGGGAGCAGGCAGCAGAGCCTTTGTACTCACGGGACTTTATGGCTCCTGAGGACTCAGATAATTTAACCGGTTTTCGCTGCGCCAAGTCCCTTTAGTGCCTGAACAGGCTCTTAGCCAAAAACGATTTTACTGCGACAACCTTTTTTGGCTACAATTTGTACAGACAAACTGGCTCCGTGTCCTTCCAGTATGCTTTTTGCCGCCGCCAGGCCATACCCAAAACGATTCCTTTTGGTTGTGAATCCTGAGGCTATGACTTCATCGCCATGCGATGTTTCTATGTTAGAGTTCACATCATGGAAAATGAGTTCCAGGGTTGGCTTTTTGTTTTGTTCGCTCACACGGGTTTTGATTTTGAGTGCCCCACCACCAGCCTCGGACAAGGCCTCCAGGTGATTTTCCAAAACCATGGTTAGTGCCTGTTTTAAAAGCGGCCAATCGGCATCCAGAACAAATTTGGTTTCATCCAATTCCTTGGAAAATTTGATTTTACCCAAATCGATCTTTTGTCCAGTTTTGGCACCAAGAGCCTGAGCAATCTGTGGCATTTTGGCATAGAAGTCTTTGCTTATGGCAGTGCTTAGGGGCAGCTTCTTTTTTTCCAGAGGGGGGCATTTGGTGGCCCAACTCATGCTCTGAATGCCATCATCAAGTCTGGCCAGTGTCTTCTTTAGTCGAGCCCGTAGTTTTTCATCAGGAACCTTGTCCAGAAGTTTCATTTGCTTTATGGCCATTCCCAGCATTTGAGAATCCATGCCATTGCCGGAATCTGTAGAAGCAAGGCTTGGGGTAGGGCGACCTTCAATTTTTGCCTCTAGATCCTTTAGTTCCTTTAACAAGTCATTAAGTACCTTAGGAGCTACCATATTTGAAGCTCCCGCGGGAGATACTTCGGGGCCATCATCTATTTCAGCAAGCTGTCTTTCTACTTCGTAGACATCATTGATAATAAAAAATGATCCAAGTTTTCCTTTAGAGCCGGGAATATATTTTCCCTGTTTTTTTCTGGCTAGCAGGTCTTTTGGACCCAATTTCCAGGTACCTGACCGAATCAGGATCTCATCAATCAGATCATCATCCCCAGCTGTTAGAGCCACTTTTTCTTCATTAACGGTCAATCGGTCGGCCTCAGAAATGGCACTCATGCCCCGAATCACTCTGGTCATGGCACAGTCGCGAAGGCTCATCATGCCATCTTTGCGGGCCACCTTTTTTAAATCCAGAGTGGACATTTCTCGAATGATTCCTTCGGCCATGGAAGTCGTCATTTTCATAACCTCGTGAATGCCCATTCTACCCTTAAATCCAGACCCCCCACATTCCCTGCAACCCACCGGTTTGTACAGGGTCAGGTTTTTGATATCAAAGTCTTTCATGGAATTAAAACGCATTAACCGCTCGGTTACACCCATGTCCTCCAGTTCTTTGTTTCCGGGGCGGTAGGGGGCTTTACATTTTTCACAGAGGCGGCGCATCAGTCTCTGGGCCAAAATTACCCGTACGGCTGAAGAAATCAAAAAGCGATCAATTCCCATATTTAACAGCCGTCCACAGGATTCCACGGCAGAATTTGTGTGTAGGGTCGAGAGAACCAAGTGCCCCGTCAAGGCAGCTTTTAAGGCGATTTGAGCGGTTTCTGTGTCGCGAATCTCACCAATCAGAATGATGTCCGGGTCCTGTCTTAAAAATGCTTTCAGTACTTTGGCAAAAGTCATGCCAATTTCAGGAATACACTGGGCCTGAGAAATACCAGGCAGATCATATTCCACAGGGTCTTCTGCCGTTTGAATATTCACTGAGGGTTTGTTTAATGAGACCAGAGCCGAATAGAGGGTAGTTGTTTTTCCAGATCCTGTAGGTCCGGTAACTAAAATGATTCCGTTGGGGCTATGTAGTCCATCATTTAATAAATCGAGGTTTTCTTTATCAATACCCAGATCGTTGAGCCGCAAACGATTTCCAGATTGATCAAGAATCCTCATTACAATTTTTTCACCCCAGTTTACCGGGCAGGTGGAGACGCGCACATCCACGATTTTTCCCTTTAAGGACATACGGAATTTACCGTCCTGGGGATTTCTGGTTTCCGAGATATCCAGACCGGCCATAACCTTGATTCTGGAGGAAATAGGATTTCCCGCTTTAGGTGGAAATGGGCCAGCACCTTTTCTTAACATCCCATCCACACGATAGCGGATGATAATCTGATGTTCAAATGGCTCCACATGAATGTCGGAGGTTCCCATCTCGACAGCTTGAGTAACCACTTTGTTTAATAAACTCTTGATAGGTGCGGAGTCCTCATCAAAGTCTTCCTCAGTCAGAGAGTCAAGATCCTTATCCGAGGCATCATCGATCATTTCAATCAGGTTTCCGGCCTGAGCGGCATCACCATAAAAGGCTTCATAACTGGCCATGAAGTCTTTAGTGGCCACAATCATCGGGATTACTTTCATACCCGTAGATTTTTCGATATCATCCACTACCAGAATGTTTTGCGGATCTACCATGGCAAGGAAGAGGTTTAAGCCCTCCTGTTTCACCGGGATCACCTGATGCTTAAAGGCCATTTTGCTTTGAATTTTTGGTATAACCAAAGGGTCGGGGGGAGTTTTGGCCAGTTTGATATAAGGAATCATGAGCTGCTCGGCCACACTCTGGGCTAACTCATCCTCTGTCACAATACCTAATTGCACCAGGGCATCCCCAATTCTCATGCCGTGGGCCGCTGAAAACTCTAAAGCCGCGCTTAACTGTTCCGGTGTCAGTGCTCCTGAAGCCAAAAGAATATCTCCCAGTTTTCTTTTGGTAGAAACTCGTTTTTTCTGAAATTTTTTGATGGCGGCCTGATCTTCGAGGGCAATTTTTAACTGGGCCTGATTGATAAAACCAAGCTGAAGCACGGCAAGTCCCATAGGCACATTGTCCTTCTGGGACTTTTCCAGAGCTTCCTCAATCTGCTCAAGGGTTACAAAACCCTTTTCCCGCAAAATTTCCCCAATGGGGATATCACGGTTTTCCAATTGTTGCTGAATGTAGGAATCCAGTTTGATTGCTTGTGCTTGGCTCAATCCACTCTCCAATGAGGCATTACACTGAGTCTATCGGTAAACTCAGGTTTTACCTACAGATTTTACCTGCCTTCTGTAAAATTCACCACCTTTGCTAATGGTTCCTGATCGGTTATAAAAGATAACTGCTTATCTTTCATCTCAATATGCACAGTGGATCCAGGATGGATCCGTCCTTCTATCAACTGGTAGCTTAGCTCGTCCACCACAGAATTTTGAATCAGTCTCTTAAGTGGTCGTGCCCCATATACTGGATCAAATCCAGCTTCAGCCAGATATTGAATGGCCTCAGGGCTCAGGCTTAGCTGAATCCTTTGATGCTCGAGGCGTTTTTGCAAACGGCGAATCTGAAGGCCTACAATTTTCTTAACATGCTCAATTCCGAGATGGTGAAAAGTTATGATATCGTCCACACGATTTAGAAACTCTGGTTTGAAAAACTGGAGCAGTTTTTGTTCTACTCTGGTTTTCATCTCGAAGTGATCCTCACTATGGCGAGCAATTTCTTCACTGCCAAGGTTTGATGTCATCAAAATGACA
>DITF01000370.1 GCA_002422125.1 bacterium UBP17_UBA6191
GTTTTGTATTGCCTAATCCGGTGACACAAAGCATCAATGCTCAATACACAGTTAGCTTAAACGATTCTGGCACCACAACCAGTGCTGTTTATACACTGGTTCGTCAAGCCACTGGTGGAAACACCACATTTTCTGGAACTCCTAGAAATGTGGATACATTCACAGCGGTTCAGTCAGGTGCCTCAACAGCTCAGTTGACTTGGACCATAACTAGCGATGCAACCGATCTTCAGATCAACTCAGTAGTTGTTGAAGTAGCTAAACGAAATGTTAGTTCGGCGGGTTCTGTGACCTATAGTACTGCTACCTCATTTTCAATGAACAGGGCAGTGCTGACTACCTCAATCACCGGGCTTGATACCGGTGCTACCTATCGCTTTAAAGTCTACACAACCTCCTTTTCTGGTAAGCGTAGTGATATCACAAGCGATATTGAACGGGTTACTGACGGGGCTGTTTTGTCGGCATTACCAGCGGGAACACAAATATTGGGTGGGTTAAATGTTGTAGTTACTGGTCCGGTTTTTGCTAAGCGCTATAGTGAGTCTGAATTAGCGACGGTTACTGGTGCGGGGGCTATTCTTTCTAGCACCACAGTATTAAGTAACGGTGCCACTTTATTGCAAACCGGATTGTTTAATTTCTCCTTTACCGGAGCTGGTAGTGTTGTAATAACTTTACCTGGAGAATTTTCTCGCTATGTAATGTATCACTGGGATGCACTACTAAGCTCAGGCAATGGTGCATGGGAACTATTACAGACCCCAGCATTAGCGCCTAATGCCCAGCTAAATGCTACAATTGCTACGGCCGGTGGAAACACTACGGTTACAATTGCATCCAAGGGCGTTGCTGGTTCTCCATTTGCCTTAGCCATTCCACCAGCTCAGACGACATCCAGCAGTTCTGGAGGTTGTTTAAGTATTGCGGGAGCATCGGCAAACCCTGCCCATGGAGCACTCAACTTTTTGTTGATGCTATTGCCTGTGGGGATGTTGTGGTTTAGGCGCAAACGCCAGTAAGTCTAAGACTTAAAAAAGTCAGACCGGGCTCAGGAAACTGGGCCCGGTTTTTTTGTTGCATTATAAATATGGATTCTAGTAGAAAAGAACTACATTGAGACTCATTAAGCTTGAGTACCATACAAAATACAGCAAAATATTTGTTAACAAGTCAGTAACTTAGGAGTAGAATTTGCACACTTAAGAGTGTTGTCAGTTTTTTGTAATATTGTTTTTTGTGTGTTGGGTTATAGTCATTGTTTCAAAGGAGTATAAATGCAGAACTTGTGGCTTGGTAGGTTAATTGGCCTGCTATTTCTCGTAAGTATGACATTTGCAGATACCAGACAATTGGCACAGGGATGGAATTTTGTCTCTGTACCAATTAGCCAATCGACATCGGTTGGCACCTGGTTGGAAAGTAAAAATCTTACTACCATTTCCAAAATCTGGACTTATGATGGGGGTTGGAAATCATGGGTTCCGGGACAGACTGAAGAGTCGTCCTTATTGTTTTCCAATTTCACGGTAAACAGAGGCTACTGGTTCTTGTTGTCCTCCGCAGCCAGTTACGAGTATTCCCCAACCGATGCTGCCTTGCAGCCTCTTGAGTTGGCTACCACTGGCTGGACCATGGCTGGATTCGGTAACCAAAGCGCATTAAGCTTTGAAACTCAGGTTCTTGCCCAAAGTAACATTGATGCAAGCCATGCGCCCCAAAATATCGCCAAAGTGTGGGGTTATGATGCAGTCGGCAGCGTTGGCTGGAAGTCTTATGAGCCGGGTGCGGCCAACAATACAGGCACAAGCACCACCACCATGAATCCAGGAATGGCCCATTGGTTTTTGGTGCAGACATTTAACGGAAACACTGTAACCAATCAAAACCGTATGACCATTACTCCTGCTGGGGCCGCTGGATCAGCCGCCTTAGTAATTGGTGGGGCCACAAGTCTGACACCTCCCGGAGTAAATTTAAGTGTTTCTACAATTCCTGGCTTTACAGGTGTAGGCTCGGCCTCTTCAACAGGGGCTTGTACCGCATCAACCGCAGGAGTATATGCACGGGCGTTTAGTCTAGCCGGTGTGCAAATCAGTGATGACGAGCTCAGTCAGGTTTGTTATACAAATCCTGCCACCTATCAGGTGGGTTTTTCGTCTGACAAAAAGACTTGGTTAGCTGCAAATCCTGATGTTGCCAATAATTTGGTAATTAAGGTTCAGCTATCCGGTGGTCAGTCTGTGAAGACCATTGTGGCGGATGAGTTTAAAGGTAAAAACATCAATTCAATTTCTCGCACCGAAGACAAAACTGCCGATGCAGGATCTACTCTTGGTGTCGCTATGGCTTCGGTGGAACTAGCTAAAAAAGCTGGAGTTCCTACCGACAGATTCAAACTTGGGGAAGCTAATTCTGGCATGAATGTGGCTTTGGAATCCATTAAGACAATTTCCCAGAAAAAGGATATTGAATTAAAGTGATTTACGGATGCAATTAATACTGCAGCCAAGGATCCTAATTCAGTAATGGGTCAAATGGCCTCCCGTATCACTAGCTTTAATGCCAGTGCTACAGCCAGTACCACAGCGGCGGCTGACAATGTCACTAGGTTGTTAACTGGTGCCCCTGGAACAGGAATCAGTTCCACTGTTTTAAACAGTGCTTTAAGTGTTGGTTCGAAAGGTATGGAGCTTTTTGCCAATCAGTCAAAGTCTCAAGACAGAGGAATCGCTAGCACTGGTGCTAATGCTCAGAAGCTTGGTTCATTAGGTACTCGCTTGATGGCAGCAACAACATCCGACAGTGCATTGATTAACACAGCCGATATCATTACTCGCTCTTTGAGTATGGCGACAGTCACCAGTAACGATAAGGTTGTGGGTGGGCTGTTAAAGGGGAATCTTGAAAAAGCGTTGGGTAAACTGGATGTAAACTCACTAAGTGGTTCTGGTACTGATGCCGTAACTCGGGCGATGGATATTGCTGGTGAAGCATTGGCCTTGCCAACTGCTCTTGTTTCCAATCTGGCTCAGAATCGTGAAGCATCGGCTCAGTTTGCTGGACTGGTTGGACAAAGTAATGTGCTCTTAAAGCAAGTTGAAAGGGATGATAAAAACAGAACCGGTGATAAGGTTCTGGAAAAAAATTCCGGTGCAGCTAGTAAACTGTCTGGAGCAAAAAATGTATTTGCCCAGATGGCCCAGAATGCCCCTGATAGCACAGCATTAAACAACATGATTGCAGCAGCCGTTGGCTCTGCCGCTGGTGATTCTAATGCTGGCAAAGAAATCTTTGATACAGTGGGAACCATTCGCACAGCCATCGCTACCGGAAATCTTAGAGTAGATTTTTCGGCAGTGGCTTCAGCCGCGGTTCAGAACTCAGGTGACATTCAGCAAGTTGCGGTTCTTATGGCTCGCAATGCTGGGGACGCATCTGATGCAGCCAATGTTTTGAAGCAGTTTAAGTCAGTACTGCCTGAGAGTACTATGGGCGAGGTTTTGGCCGATGATAGAATTGCCAATGAGTTTGGACTGGGAAGTCGCATTTTTGTAGATGCTGGACCGTTTCAAACTATAAAGGTTGGAGCAAATGGCACAGCCACTATCGTATTAGATGGGTCTGGAACCTATGATCCTCAGAGATCAACCAATTTAAGTTATGTCTGGTCAAGAGTCAGTGCTGATGGATCAATTTTAAGCACTGTATCTACAAGGATTGTAACTAGCGTTCAGGAAAATGGATTCACCACTAACGGTCGCGAAGTCAGAACTGATAGGTTGACGGTTACGGATACGGTCAACAAAAGGAAGGCCGAGGCTGATGCACAGATTGTGTTTCAGTCTAATGTGCCCCCTGTTCTTTTGGCCCCTCAGTTTTTGAGCGTGCAAAAAAATGAGACCTTTTTTCTGGATATGTCTCAGTCCTTTGATCCCGAGAACTCTTCAACTCTGACATTTTCAGCTACTGGAGATGGTCTGACGGTTGAAAATCAGAGTGAGTTCGAAACCTCAGGCTTTTTGAGAGCTAAGTATACCAGTGAAGGTAGAAAGTCCTTGATCCTTGGTGTCTCAAAACCTGGTGCTGTAACCACAACTCAGGCTGTAACCACAACTCAGGCTGTTACGATTCGTGTAGAAGGGGCTTTGCCTCCTTATGCCGATGCTGGCTTTGATATTGTAGTAGGTACTGCGGAAGTAACTTCTGGGTTTGTACAAATGGATAACTGGAGCTTTTCAGTTCAGGGCAATCCATTAAGTTATGAATGGAGTCCAGCCAATCACTTCAGAAGCACTCAGGCAAATGCGGGTGCAACTAGTGAGTTTCCAATTTTTACTACTACTGCTCCAGGGACATATACTGTGAATCTAGTGGTTACGGATACGGTTACTCAGTCTAAGTCATCTGATAGTGCAGTTGTGGTTGTAAGAATAGGCCAGCCTCCTTATGCAGACGCTGGATTTGCTCAAGTTGTACGAGGCTCTGGTACTCAGAATGTAACTCTTGATGGTTCTTTTAGTTTCAGTTTCACTAACAATGAGCCGACTTACGAATGGTCGGGCCCAGAAGGTGTAATTGGTACTCAAAGTACTGTAACCACGGGCATCAATGTGGACTTGTACACAAGTCGCACTAAGCTGACCTATAAGCTAAAAGTTACTGATGCAAATGGTAGTTCAGAAGCAACTGTTGATGTGTTTGTAGTACCTCAGTCCTCGGCGGCAGCCCCGGTTGTGATTGTCGAGAGATTCCCTGCACTTCGGGAATACAGTGCTGGAGACAGTATCTTTATTGATGCCTCCCAGTCCTTTAGCCCAACCGGAGATTCGTTGAAGTATTCTTGGACAGTCCAAGGAACGGGGCTTGATGTAAGTGATACAACTCAATCTTTTATTACCATGTCCATTCCTGCATCGTTCACCGGAACTCAAATTCCCGTAATTCTGGAAGTGACTGCTGGACTTAACAGTAAATCTCGCCGTGAGTTTAATCTTGCGGTGGTTTCACGACAGGTTCCTCCAGTAGCCATTGCTTCTCCAAATTTTATATTTTTGGAAGATGTGGCAAATGGTGCAACAGCAAAGCCTCCAATCAGGGTTAGCTGCTTTGATAGCTTTAGCTTTACAGGTAACGATTCCGATTTAGCCTGTAGCTGGAGATTAAGCAGTACCAATGTTGTTATTGCCGAAGGAAACTCCACAGATAAGGTCATTGGTCTTCGAGCCAAAGCCGGATTGACTGATGATGCTACAGCTACGGTAATTCTGACGGTTAAGGATACCACTTCGGGTTTGACTGCTACTGATACAGTATCGGTGAACTTGAAAGCGTTCAGAGCTGTTGGGGCATTACCTATGTTTGTGGATGCTCATATTGAGCAGACTTTTGAAAATGGTCGGGCTTTCCCAGCCATGAATCCAAATCGAATGAATGAGTTTACATTCTTTGATTTTGGTGGTACTCAGCTAGAGAAAAAACAACTGACTCTGTTTGGATTTGTGGAAAATCCCAATCGGGCATTTGATGCTGAGGGTGCTTCTGCTACTGTGACTGCAACGCTTTACCAAATTAGCAACAATCAGAAGGGCAGTTTGATTGAAACTCTGACGGTGGAGTCTGATGGTATTGGAACTTTTACCGACTTTTCCATTGAGTCTCACAATTTGACTACCGTGACATCTATGCAGCTTCTTGAGATTGTGGCATCGCCTGCAACAGGAAATGCCCCCTCAAGAATTCTGACCTATGTTGTGCGGATCAATAACATGGTACAGAATCAGGGTGGTAATTTAAGTGGGCTTGAGCCTAAACCAGAAATCACCTTTTTGGATCGTACCTTGACCAAACCAGCCCTTCAGGTTGGAGGTAGATTTTCAACTCCAATAGTCATGGCTATGGTGGATGCATCCAAATCGGTCAATCCGTCTGGATTACCTTTGGAGTACATCTGGAGATACCGCTGGTTGGACAATCGTCCTCAGGAACCAGGAATTTTCTTTAATGGTTTTGGAACCTCGTTTGTTTCCTTTGATGTTCCCTTGCCTACAACAAGTCCTCGGTCCTTGGAAATTCAATTGAGTGTGAAGGATTCAATCACAGGTTCTGTTAGCCCGATTAAGGCTGTGACTTTGATTGATCTTTTGCAATCCAATGATGTTCCACCTGTGGCTATGGCTGGGTTTATTCCTAAGGAATTGTTCTTGGGACCAAACCAGAATGAGATTCCTTTATTGTTGGATGGTTCTTTGTCTTATTCAGCAGCAGGCAATGCGTTAAGAGTGACATGGACCCACGAGTTTGGTTTTGGAGTTTTTGGTGAAACTGGTTCTAGGACAAGTTCTACTCCATCAACTAAAGCTACAGCTTGGCTGGGTGAAGGTCCTCATCGTTTCCGTCTGACAGTGGTAGATGCCACTAACGACAAAAGACGATCGGATGAATTTTTCACGGTTGATGTCAGAAGACCTTTGGTAATCAATTCAGAATTGGATTTTTTCGTAGATGGATTTGCAGATGCCTTCCCAAGGGATGCTTTTGTAAACGATGAAATTTTCAT
>DITF01000371.1 GCA_002422125.1 bacterium UBP17_UBA6191
CGCGATCAAGCCCGCTTTTTTGACTCCTATCTCCAATCAAAGCTCAATGAGATACTTGATCCATACCTCGTGCTTCTTGGCTCCGCCTCCTACTATTTGTGTGAGCTTCCCGGGAGCGCGTCGGTGTTGGCGAAGCGCATCAATGGCGACTGGCCGGAACTGGATGGTGATGGTTTGGAAAGCCTGTTGCTTTGGTTGTTGCAGGCCGATCTTGGGACCTGTTTTGATAGAACTGAGGGACCATTCGGCGGATTAATCGACGGGATTTCCAGATGGATTCTCCGGTTCTTCAAGGATGGGAATGGCGAAGAAAGTCTTCTCGATTTGGCCACAACGCTAAGGGATTCCGTCTACAAATTCGGCATGCCCAGACAGCTTCTATTTGGTGATGTGATCGCGGCCGTTCTGAGGAAAAAGTTGGAGAATTCCGCCTGGAAAGCGTTACCGTCATATTCCGGGCTGCCCCGCGACAAATGGCTCCAGGCGCTGCAAAAGGATTCGTTCATCAAGGAACTATGGCCCGCTCAACACCTTTTGGGCAAGGCCGATGTTCTTAAAGGCGAGTCTGCCATCGTTCAAATGCCCACAAGCGCTGGCAAAACGAAGGCAACGGAACTTATCCTCCGAAGTGCGTTTCTGGCTGAGCGCGTGTCACTGGCCATCATCATCGCCCCGTTCCGGGCGCTGTGTCATGAGATCAAAAACAGCCTCGTCGAGGCATTCCACAACGAACCCACCAAGGTGGATGAATTATCCGATGCTCTACAGACCGATTTCGAGATTGCTGAGCTCCTTGGGCACCAACAGATCCTGGTCGTAACCCCAGAGAAGCTGGTTTATGTCCTACGGCACGCTCCGGAACTGGCTGCGCACTTTGGGTTGCTGGTCTTTGATGAAGGCCACCAGTTTGACAGCGGCACACGAGGCATCACCTACGAACTGCTCCTAACATCACTGCGATCCATGGTTCCCGAAGGAGTCCAGAAGGTACTGATTTCAGCGGTCATCAGCAATGCTGAGGCTATCGGAGAATGGCTGAACGGCGAGCCGAATGTCGTCGAAGGCACAACCCTGATTCCGACTTTCAGGTCAGTCGGGTTCGCGAGCTGGCTCGATCAGTTGGGAAGAATCGAGTATGTTGACAGCCGTGACACCGAACGCAAAGAGTTTTATGTTCCGAGGGTGATTGAAAGATTCAATCTCGGGAGAAAAAGCGGAGAGCAGAAAGATCGCCACTTTCCAGAGAAAGACAATGGCCAAGCCATTGCACTCTATCTCGGTATAAAACTGGCCCCTAATGGAAGCATTGCCATCTTCTGTGGTAAAAAATCAATAGCGACAAGTATTTGTGAAATGGTAGTGGAGCTCATTGAGCGTGATAGGTCTCTTCCACTCCCACTAGAATTTTCAGATAGAAATGAGATTCAACGGCTCCATTACCTCCATGTTGCGAATCTTGGAACTGAATCATCTGCTTCAACGAGTGCCCAGCACGGCATATTTTCTCATCACGGTAATACACCACAAGGCATCCGCCTTTCAGTGGAACACGCTATGCGTGAAAACCTCGTGCGATTCGTTATTTGCACCTCCACACTGGCGCAGGGGGTAAATCTTCCAATCAGATACCTTATTGTTACCAGTGTCTACCAGGGCAGGGAGCGTATCAAGGTTCGGGATTTTCATAACCTCATTGGCCGAGCGGGTCGCGCCGGGATGCATACTGAAGGCAGCATTCTGTTTGCGGACCCGATTGTGTACGACAAGCGACGCAACAGAAGAGATGGTTGGCGGTGGGATATAGTCAAGGAGCTGCTTGATCCAACCAAGTCAGAAAAATGCGCAAGCAGCCTCTTTCAACTGCTCCCTCTGGTTATTCGGAATGACCCCAACAAGTTAAAGGACAGAAAGAACCATACGCTGGAGTTGGACATTTTGTCTTTTACGAAAGCTCATATAAACGGATGGGATTCCCTAAATGCTATGATTGGTAAAATTGTAAAACAACACGGTGCAAAGGGTTTCACGATCGATGTGGTGAAGCAGCAATTCGAATTTTTCGGTCAGACTCTCTCTGCAATTGAAAACTTTCTTCTTTATAACTGGGATGCTGTTGATAATGTGCTGACGGAAGAAGGTGTTGCTGATCTCGCGGAACAGACATTGGCGTACTTCTTAGCTGATGATGAGAAACGGGAGCAAATTCAAGAATTGTTCAAGCTTTTGTACAAAAATATATCAGAAAATATAACTGAGGCTAGACGCAGGCAGGCTTTTGGTAAAACACTATATGGTGTTAACGANNATGCCAAGGCGATTGAGGGGTGGGTACAAGATAACGCCGATGAACTTTTTGCTGCTCAAAGTGAAGATGAGATTCTTGATCTCGTGTGGCAGTTGACAGCGGGGCATGTGCGCAACAAAGATTTCAACAGGTTCAATAAAAGGGACATCCTGAAAGAAATTACGAAGATGTGGATGTCGGGGGCCTCATTCTATGAACTTTTTTTTACCGCCAAAAGAAATGATTGTAGGCTAGGTAAGGGAAGCAGGCCGAGGAAAGTCAAAATCGAACACATCATTGATATCTGCGAGCATGGGCTTGCATATGATGGTACCCTTCTTGTGAGTGCATTGTGTGAGTTTGTAGAAATGCGGAACGGCGAAGGAGCAGATGCTTTGACCAATCGTTTGCAGCTTTTTCAAAAGCGTCTGAAATATGGCCTGCCTACTGAAACCACCGTTGTTCTTTACGAGCTTGGCTTTTCGGACCGAGTCATCGCTCAGGATCTTGCGGTATCGTTGAAACTAGCCTCGACCCAGAAGAAGGATCTAGTAATGGCACTGAGAAACAAACGGGACAGAGCCAATGCGGTGATGGAGAAATACCCTGCCTATTTTCAGGAGAGGATGAATGAACTAATTTAGAGCACTGGAGTAATCGCATCCGCGCAATTGGAATCACGGAAAACCTCACGGCCTAGCCAAAGAATTCAGATAAGCCGACAGGGCTAGGGAATCCTCACTGCCTAGTTCTAGGGGTGTGCCACCGAGGTGGGTTTCAAGGCAGTAGTTTTGCATTTGTTCAAGGCTTAGAAATCTCTCAGTCAAGGGTACATAACGAGGGTAGGTGCCGTAGACTTTTTTCATATCGGTAGGATTGTGGCAGGATGCGCAGGTTTTGTCAGATTTGCGTTTTAAGTCCCGAGTGCCAAAAAATAGTCTTTGGCCCTTATCGAGGTATTCGTGAATAGGGTCTTTTCTGAAGTATTTTTGCAGGTAGCGTTCGCGCAAGGCCCGGTAGCGGGGGTTGATGCTGGGGTCGAGGAAGTTTTCGCTGACGGATGGTTTTTGGTGATGGGGAAAGTAGCGGCCACTGTACTGATAAAGTAGCCCGGCATCACTGAGATGACGACCATCAGTGCCGGTGTGGCAGTAAAGACAGGACAGGCCTTCTCTTTGAGCATATAAGGGGATGCTTTCTGAGGAAAGAATCAAACTCAGGAACAAGATTGCGTTTAGAAAGAACATATTGTTGCTGGAATCGGAAAAATCAGTTTCTAATTTTATGGCTGTGGTACAATGATCGGCAATTTTGGGAATATGCCTATGCTAGATCAAGACGCCATACAATATTTTAAGCAGTACTTCAGCCGTCGTCTGCCTCAGTACGACTGGGACTTTTTGCGCGAGCAGGTTTTTTGCCAGTTTTTGGTCAACCATTGGCAGGATATAACCCGCAGCAAGGGCCAGTTTCTGGAGAAATTTGTTGAGGGCTTGTCCATGCGTGATATGGCTGTGGTGGCAGGATTTTTGGGCAAAAGCCCCCGTGGAGCTGTTTTAATAGCCGGGGACGAGCTTGGGTTTGTACGCAGTCGTTATCCTAAGGCCAGCATTTTATGTTATTCCGAGGAAAGTGTTCACGACGCTAAAGAGGCTGGGCATCCGTCCGTACAACTTCTGCAAGGATTTACACCTCAGCAGGGGAGTTATGACAGAATTGTATTGCTAGGGTTTATGGATGAACTGAAGCGCAGAAGTCTGGTTCAGGAAATTGGTTTGTATCTGCGCAAGCTTTTGGAGGCTCTAAGCCCTAAAGGACGACTACTGGTCAGTGATCGTATTTTGTATCAGGATGACTTTGTGTGTCAGTTTGTAGCCCTTGGGGCAGAGGTGGATACGCTCAGCAGGAATGGACAAGATGATTTTTCGCTTGTTATTGCTCCTTGAAGTACTGCATCTTATCAGCCCGACTCTGTTTTCCAGAGAAGTGGAGCTAAGATACAAACCCCGTTCCCGGGAATCCATCTATACTTTTTATTCCAGAGCCGAAACCATGTTAAAAAATGGTCCCATGGAAAGACTTACTCAAACCAGCTCAAATCTTTATCTCAGCCAGATGACCATGCAGGTTCTGACGAATGGGAACCTTTTGCAAAGGGTGGGAATTTCAGCCGGAAATCTAAGCATTGGTGACAGAGTCATTGCTCACCCGTCTCTGGGACAATTTCTGGAGTTTGTTCAGACTCCCTTGGGTGGAATTCCAAAAATAGTTGGCAATGGAAATCAGTTTTCGGTCAAAAACTTGCAATTTGAGCTTCCGAATGGACCAGTGTCTATCGGAACTACATGGTCCGTGACCGTTCCTCCCACACCGACATTTCCTGTGGCCACAGAAACCAGATACCAGGTGGTAAATTTTCTTGGGGATCTGGTGGTGCTTCGGGCCAAGACGGATTTGGAAAGGTCTGAGTTTGTGCCGGGGATGTTTTTTTCCTTTAAGGGTACATCCCAGATTATTTTTCATATTGTCGAAGGTTTGCTTCTTCGCAGTGAGGGAAATCATTACATGGAAGTGTCCATGGAACGCAAAGGCAGCGAGCAGGTTACCCGCATGAACCTGAACTCCATTCTAGAGCTTCAGTTCTAAGAGCCGGGGGTGGCAACTTTTTTGTCTGGGGCTCGTAGTAGTCCTGAGGAATCTTTAACCATTTGAGGCAGATATGCGTAAATCATTAGTCTTTTCAGTTCTTGCCGTGTCCATGGCTATTGTCACAGTGCCGGCTACAGAATATATGAGCCGGGAACAACTGAATTCTTCCGTTGTTTATGATTTACCCGGTGTATTGCCTCCCGACTATCGTGAACGCGATGCCCAGTACATGACCATGAATGCCTTTAGCAAGGCCTCAGATACTTTGGCTGAACATGGTACTCTGACCTTGGGTCTGGTAGGCGGTATCGGTGCGTTAGGCTTGGCCGGAATTCTATCGGCTCCTGTGGCTATTATTGCGGCTGCGGCTGTTGGTGGGTTTGCTCTGGTTGGTGCCATGACCGATAGTGGCCGTCGTGATGCGATGAAGGGTGGCAGAGCATCTGCTAATTTTGGTTCCTATGGTACAGGTGGTGCACCAATTTTGGGGGCCTCAAGGGATGTTCGTGAGCAGGGGTTGTTAGGCCAGATTTTTGGGGTTACTAATGATCGAGGGGAATATGGGGTTGGCAGTATTGGTCTATCTTCATCCCAGCGGGCTCCCGTGCATGTCAATATGCAAAATCCCCATGTCATGAATGTTGCCAATCGCGGCTATAATTTTGCTGGTTACGATCAAAACTACCACACCGGATTTTCCAATCAGTATGGAATGGGCATGCAAAACACCATGCTTCATCCACAGGGGCAGTATTTTCAGTCTCCATCTCCAATCATTCGGGATTCGGCCATGGGACTTCCTTTTGCACCGGGTAGCTCTTCGGTAACAGGTAATCCGGCATCACCATCATCTCCCATTTCCCAGCATAACTATTTTGTGGACGGAGCTGGATTCGCTACCACTCAGACCAGAGTCACCTATGTTCCACCTCAGAATCAGCAACACAATCCATACGGATATGGGATGCCATCAGGGCAGATGAATTATCCAGGCAGTATGCCTATGGGAATGGGTATGGGAGGTATGCCTTATCAGGGTATTCCGCCTATGATGGCCTATGGTATGCAGATGGTTGGACCCCAGTATTTTGGATATACTCCACCTCAGCAGACTCAGGAGCAGTTTACCAACTTTTTTGAAAGAACAACCCCAGTAGGCTCAGATACCGGCAGTCGTGGCACTAGAAACGATCCTTCCAATCCATACCCTTATTGGGCACAACCTCAGTACAACTGGCAGTCGGCCATTGGTCGCCCAGAAAACCTTTTGGCTACCAGTGGCGAGTATCAGGGTGCTGGTTCATGGAACCAAATGTCTCCTCAGGGTCGAATTTCCCAACCAGTGCAACAGTACGATTTAGCCCCAACAGCGCAGTATAGTGCTGGTCAGGCCTATCCAAATCAGTATTTGCCCACAGGCTATGATACCTATGCTTTGTCTAGCAATCAGAACCAGTCCATGCCTTACGGTTATCAGTACGGAAATTACAGTATGCCTCCCCAGATTGGTCTGGGCGTGGTATTCCAGAATCAAGTACCTACAGCTCAGAATGTTCAGGTTACGGGACAGACAGACACAGCGGCTAAACGAGCACAGCTTGAGCAAGAACGCCGAGATGTTTATGCTCAACTAACAGTTGCTATGCAGTCCGGTGATGCCGAGGCCCGCCAGAGACTGACTGAGGCTTACAACAGACTGAATCAGGAGATTGAGGCATTGCGCTGAAAAGAAATGCGAATCAGTGCGCCTCCGTCTTTTCCTTTTTGGTATTGTATTTTTTGCTATTTTGGAATTGGTGGGTAGATTCTGGTTCCACATGCCCCATCTCGAATCGGATTCAGAGTTGGGATGGGGACTTAAAACTAATTTTTTCCATGAATTTCAGATGCCTGGCAAGCCTCAATTCTCCACCAATTCTTTGGGATTGCGCGAGAGTGGGCAGGTTGACGGCGAGCTAATTCTGGTTCTGGGGGATTCTTTTACGGCTGAGGCCGGTGTATCTAATCAGGATATGTGGTTTTCGGTTCTCTCGGCAAAGCTTGGTGAGTTAGGTGGTACATCGTATCGTGTCATGGCTGGCGGGGCCGGTGGTTACGGTACTGCTCAACAACTGATTTTGGCCCGACGAATCAAAACAAAAATTGACCCCAAAATCGTGATTCTCCAGTTTTGCCTAAACGATTACATGAATAATCACCGGAAATGGGAGTCTTACGGCGTACAGAGGCATCAGATTTTGTTGCGTCCTTACACGGAGGATGGGGAAGTCTTTTATCGTTCAGAGCATTTTTTGTCCTATTTATATAACTCGCCCCTGTTTGAATACTGGAGAGGCATAAGTTTTCTTGATTTATTGGTGCAGGCGGTGGAACACCGTATGTATGGTTCCTATTTCCGTCCTTTGGATGCTGATCAGGAGGGGCAGATTGAATTGGCGTCATTTGAGTTGACCACCATGCTTTTGGCAAAGCTCCGCCGTGAATTCCCACAAGCTGAGGCCTATCTTTTGAATGTAGCCGACATGAGTCTATTAAGTTCTCAATCATGGCAAAAAATGGCCCAGAGCGCTGGCTACCAACCGCTTGAACGCCATATTCGTGATTTGAAAGAGGCTGTTGAGGCTCAGGAGTCTATTTATTTTCCGGATGGAGTGCATTGGAATGCGGCTGGAAACCATATAGTTGGCCGCAGTGTCGCTCACGAAATTTATGAGTACAGGCAGTCCAAATTGTGATGAATTTAGAAATCAGTTTCAGAATTCTTGCAGTAATTGCCAAAATGACAGTAAAATCGCCATGATTTGCCATTATTGTTGTGTAACAGGGCTCTGGCTGTAGCTCTGGCAGCATATGGGTTGTTGTTAAGAGGAAACCATGAGAAAAACCAAAATCGTTGCCACGGTTGGACCCGCCTGTGATACACCTGAAATGCTTAAGGATTTGCTTTTGGCAGGGGTAAATGTATTTCGCCTGAACATGTCCCACGGAGAACATGCCAAGGTCAAAACCCTGATTGCGGATATTCGTAAGATTTCCCAGGAAGTCGATCGCCCGGTTGCCATCCTTATGGATATTCAGGGGCCAAAAATTAGAGTAGGAGTTTTTAAAGATGGGCAGATAATTCTGGAAAAAGGTCAGAAGTTTGTATTTGACCAGGAGCCTGAAGAAGGGACATCCCAAAGAGTGAATACTACCTACAAAACCATCTACAAAGATGTTAAGGCCGGGGACCAGATTCTGTTGGATGACGGAAAAATGGAAGTCAAGGTTTTGGCTGTCGTTGATACCAAAGTGGAAACTGAGGTAATTACCGGTGGGGTACTGAAGAACAAAAAAGGTATGAATTTACCTGATGTCACCATCAGTTTGCCTCCCCTTACTGAAAAAGATATTGCCGATATTCATTTTGGCTGCACCGAAGATATTGATTATTTTGCGATAAGTTTTGTTCAAAGGGCTCAGGATGTGATTTATCTGCGCAATATTTTGAATATGCGAAAAAGGCCAGATATTGGAATTGTCTCCAAAATCGAAAAAATTGGAGCCATTGAGGACATTGATCGAATTATTGAAGTATCCGATGCTGTGATGGTGGCAAGAGGTGATTTGGGAGTGGAAATGGGGCCTGAGAAGGTACCGAATCTGCAAAAAAGAATTATCACTAAATGTAACAAGGCCGGATGTCCTGTGATTACAGCTACCCAGATGCTGGATTCCATGGAAAAACAGGTCCGACCCACCAGGGCTGAGGCCTCGGATGTGGCCAATGCCATTTTGGACGGAACCGATGCCGTGATGCTTTCTGGTGAGACTGCGGCTGGGATGTATCCTCGGGAATCTGTGGAGATGATGAGAAAGATTATTTTGGAAACCGAAGTGGAAATGCCCTATGGTCCAAAACCTTTCCCTTGGTTTGAAATTAAAAACTGTACTACCCCTCAGGCCTTGAGCTATTCAGCGGCCCAAGTGGCCAATGCAATTGGCGCAGAATTGATTTGTTGTTTTACTTCTGGAGGAAAACAACCAAGGATCGTGTCCCAATTCAGACCAAAACAGCCTGTGATTGCGATTACATTTGAAAAGAAGGTAGCCAATCGAGTAATGTTGTACTGGGGCGTGGTTCCGATCCTGATTAAGGAAATGGATAGACTTGATGATGAGATTATTGAAGCTGAAGAGGAGCTTCTAAGAAGGAAATGGGCTCAGGAAGGGGATAAACTCATTGTTATGGGTGGAATTCCAACGCATATTTCTGGTTCCACCAACATGATTAAAGTCCATGCTGTGAAAGATGGAACCACCCTGGAAAAAAATTACATTTTTGATTTTGCCAATCGCAAATAGTTGTGGATTGGGTGGTTTTGGGGGATTTAGATGGGGGACAGTGTGGTGGAATTACCGGTAAAAAGCTGGAGCGAAGGCTGCTGTGAAATACTTCAGCCTGGGGCCAGTATTTTTGCGGATAATTTCGGAAAATTAAAGGAATTGCTAAATCAGCTTGCAAGTGAGAAAAAAAAGAATATAATACTCGATCTTGAATTTGTAGACACGATTGATTCATCCGGTTTGGGCCTAATAGTAAGTGCCCTAAGCAGGATACGGGAGCAGGGCGGAAAACTGGTTTTGTGTGGGGTGAACCCCTATCTCAGAAAGATACTGAGGCTAATTGTTCTTCCAGTGGAGAAGGATTTGCCCGGTGCCATTAAAACCGTGATGCTTGAGGAGTAATAAGATGCGTAGTGAAGGTCATCCAAAGGTATTTCTGGCCAACTTCCGTTGTGCCTGTGGCAGTTCGTTCCAGGCTTATTCAACCAAGCCAGAGATTCAGCTCGACATTTGCAACAGTTGCCACCCGTTTTATACTGGTAAGCAGAAGTTTATTGATATCGCGGGTCGCGTAGATCGTTTCAACAAACGATATGCGGCTGTGGGTAGTAAGAAATAATTTTCATTTTTTGAATTGAGAAGGACCGTCTGTATCGTTACAGGCGGTCTTTTTTGCTTGGAGTTTGTGCAGCAATATGAATTTTTCCCAGATTCTTAGCGAATTGCAGAATGCTACGCAGTTTGATTTGTATCGGCTTTTTTTAGGGTTGGAAGATTTGCTTAGAGATAGCCGTAGAAACGAGCCAGTTTTGCAAAACATCTACCCTGGATTGACGGTAGAGGTATTTGTACCGTCCCAGAATCGTTCCATCCAGGCAGAAGTGCTTCAGATTGTCAGGGGGAGAGTTAAGGTCAGGGATCTCTCCAATGGTACATTTTGGATGGCTGCGCCTTATACCATAAATCTGGAGGGAGTGGAAACCCGGGTGCATATGCAGACTAAGGAAGTGGGATTGTCCCGGGCTGAAGTGAGACGGGGCGATACTTTGGGGTTTCGAGATAGGCATGGCCAGGAAATTTCTGGGGTGGTTACCAAAATAAATTCCAAAACCGTTACTCTGGATTGCAGGGAAAGAATGTGGAGAGTACCTTTTTCTATGTTGTACAGAATTTTGGTTATGGATGCAAATG
>DITF01000252.1 GCA_002422125.1 bacterium UBP17_UBA6191
TGACACAGAATTTTTAACACTCCCACAAGAGTTACTGGAACTGGATATCAAGGAGCTAAGCTTGTTCAAAATTTAGCCAAGAATTCTTTAAGTAGCTCTGTTGCAGTATTTGGAGAATATGATCTGCGATTCTGCTCAGTGTTTCCAGAATTGTTTCCGGTTCTGTTACACGACAAGGTTACTAATCTTGGGGGCAAGCCGGATGATTTCGACTTTCCCGTCAACCTCAATTTAAGTCGCAAGACCACCGTAATATCTTCTAGTCGCTGTCTGGAAATCGTAAATAAGTTTAACTTTCGAATTTATCGGTCACTTCAAAAAGTACTTGTGGCAACAATTCGAGATAGATGTTCTGACGGAAGAGTCCAAATGCTAGTTTCATCCCTGAGCCGTCGCACCTGCTAATTTGGCATCTAAGATTTCAGAACCAAATCCTAACACTTCCCCACAATGCACCTCTGTACCAGCGTAGACGGCACAGCCGGGTTCGCTGCCTGAAGAACAATTCCTTCTGAGGTGACGACCACTTTCTTGATCGTCATTTCTCCATCGACGCAAACTACCGCAATCTGACCGAATTCAACGGTCTCACTCCGGCGCACCAGGACCAAATCCCCATCATTGATTCCAGCTCCAGTCATTGAGTCACCACTGACCCGCAGCGCAAAGATGCTCTGCAGATCCTTGGGGGCTGATTCCCTGGGTATTTGAATTTCGTCCGGAGTTTCCCCAGCATTCCTTCAGTTGTCCCGCCGGAAAATAATTATTCATGGACCACCTAGACACCGCAGGTAGGGTAGTCAGGCGGATTAAGCTCTAAATGAGGAGTCGTTGTTTCGGAGTGGTAATACTTTTGATGAGCGGGACCATCTCAAGTGCGGGGTTATTTAGGCAGCTTCCAAATCGGAAGAAACCCAGCAACATTTTCCACTAATCATTGTCATCGCTAGTCGGTGAATCTCGCCCATCTGTATGCCTAGCATTATTTGTGACTTGTAGGACTTCTGATTCTGTCTCCTCGGGATGTTCTCGAGTTAGTGTGAGCTTAACCTTGTTCTTCTTAAATGATGCGAAGGCTACGACAGGCGGCAACAGAGGCTCCACTGCCGCCGATGCTGTGGTAGAGGTGATGATTGGTCTAATGTAGGGATAGCAGATGGCCGCAGCTAGTTTGTTGAACTTATCCTCATCGAATTGTGTGGTCTGGGCTTCAAAGTAACCAAGGAAGTCGACGGTCATTTCGTAGTTCTCGGATTCAACGCGTACTTTGAGGTGTTCCGTGAAGCGTGTTGATTCCTCGCCTTCACGAATCAGGTTAAAGGCTATGCCAATTGTGGTCTTGCCAGAAGCCTTATCCTTCGGGGTAGCGAGAAGCTTGAAGTGCAGTTCAGCTAGGTGAACGCCGATCAGGTTAAACAAGGCACTCATGCCGCCTCCACCTGGTTTTCATATTCTACTGGTGTACTAACTTCAAATTGCCGATTTGCTATCCATGGATTGTGGATCGGAAAAATTTCCTCTACTTCTTCTTCCACATCGTCGTTGAACTCTTTGTATCTCCCGTCGACTATCTCAACCTTGAATTGGCAATCCAGGGCGAATGCCAAGTCGGATACTGTTGCCAGCGTCATGTTACGCTTGCCATTCAAGACTTGACTCACATGAGCCTGTGTTTTGCCGATTCGCTTAGCAAGCTCGGAAACTGTTACATTTTTTTTGTTTAATCTTCCCCAAATGGAGTTGGTAACATCAAAGATCAGACTTTCTTTAGCCATCTCTCGTTCCGCCTCTTCCTGCGTTGTTCCCAAAACTTCAGCTAGAGTGATCCTTTCGTACCTTTTCATAGTTTCTCCTGTTGTCTTTCATTCGTTGTTTATCATTGGCATGCAGTTTAGATGTTTTCTTGTATATAAAATGGGACACCACAATCACCCCACGTTCTTTACTGCAGTACCAAAAATAAGCTCGCAGCTGGCCTTTCTTAAATGCGAAAAAACCCTCTCCTTCCGAGTTTATTTGACCCGGGGCTTGTAGAGTACAACCATCACAAAATTTATTTATTAGCGTCAATAGCTGCATGAATGCCCGGTCGGATTGTAACTGTAAAATTTGATCCTCCGCATCATCCCATAACAGACACTTAAATTTTTTGCCTGGGTACCTGAGCTTCACACTTTTTATACTCCTTTCGACAATTATAACTTAAACATTATAACCAGTCCAAGGAATTCACCCGATGTGTCTGGAAATAAATGTTTCCCGTCATTGACAGATTATTGCAATTGCGAGAAATGATAGAGGTGAAGCGTCTATCCATCGACAACCTGGAATCATTGCTGGACCAGTGGCTCAATCGGGATATCCGGCCATCAACAGCTCAGGCGTATAGGAAATGGCTAAGGGCTTTCTTTCGCTGGTATGGCAAGCGAAAAGCACAGATCACGGTTTCACTGATTGTCGATTACAAGCACTGCTGCCTGACTGAGCAGAACCTCAGTCCCAGAATCGACACGCAAAGACACGCCAGGGAATCGCTAACACTTGAGCAGGTCTGGTCACTGCTACAAGCCATTTCCGCTTTGGGAAGTAAAAGAGATTCCGCGGTACTGCATCTGGTGGATTGTTGGTCTCACCGAACAAAATGCCGGTGGGGGTGATGTGGTCTGGCCAGAAAAAACTATGGGCGACTGGCGGGTCCGGCTTACATACAATCTTGGTCGCCAGTGAATTGTTTGACTAGGTACGAATCTTTGGCATTGATTTCTACCACACTTGGAATGACTATTCGATTTATCGGAAGGCATATCAGATTGCCGGGCCGCCCTTTAGACCAAAGGATCATGAATTTTAGCCCTCGGAAACGGGGGCTTTTTTATTTNNACTTGAACCCACGACCCCCTGTTTAGGAAACAGGTGCTCTATCCAACTGAGCTACGAAAGCAACAGGAGGCAGGATAGAGGACTTGGTGAAAAACTTCAATCCATCAGATCAAATTTCAGGGAATATCCCAGCCCAAGATAACCGTAGCGACGGGCTGACCGACTGGCTACAAGAGTATTATACAAAAAATTATGCTCGCCTATAAATTGGTTTTCCATGTATCTGGCTTGTAAATTTACAAAATGGTTGGTTTTAAGTTCGTGGGACCATGCGGCATTGATAATCCGGTTTACATCCACTGGATCGGAAACATCTTTGGAACGGCTAAGTAGCATATAGTTGTAATCCATACTGATTTGATTGGCAGAATCAAGCCTCCAGTTAAGACTATAGCCAAATCGATCTTTGTGTTGTTCATAGCTTAGGGGAGACAGAGTTTGTTGAATCTGTGGTGATGGCAGAGTTGTGGCAATTCCAGACATGATATCGGCCTCGGAATACTCATAAAAAAGACTGCCTGTAAGTTTAGGCTTTAACTGTTTGGTGGCTATAAGCATTAAGGCTAGTTCTCTTTCACGAACACCACTAAAGATCAGGCTAACAGGAGGGTTAAAGGTGAAGTTGGCATTGTTAAGACTCACTGTGCCAAATAGGCGACTAAGGTTGTTGCCTGTCTGATTGCGATGAGATACCTGTAAGGCAAAAATTGGTTCCTTTTCTTCCTTGTCAAAAATGGGAATTCGGGCCGAAACCTGTTCTGAATATATAGTTAGCTGATCTCTACCATAGTCGTATTGTCGGCGGTCCCGATCAAGCATCAGGGTTAGCTTTCTATGTACTCCGGCCTTTATCGATAATCCAGTGCCGTGCATATCACCAGCAGTATCTGGAGTGCCTGGGGCTAAGGCTGGCTTTAATCCCAATAAATCCATTCCATCATTGACTTTCCAGAGTCGGACTGAGGTCTCAAACTGCCCTTTTGGTAGAAGGTAGGCATTGGGGCTGTCGCCTAAAAGAGGCAGACTCCAATTCGATACAGGGATACAGAAAATTGTTGCGACTCGAATCAGTGTTTTCATTGAATTCTTGCCCTTTCCAGGTGAAAACCATTCAGGATGGATTCTTGGCTTTGCAATCTGATTTTGACATTTTGGTTGAACTTGATTTCAAGGTTGATGGTTCTTCCTGACAAAGAAGGCAACACATCGGATCCGGCAGCTTGTCTGGCTTGGGCTAGAAATTCATCCACGGGAAAGTCAATGGTTCCCGTTTGAGAGGGATAACGGTCTTCACTTGAATTGGTGAGTGTGGCTTGGGCTGTACCTGTGAGCTGAGTTCGTTTTCCACTTAGAAGAGCTCCCACTGGAAACACGAGGGTAAAGTTGTTCTGTGCTTGGACCTCAATTGGAATAATGGTCACACTAAGGGTCTCCTGAATGGAGCTTAGATCCGTGGAATACACTTCCAGCAGTACCTGCATCTGGCTGGTTAAAAGCGGTTTATAAGTCAGGTTTTCCGAGGTTATTTGCATTCGAATTAAATTAGGCAGAGAGGATAGTAGGATTCCAGACGAATCTGAGGTAGTGATAGGGCTGACACCTAAGACCGGAGAGCCAATTGAAAAAGCCTGATTATCAATAAGAATTTGCGGAAGGATCTCAAAATCGTCTATTGGTTTGGTAGGACTGGTTGCAAAGGTAGTAGGTCTTGTGCCGGCTGTAGTACTGGTTAACAACACCGAAAAAGCCTCGGAAAAGATACTGCCTAGGGAATTGGGATTGGTTGAGATTAATGAACTGACGGAGGACATCTCGACAAAAAATGTACTGTTGGTTTGAGGGTAAACTGAGGTCTGACTGGTTCCGGTAAAAAACTTTTTAAGAAACGAGGAAGTTTTATCAACCACTGTGGATTCGGCTTCATTTTTTGATGCGGCTTTAATCATCTCGTTAAAAAGCTGAAACAGAGGGGCATCACCTTGAACTTCAACCTGATTTGAGGTGTTTCCCAGGTATTGGCTGGAGTTGATGTCAATGACTGCTGTTTGAGTGGTAAATAAAAATGGTTGTAAGGCCTCAGAGGCCAATTGGCTTATTGGGGTCTGGGTTTGTTTGGACTTGGCATAGGCTACCATGGTTGTGAAAGGATTGATGTTGACTCTGGGAACAGTCCCTGAGGCGGGAATCTCGACCACGCCTAAAAACTTGCTATTGGCTCCAAGGGTTTCATTGCCACTGGTTCCTCCACTGGCCTCAATAAAAAGCAGGTTTTGCGAGATGGGTATACTGAGATCCTGTCTGGATGTTTTACCATCCTGTGATGTTTGAATTTGTGGTAAGGCTAAGGGAATGAGGTTCCCTTGAGTATCAAGTGCACTCCCCATTCGGATGGATGCACCAACAATTTTGTCGTCGACAGCCAGAATCTCTTGGATTGTCAGATTTTTCGAGTTTGCTGTGGTGGGAATGTTGTATCCTGTACCGGCAGAAGCTCCACAACCGCTGAGAATGAGGATTGAAATTGAAGCCAGGATTGTCCAGTATGTTGATTGCTTGTTTGCAGGTTCCATTCGTAACTCCATGGGCATTTGGCCCATAATGGCATAAGATGATCCGATATCCGGTTTTTTGTATCGGCAAATTTCTGGCAATTTTACCCAGAATTTGTCAATGTTTTCTGGGGCAGGTTCTGGGCACGGTAGCTTGGGTTTGTCTAGCTCGCAGAAGAAAGATTGCCATTTACAACCTTAAATCAGCCGGATTTAAGCAAGATGCTTTTAAACTTTCCCTAAAGTCTTTTCAACATTTGGGCATGAACCTCATAGAAGTTCTGCTATTGCCGCATTTGTCAAAGCTTGGCCCCTGGCTTATATATGAAAACAAGGAAGATTTGTGTCAGAACCAAAAGGGGGTCGTGCTTTTAGCAGCCCATATTGGGAATTGGGAACTAATGGGTACTTATTCCAAGCTTGGAGCTCCGATCTTCGGACTGTATCGCCCCCAGAAGCAAAAATGGGTTGATGATGTTCTTTATTGGTTGCGTTCTCAAACAGGTATGAGCCTATTATCTACCCATCAATCTCTAAAGGAAACCTATCGTGTGCTTAAAGCTGGCAAGGTATTGGGAAATGTTGGAGATCAGGGGCAGGGATTAAGGATTCCATTTTTAGGGCGGGAGACTAATTTTCCCGAAGGGCCGGTGCGATTGGCCCAAAAGACTGGCTCGAGCCTTTTATTTTATGCTTGTATCAGGGAGGGTAAGTATTTGAGAATGAAGCTGATTTCAGAAATCGAGATAGACTCAGAAAACCTGTATAATACAATGCAGATATTTGTATTAGCCCTAGAGAGATTGATCCAACAGCACCCAGAGCAATATTTCTGGGTCCATGATATCTGGAAGGAATTTCGGCGCGAACAATCATGATATTGTATCTACTTGTCTATAACCTCATTCTGGTACTCATGATACCGGTACTTTTTGGATACTGGTTTCATGGCCGGTTTGTACTGGGTAAGTATCGTTTTCCTCTCAGGCTAAGGCTAGGGTTTCCAGGTGTAAAGGTTCCAGAGGCGGGGTCTTATATTTTGGTTCATGCTGTTTCGGTTGGTGAGACGGTGGCGTCTCAACCATTTGTAGAATCACTAAGACAAAAATTTCCTGATTCGCATTTGATTTTTAGTACGGTTACGGAGACGGGTCAGATGAGAGCCAGACAGATCATTTCTGCCGATTCGTTTGTATTTTTCCCTCTGGATTATCGTCTTTGTGTCCACACTTTTTTGGATGTATTAAGGATTAATAAGGTTTATATATTGGAAACAGAAATTTGGCCCAATTTTTTACATGTGTGTAAACAAAAAGGCATTGAAGTAATTTTTGTGAATGCCAGAATTTCGGATCGCTCACTTAAACACTATTCTTTGCTACGCCGCATGTTTCGACCGCTTTTAAAGCAGGTGCGGTTTTTTGCACAAACGGTTGAGGACGCTCGAAGACTGGAGTATCTGGGTGCTGAACAAATCTCTGTGGCCGGGAATCTAAAGTATGATCAACTTTTAAAAAATCTGAATTCTCCCATTCGAGAAGTCCTACAGTCCGATTTTTCCCATATTCCTAAACAAAAGCTTGTAGTGCTGGGCTCATTTCATAGAGAAGAAGTGTTACAAGCTCTGGATATGTTTGTGCATTTAAAGTCCATTCAGGCTGGATGGAGATTTATCCTTGCTCCAAGGCATATGCATTTTCTAAAGCTTTATCAACAGTATGCAAAAGATTTGGAGATAGATATTGTATTGCGCTCAGAGATGCAGTCAAACCAGGACTTTGAGGTTATGCTATTGGACACTTATGGGGAACTGGCACTGATCTATGAATGGGCAAAATACAGCGTGGTTGGGGGTAGCTTTGAGCCTGTTGGGGGGCATTCGATTCTGGAGCCTGCTCTGTTTGGCAGTGTAATTTTTTATGGTCCCAATACCCAGAATTTCAGAGAAATCTGTGAGATGTTTGAACAGTCTGGGGCATCCCGTCGCATCAATTCGCTTATGGAGCTTCCAGAACATCTAATCTTATTGGATGTAGAAGCTGAAATTTGTGACAAAATGGGAAATGCCGCCCAGTATTTAGTGCGCAACAGTTGTGGGGCCACGGAGCGGATTTTGGGAGAGGGTGCAACAAATTTGCAAGCTTAAGCGTAGGAGGTACATGGGAGGGTTATGATGAAACGGTTGTTAGGGTTTATTCTGTTGGCTTCGTCGATTCTGGTATTGGGGTCGGAAGAGATATATTCAGGAACAGGATTATCCCAACCCAGTTATGTAGGAATCCATGAGCCTACCCCGGTGACCATCCGGGATATTGATTATAGCAGGATTTATCATGTCCCCCAGATTCAGGCTCCGGCTGGTTACAATCATTACAATATGTATTATGGTCAGTACAACTATCGGATGCCAGCATATCCGTACATGGCCTATACGGGTACTGGGCCAAATTCGCCCTCTTACCCTATGCAGAGAAATTCCCGTTCGGCGGCTGCCCCTGAGTTTTCTGGAGCCCGAATTGTTCATGAAAGAGCCAATCTTTCCGAGTCAGGACGGCAGGTCGTCAATGCGAATACAATGAGGCAGGTTTGGGTTCAGTCTGTGGGTGGTTTAAAAATGCCTCCCGTGGTTGCCAATGGGCAAGTTGCAGCAGTAGTGGGTTCAGCCCAAAGTACCAATGCTTTGATTATTGAAGAAGTAAAAAAGAGCGGGGAAAAGATTCAGGTACTATTAAAGCGCGCGACGGATCGTTCTTTTTATCAGGAAGATTCTCAGAAGCCGGGCATATTGTCAGTGGCCGTGTTCAGTAAAGGTAGTCTTGAGGTTGAGTTTGTGGCCCCATCTCAAAGGGAATCTACAGCAAGTACCACCAGTCAGGAAGATATTTTGCCGGCCCAGTTTGTGCGCAAGGGATTGTATACTTGGGAACTTGAAGACTTGAATACTCCCACATCTCATAGTTCCGCAGAGACAGGTCGGTTTGTAAAAGCTCTGTACTCTATGGAGGATGCCAAGAGTTATTTGGAAGTTTTTAAGTTCAAGCCCAGTTTTGAGAGTGTACTTGAGGGGATTAACTTTGACAGACAGGTTTTGTATTTAGTTGGGCGTTATTTCCGAACCCGTCAAAGGGCTGAGCTTCTGTCTAGTCTGGAGTATGTGAAAATTACACCTCAGGTATCTGGTAGCGAAATCGTTCACAAAATTTTTTACACAGAGAAACCAGAAGCCGTGGATGAACTTTCAGCCAGATCAGTTATGGAAGAGGACAAAGATAAGGTTGTGTTGAGTGGGGCTTACGCAATCGTGGAAAAGCCACGAAATCTATACCGCCGCCCCAGCTTTCATTTTCAGGATCGAAGAGTAGCATCCCATACAGGCAGTCTGGATTGATTCAGGGGTGAATCAGGTCCTCCTCGGACTCGTATCCTTCAATCTCGTAACCCATTTCCATCTTTAGTCTTAGGGCAATTCCTGGATGTGAGTTCAAGAAATCAACGAAGGTGTCTTTTGGTAGCCACCAGGTAGTTGTGTGGGACTCCACTGTAGCGATCCAGTCCATGTCTTCGAGTCCAGCCAGCATTTTTGGGTCAGTCACCAGATCACCGCGCATCAACTGGCGGCTTGGAAATTTTTTTGAGGCACTTTGAAGCAATATGGTCCCAGACTCTATCAGCGCCGCTCCCTTGCAAATTTCGGATGGGAAAAGCACGGTACCAGGATCAAAGTCTGTTTTTCTCATCAGACTCTGAAGGTGGGTTTTCTGGGTTGAGGAAAGATGTTTTAAGAGGGGGCTTTCCATCATTAACTCCCAGCTTGAACCCAAACGATTGGCATGGAGTCTACGAACTGTTCCGGCAACATCAGTGCCACGAATCCAATACAGAAACTCATATTCATCTACGGTGGCGCACTCCAAATCTGTATGCGCAAAGACATCAGCAGTTCTTGGGATATCCAAAATGATGGAGGTCTCTCCAAAGTAGTCGCCTTCACCATATACCTTGATAAAGGGCACCGTATTGTCAGTGACATGAATTTTTGCCTGCCCTCCTAAAATCAGATAAAACTCTTTTTTTGTGGAGCCCTTTTGGATGATCTTCTCGCCTTGGGGAAATTTCACGATCCGACAGAGGTTCAGAAATTCAGGAGCCTTTTTCATCTGAAAACCAGAAAACAATGGCGTTCGAGACAGGATCTCCAAAATCTTTACAGTTTTATCAAGTTCGGATTGCTCCTTTTTTAGAACTACGGTGTTAGCCAGACCGGGACGAGCAATTTTTAGACAGGAGTCTGGCTTAATCTGGGATTCCGATACATGCAATAAATGGATGCGCCTTTTCACGGCCTCAGGCAACATTTCAAGATTGGCGATTGGTGTGTGTAGGGGAGGGGCACCAGCTTCATGAAAGATTAGAGGATGATGCCAGGGAAAGTCTTGGAGTTCTGTATGTCTATCAAAGGAAATCAGGGATTTTTGATATAGATCGTTGTATGTTTTCCAGTCAAACAGGTGATCGGATGTATAAATGAAGGAGCGCCCAGAGTGAAAGACCTCAAAGCCAATGGTGGGCACAGAATGTAAGGACCAGCGAAAGCGAAACTCAAGGCCCTCAATAAAAGTTGGCTCCATTACTCGGACAGCATGGAAATTATACAGAGAACAGTAGTTTTCTCTGGTCATGCCAGTCATAGCGCAACCCTTAATAACAAAAGCTTCATGCACTGCTCTGGTGCTGAACAGATCCACCCTATGCTGTTCCAGAATTTTTTGCAGAGTGCCGGAGTCATGATCAGCATGACAGTGAGTCAGTATTAGGGAGTGGATTTTGAGATGTCCCAGGCCATTTTCTTTTAACCAATGGGTAGTGTCTATGGGGGGGTCTACCAAAATTCCCGCTTGGTTGCCCCAAATCAGAAAGCCACAAGTTTTTGAGGACTTGTCAAAGCCATGACCGGAGCCAATTATGGTTACACCAAAACAGGGGGGAGTAAAAGGTTCGGTTAGCTCTGGTTCCTCTGGCTGATATTCAGGAAGTTCAGGGTCTACCGGCCAAGAAATTTGCTGAGCCTGATAGCTTAGCTGAAACATATTTTGAGAGCGCGTTATAGTCAGATCCCCAAGTTGGTAGTTGCCTGATGCGTCGGGCATTATAAACTCTAAAAAGTGATCCAGTTCAAGCATGGCATCGCTTCCAAATGGGCTGGCTCTAAAGTAGCGCATCTCGGCCAAAATGTCCTCCAATCCAGGTTCAAGATTGGAGTCTAGCCGCTGAGGTCCAAAAACAGCCGTGGCAAAAATTTCTTGGATTCGTTTTTTCATGAGGGGGGTGCATAAAACGCGGGTTTTCTTTTTTAAGGCAAAGAAGTTGAAATAGGCCGGGAATTCCAGCTCACAGGTACAGACTCCCGTGCTTGGATCAAAGAGCTGATCGCCAACCAGAAAATAATCGGGAACCCCGTGCCATGTTCCCATACTATCTTTGATGGTTTCTGGTGGTACCACATGTTGTAGGACGATATCTCCCGCCTTAACTACAGTACCGCCTTTACTTAGACTAGCCAATTGCATGTTTCCCTCTATAAAACGAGCTTCGATACGGAGCCATTGATTGCTCTGACTTTGGCAATATGGTACATTTCTCCTTGGTGCTTCCTGTATGACTGTGGTAAAACCATAAGGCGCGGAGCAAAGGAGTTTAGTTTTGCCAAAGTTCAAGAATATCACTTTGTATATCCTGATGGCTATTGTCATCCTGACGATCTTTTCCCACTACTACTCAGACCGTGATATCAGCAGGGTCAATTATTCCTCTTTTGTCACAATGGTGGAAAAGGGTCAGGTGATTAGGGCCAAGGTTAATAATCTAAACATTCAGTTTGAAGATAATAAGGAAGGTCAGTACACCACGGTTGCCCCCCAGGCTTTAACCCCGCCGTATCTGGAACGGGTGATAGAAAAGGGTGTACAGATTGAGTTTGCCCCCACTGAGACCTGGCCAGAGTGGCTTAAGGTTATTTTCCAATTGTTTCCCTGGATTTTGTTTATTGGGCTCTGGTTCTATTTTATTAACAAGATGCAGGGAGGCTCACCTCGAGGCATGAGTTTTGGTCGCTCCCGTGCCAAAATGTTCACTGAGAGCAAAGAAAAGGTGACATTTAAAGATGTGGCCGGTTGTGATGAGGCAAAAGAAGAACTTTCCGAGATTATTGATTTTTTGCGATTCCCCAAAAAATTCAAGAAGACCGGAGCCCGTGTGCCTCGTGGGGTTTTGATGATGGGCCCTCCTGGAACAGGAAAAACTCTTCTTGCGCGAGCAGTGGCTGGAGAGGCTAATGTGCCATTTTTTCACATGTCAGGTTCTGATTTTGTGGAAATGTTTGTGGGAGTCGGCGCTTCTCGAGTGCGTGATCTGTTTGAGCAGGGGAAAAAAGCGGCCCCTTGTCTGATTTTCATTGATGAGATTGATGCGGTTGGACGACAAAGAGGCAACGGATTTTCCGGGGGTAATGATGAGAGGGAACAAACCTTAAATCAGCTCCTGGTAGAAATGGACGGGTTTGATAACGACACCGGGATTATGATTATAGCGGCTACTAACCGTGCAGATATTCTGGATCAGGCCCTGTTAAGGCCCGGTCGTTTTGATAGGCAGGTAGTCATTGACCTTCCCGATATTAAGGGTAGAGAAGGAATTCTGGCTGTGCATCTTGGCAGGGTTCCGGCCGCTTCTGATGTGGTATTAAACACTCTTGCCAAGGCTACTCCTGGTTTTTCTGGGGCCGATTTGGCAAATATGGTCAATGAAGCCGCTCTGACAGCCGCCCGTGAGGGGGCAGATGTGGTCACTATGGTGCACCTTGAAGATGCTCGGGATAAGGTCATGATGGGGCCGGAGCGAAAATCCAAGGTCATGAGTGAGAAGGAGATTAACAATACGGCTTACCATGAAGCAGGTCATGCTTTGGTAAATTTATTGGTGGCTCATGGACATGAAATTCATAAGGCAACGATAATTCCAAGGGGCAGGGCTTTGGGGATGGTATCTTTTTTACCCAAGGAAGATTCTTATACCAGAGAAGAATTGATTGATCAAATTTGTGTTTCTATGGCTGGTCGCAGCGCTGAGATTGTGACCTTTAATACTTATACACCCGGAGCTGCCTCAGATATTGAGCAGGCCACCAGGTTAGCCCGCATGATGGTCACCCGTTGGGGCATGAGTGATTCTTTAGGAACCATTGCTTACACAGAAAATTCAGAACGATGGTTTGGCTTAAAATCCTATTCTGACACCACAGCCAAGGCCATTGACGAGGAGATTCATAAAATTGTGAATACTCAGTTTGAAAGGGCAAAACAACTACTTCGGGATAATTTTGACACTTTAAAACTGATTGCGGAAACATTAAAACAGCATGAGACTTTGACTCTTGAAGAGTTAAAGTCCTTGGTGGCTGGCAGGGAAATTGGTCCTGCCCCCAAACGCCGTTTGCGCTCCAAGGAGCAGGTAGAAGCAGAGCGAGTGGCCCAGCAGGAGAAGGATGAGGCACTGAACGCTGAGGAAGATGGAGATAGAAGAGCAGTGATTGCACCTCCAGATGATTTACAGCCGCAAAATCCGGCCTGACAGGTGTTGTATGGACTTACCCCACAATCAAATCGTTGTTTATGATGGA
>DITF01000336.1 GCA_002422125.1 bacterium UBP17_UBA6191
GTGCCACAAAAATTCTTAAAATGGGGATTGGCTTTTTGGGCAAGCGGCTTGAGATTATAAGCCTTTGAATGGTATTTTTTTTAGATGTTCTCTATTTTGGCAACCAGCATCCTGAAGTCTGAGATTTGAATTTGTATGCTATACTCAGGCCATGAAAAAGTTCTTTAATACAGCGGGGGCCTGCCAGCCAGATATTCATTACACAGTCTGGAGAGAAGAAGGGGTAAAACCCATTCTTGCCCTTGTTGAGCAAAGAAAGTNNTGCCGTAAACTTAATGGCGAGGGTAAGTATCTGGCCATGCATATCACGGTGGAAGATGCGCAGGCTGCAAAAAATAATATTTTAGCTGCACATTTGGCTATTTTGGATGCTATGCAGCACGCTCTTTCTGTATCGTTGGTTCAACAGCCAGAATCAGATTTTCCTTCAGCCAGAGTCTTTGCAAATGAGTTGCATGCAGTGAGAAACTGTCTTCAAGTATGGAGCAAAGTATCCAATAAACCAATTGTTTTGGTGATCGATGAAATTGACTCCATGGGCGGAGAGTCCCTGATTGCTCTTTTGCGCCAGCTTCGGGCAGGTTATGACCAAAGGCCCCAAGCTTTCCCCCAATCCATCATTTTAAATGGGGTTCGCGATTTAAAAGACTACCGCATTTACTCAAAAGAAGAAGACACCTGGCTGACTGGTGGCTCCTGCTTTAATATCAAGGCCGAGTCGGTACGGCTTGGTAATTTTACCCTTGATAATGTCCGGGAACTTTTTTTTCAGCACGAGCAAGAACATGGGCAGAAACTGGCCCCTGGACTTTTGGAAAAAATATATGAGCTGACCCAGGGCCAGCCTTGGCTTTGCAATGCCTTGGGCGAGCAGATGTGCCATAAGCTCTTCCCCAATGATTTAGTTTTAGGCGAAAAGCATTTACACGAGGCCAAAGAAGCCCTGATTCTCTCCCGTGCCACCCATATTGATCAGCTTTATTACAGGCTTGATGATCCCCGGATTCGCCAGATTGTCATCCCCATGCTGGCAGGGGACTCTGTAGGGCATATCCCGGCTGAGGACATTGAGTACGCCATTGATCTAGGGCTATTGCATCCAGATTCTAAAACCTACAGGATTGCCAATCCATTATATAAAGAAATATTACCTAGGGAAATGACTTATACTCTGCAAAAAACGATCACAGAAGATCCTAAATGGTATACAAGCCCTGATGGGAAGCTAAACTACCAAAAGGTGATGGATGAATTTGTACAATTTTGGCGTGAACATGGACACAAGGAATTTTATATCCGTGAAATCTCCTCGCATATTTTGTTTATGGCTTGGTTGCAAAGACTTGTCAATGGGGGCGGAACCATTCATCGAGAATACGCTTTGGGCCGCAAAAGACTGGATATTCTGGTGGAATTTGCTAAAGAGCGGTTTGTATCTGAGATTAAGCTTTACAAAGGCCCCAAGACGCTGGAAGAGGGTTTGAATCAGATCACAGAATACATGGAACAGATAGGTTTAGAATCGGGTTATTTAATGATTTTTAAGGACACCATCGCCACTGATGATGACTCCCGCTACCGGGTAGAGACCGTAAGTCATCAGGGTAAGACCGTGCAGGTCTATTGGCTCTGATAAGTTTTGTCTATTAAAGTTCCAGTAGCAATTTTTTGGCAATGTGTAGGCCAGGGTGCTGTCGGATGGCTTCGTTGAGACTAATCATGGCTAAATTTGGCTGTTTGTTTAATATATGCAGCACAGACAGATTGTATAATAGGTAGGGTCGAGATTGGGCCTCGGTCATGGTTCTTACTGTGCTTTTAAGGATTTCTTCGGCGTCCTCAGCCCGGTTTTGAGAATAAAGAACCAGGGCCTCCAGATTTCTTGATTGTAAAATGTATTCGTAGGACACGCCTTTGGCTTCCAAGAGAGCCTTTTGGTTTTGCCTTAAAACCTGAAGGGCGTCGGCGTAATTTTTTTCAGAAAAATGGGCATAGGCTAAAGAGTAGGTCACTTGCTGGTACTCGTCAGCCACTTTGAGAATATAGCCAGGGTCAGTCGATTGAATCGCATTCAGGGTGTCGGGATTGGCAAAAAGGTTTTTGTGTTGGTCCGAGGCTGACAGCAGTCTGGCAGTTAAGGCAGGTATGGGTCCTGTCTGAGCGGCTGGGGCTAAGAGGTAAATTAAATCGTCTGGGCCGATGTTGTGGGCCTTGTGGATCGGAGAGGATGGTAACTTAAAGTCCCCTTCATAAGGTGTTGTAAAAATGGGGATATAAAAGCTTAGCTCATAGGTTTCCATGAGATCGTCGACACGGGCCTTTAGTTGGTTTCTTTGCCACAGTGCTTCGCGCTGCCACACTTCATCAATGCGATTTTTTAAACCTTGATACGGGGTTTTAAATCTGACAATAGCTTGAAGGGAAGAGGGGGAGACCGATTTATCGGCCAGTACTTCCCACAAAAAGCTGGTACTGGTTTTAAGTTCTGCGATAGAGACTACGGGATGCAGAGCCTTGCCCATGACCCCATCAGGAGCTTTTAATTCCACGCTGACATCTTGAAGCGTGAGTCCAATTGGTGTAAATCTAAGTTCTACACTGGCTTTTGAATTGATGCCAGGATGCCCGTTGGAAACAAATTCGGCAGTATACCAGGCAGGCAGTCTAAGACCAGGAATTGTGGCAAATGATTGCGACAGTAAGAGAAGAATGAGGGTGAGGCAATGGTATTGATTCATAATCCATATAATAACACATGCATTTTCTTTGACTCACATGCTTAAATTGAGTAACATTTGCGGGTAATTCCCTTTACGAGCCAAATATGGAGATAGGACCAGCCGGGTTCTATTTTTTTTTATGAGGAGTTGGCATGGCTAAGACTATAAAAGCAATTGAAGAAAAAATTATTGCAAAGAACTATAAAATGGTGCTTCTGGAGACTCTTATACAGTCACAGACAGCAACAGTTTCTGATTTGACTAAACGAATTCAGGAGGAAATTCCATTTTTAAAAATGGAGTCTCCCTTTCGTGTTCGGGCTGAATTCGTATTGCCGACTTTAAAAAAGAGCAAATGTTTTGTGGATAAGGGCAAAGAAGAGTGGAGTTTGTCGGATGCCTTTCTTCATCTTTCAGATTATGCCTACCAGACTTTGAAAAAAGGTGGTGCTCCTTTAACCATTGAGTTTCTCAAGGAAAATATTGCCATGGAGAATGGGTTACATCCATCAGATATCCCATTAAATCTGGAGGGCAGTGACAGGTTTTTCACGGAAACCGTGGGTGGCCTTGAGTACTGGTTTATTGAAGAGTGGGAATTTTGCAATGAATATGCTTTTGCCCTATTTGCTATGAATAATAACAAGGCTTTGCCTCTGGATGAGATTGAAAATCAGTTGGTGAAACAATTTAAGCGCAAGAAAAAAGGATTAATCCTCATGCTTCGAGAAGACGCAAGGTTTAAACCTGGTGCCGATGGAATGTTTAATGTATTCCCAAAGTTTCTGAAGCGATTACACTTTAAGCAAATTTCCCGATCTGATATGGATAAGATTTGCCAGAGACTGGAAGGCGAGGAAAAAAGTCTTAGCCTGATGGATTTGGCCGAAGAGTATTTGCAGGTTCCATTTCCGCTCACAAACTTGGAGCAGGCTTTTAATGAGGATTTAAGATTCCAGCTTATAGGCTCAAAGGTCAGGCGATCTCGTCTTAGTTCTGAGGAAATTAAGGAATTGAAACGAAAGGATAGAGCCAAGAAGCTGGCCGAAACGGCTTTGGCTAAAAAGAAGGCCAAGGAAGAGCTTTTGGTTGCCAAATCTCAGGTAGAGAATCTGGAAGAAATCATTCCTGGCTCTGAGTTGGATCCAGAGTATAACGAGGAAGAGGCCCAACATTTCAAACGCTTAATGGAGTCTGTTCGCACTTCCATTCAGGGTGGCACGGAAGAAATTTTGCCGGGAGTACGCAGAGCAGTTACTCTGGTTCCGGTTCAGGATGCACCTCAGTTGAGTACAGAGCCAGAAGTGTTGGCTGCCACGGTTTCTGAGCCTGAAGTTAAGGTGGCGGCGGCAGTTGCCGCTCAGGTCGAAACAACTCCTCAGGGCACGGTTCGCCGTCGAGAGCCGGTATTGAAGAAGTCGGCAACTCTCCAACAGGAAGTGTTTGATGTGGCGGGAACCGGGGTTAATGTATCGGAATTAAATGGATTTTTGAAGGAGCTTACCGAAAGAGACGGCATGGCTCAGGAAATGAGTCCGGATCGCCTAGATGATATGCTGGTTCGTTATTTACCCTTTAAAATTGCAGATTATCGCCCCACTCATCCCAATGTCTCGACCTTTATGGTAAAGCTGGCTAGACCCAGACTGGACCATTTGGTGTTTGATCTGGCCTGTGGCCGCGGGGACATTCTTTTAAAGACTTTGAACCATGTTCGAAGTAGTCTGCGCAAGGATAATGAGCAGGATGCTGAGCATTTTCGTACATTTTGTGATGAGCAGATTGTAGGTATGGATGTATCCAGTTTTGCCATTCGCGGTGCCAGCTTGAATCTGAGACTCTCGGGTCATGAGATTTCGCTTCTTCTACAGGGAAGCTCACTTGAGCCCTCTGATATATTGATCGATGAGATGTATTCGGTCGGTTTTGCCGATATGACCAATCTGAATCCCAGAGAAGTTAAAGGGTTTTTAGAAACGGCCCATAGGATTTTTCAGGATGGTGGAGAAGGTGTGTTTGTGGTGAATTCCGATATTATGCAGGAAGATGGGGAAGTAGCCCAATTTGTTCAGGAGCACTATTTCCTCAGACATCAGATTGTGTTTAATGATGTAGATGGCATGCAAAAGCATATTTTGCATGTATTTAAGGACATGGATAGAAGAGATAAGACCAAATTGTTCCGGTTGGATAACCTGGATCAGTTGAACCGGGTTTTGGACCTGATTCACTGAGGTTGACTCTTATTTGTAGGATCGTATACAATGCCTCACTTTTTTGGCGCCGTAATTTTTTAGGAGATGCATTATGCCAATGCCGAAACGCAAGATATGTAAATTTAAGAGAGACCAACGCAGAGGTCATATTAAGCTAGGTGCTCAGAAGCTGGTTCCCTGTGCTGAGCAGGGTGGGGCCTTAGTCCCCTTAAATCAGCTTAGAGCTTATCAGGAAGGCCTGATTACTGTGGAGAAAAAGAGCTAGTTTATGTCAGTAGTTCTGGATGCAATGGGTGGAGACTTTGCTCCGTCAGCCATTGTAGAAGGAGCGATTTTGGCCGCAAGGTCGGGGATAAAGGTTTATCTGGTTGGTACCAAAGAGGCCCTATCCCCCCTTGAGTCAAATCCCGAACCTGGTATTGACTTGGTTTATGCTACGGAAGTAGTGGGAATGGCTGAATCTCCCGCAGATGCCCTCAGGAAAAAGCTGGATTCATCTATTGCTGTTGGTGTTCGACTGGCCAAGGAGAAGCAGGTCCCGTTTGTCAGTGCAGGGAATACCGGCGCCTGTATGGCGGCGGCCCTTTTTGTTTTTGGGCGAATTCCCGGTATAAAACGGCCACCTATTGCCTCAGTGTTTCCGCAATCTAATGGTCAAAAGACGGTAGTTCTTGATGTTGGTGCAAATGTGGATTGCCATGCAGAGTCATTGTTACAGTTTGCGGTAATTGGAGATGCTTGGGCCAAAGCCATGTTAGGCATCAAAAAGCCCACAGTAGGACTCTTGTCCAACGGTTCAGAGCGCGAAAAGGGTAATGCTTTGGTTCATGAGGCCCATGAGCTTTTATCTAAATCTGCTCTTAACTTTATTGGGAATGTGGAAGGTTTTGATGTTCTGGCCGGCCGCTGTGATGTGATAGTCACGGATGGGTTTGCTGGTAATGTACTCTTGAAGACGGTTGAAGGTGTGGCCTATCTTTTTGGACATATGATCCGAGATAACATGCCCGCTGACAGAAGGCCATCAGAGGAGTACCAAAATCTTATGAAAGCTGCCAATGCATTTAATCCATCAGCCCCTGAGCATTGTGGGGCCCCGCTTCTTGGGGTGAACGGACATTGTTATATTGTTCACGGCAATGCTGATGCCAAAGTCATCTTTGGGGCCTGCCAGACCAGTGTGAAGCTTGGCCAATCAAATCTTTTGGAATTGATTCAGACAGGGGTTCGGGGATAGTTTCTATGAAGCACCTCAAAGGAGCTCAGGTTGTTGGAGTAGGTAAGTGCCTACCGCAAAAAATTCTGACGAATCAGGATTTAGAGGCCATGGTGGAAACCAGCGATGACTGGATCACAGAACGAACCGGGATCAGACAAAGACATGTGATCTCAGGTAGCGAAACGGTCTCCACGATGGCTGTTTCTGCGGCCAGGCAGGCCATGGAAATGGCTGGAATCGGTCCCATGGATCTGGATTTAATTATCATGGGGTCTTTTACGGCAGATCATAAGCTTCCCGCCGGGGCCTGTATGGTTCAGGCTGAACTTGGGGCAAAACGGGCCGGGGCCTTTGATATAAACTCAGCTTGCACTGGCTTCATTTATTCCTTGCTTACAGCAGCCCAGTTTGTTAAATCAGGGACCTGCCGGCATGTTTTGGTGATTGGTTCCGATGCCACATCCACAGTTCTTGACTGGACGGATCGCAATACCTGTGTTCTGTTTGGCGATGGAGCTTCAGCTCTGGTTTTACGACAGACCGAAGACACAGGTGTTGGTGTTTTATCCCAATTTATGTGCACCGATGGGACTGGCATGTGCAATCTCTGGATACCCAACGGTGGCTCAAGGTGGCCGCTGACGGAAAAAAACATCGGGGACAACCGGCACTTTGTCAGTATGTCTGGTAAAGAAGTATATCGGTTTGCGATCAATGCTTTGGTTGAAAGCTCTAATATCGTTTTGGCTCAGGAGGGGTTAACCTGTAGGGATATTGCCCTAATGGTACCGCATCAGGCTAACGCCAGAATCATTCAGTCTGCGGCCAATAAGCTGGAACTAAGGGATGAGCAGGTCTATATCAATATTGACAAGTACGGAAATACCGTTGGAGCCTCAGTTGGACTGGCCTTGTGTGATGCTTGGCATGAGGGGCGCATTAAGGAAAATGACAAGCTTTTAGTGGTGGGATTTGGGGCCGGATTATCCTGGGGGGCTACTTTGATTCATTGGAGCCTGAAATGAGAAAAAAACTAGCATTTGTATTTCCGGGACAGGGTTCACAGTCAGTAGGCATGGGGAAACTTTTGTCTGATCAGGAATCCTGGGCCAACGATGCCTATCGGTCTCTGGATAACACATTGGGGTTTCCCTTAAGTAAATACTGTTTTGAGGGCCCGGAATCCGAGCTGTTACGAACTGAGGTTACGCAACCGGCAATTGTGGCTACTAGCTCCCTTTTGTGCCGCAGTCTGGTACAAGAAGGCATTATCCCTGACTGTACCGCAGGGCACAGTGTAGGCGAATACTCCGCCTTAGTGGCTAGCGGTGTGCTCGAATTTGAAAAGGCCGTTGAGCTGGTGCATATTCGGGGAAAATTGATGGATGCGGCCTGTCCGCAGGGTACAGGTTCTATGGCTGCCTTGATTGGTATGAACGAAGAACAGGCAAGGCTGATGTTGGCTCAGTTGGATTTAGGGGTTGAAACTCTGGATATCG
>DITF01000022.1 GCA_002422125.1 bacterium UBP17_UBA6191
CCCAACCCAAAATCCGCTTCATATCCTTGCCAATAGCCGCAAATTTTCTTTGTTTATCCTCTTCATTTTTTTTAATTAAGGCAATCTGCCGAACAAACTCCTGCTGATCCTTAAGATTTTGAAAAGAATATAAAAGTTCTATCCCCTGGCTTACTTCTTCTCTGGCTTCGGTAATTTTTCTGGCCAGATCCAACTCTAGTCCAATAATGCGAAACAGGGCCGTAAAATCCTTATAGTTTTCCACATTCTTGGGATACCCTTGGGTCAAACCAATGGTTGCGGGCAGTAACGAGCGCAGATCAAAGTCTAAATCTGGCACACTGAGAAATGAATTAAACTCCACCGGAAACTCAATTTTTTCCTCCAGACCTCTGGCATAGCTGGAAATGAATTCTGCCATCCAAGGCTTAAAATTAAGCTCCCCAAAAAATCTGCCCAGATAGTCTTGAACCTGTTGTCCAAACCTCAGGCTGATTTGGGCCGGGGTTCGGCCTTCCTCAATCCTGTATGTTGGATCCATCAAACCTCCAAAAATTTTCATGGAGTTTTCCAACATTCTGGAACGGGCATAAGCCCAAAGACTCAATCTTAAAACCGAGGCCGTTTCAATTTGCTGATTTCCGATTTTGGGAAATGGTGCCACAAAAAATGTGCGAACATTTTTATCCTTGGCTCCAATCCAGTTGGAGCGAATGCCGCTCTCAACGGAAAGCTCAAGCCTGACTCGATGGATTGGGCGAAACCTTTCATAAATATGGCCCGGAATGCGCACTGTGCCTAAATCTCGATCGCGATCGGATATGGCTCGCTCAAACTTAAGCTGCCATTTCTCAGGAAAATAGGGGTAATTTACATCCTCATAATAACGAATCTGAATTTTGGAGGTGGCCGAATCTCTTCCTGAGTTGTTCTCGACAGTTATGGCAATACCTAAATCCTGAGCCGGATGGGTAATTACAAAGGCTTCCCCTTCCCCAGGTACAATTTCCGTCATGACACTTAAAGCATGAAATGCCCTGTATGCAATTGTGGCCTTACCTACAATTTGCAGATCCGTTCCAAAGCCAAAGGTACTCAGCAAAAAGCTCAGCAACAAACAGTTATAATATACTCTCAATTTTGGCATCAAGTTCCTGAACCAGACGAGCTACCGAGGGATCCTTTAAGATTTTGCGCTTTAATTCCTCGGCTACCTGATTCTCTCCCTGCCTACTTTCGGATGAAATGCGACCTTGATTGACAGATCGGGAAGGATTGTTGGGATTTTGTGACACTGGCAGGGTCGATGGTGGGTTTCCCAAAACCAATTCCAGAGGATAATCCTTATTAAATTTCTGATCGATCAGCAGGCGAATTTTACTAAAATTTTTGGTGTCCTGAACCTTATTAAAGTGAAACTGAAACTGAGGGGCAAAATACAATACCAGTTTCTCGGAATCAATTCCCGGCTGGGCCGGTTCGATCAGAGCATAAGTTATAGGATCCCTGGTTTTTAACTCTCGTCTTACCAACTCCCAGTTTTTGACATTGTCGGGGAATTCATCCAAGGTGGTATCACGAATCACAGGCTTTTTTAAGTCAGCCTCAAATGCTGTAGCTGGGTTTGCAGAAACTGTCCGAGGCTCAGCAACTTTAGTCGCTACAGTCCCTGAATGTATCTTTTTCTCAAGCTCGCCCACCTTTTTTTTCAGACTCTCCACGGATCTTGATTCCTGAACATCTTTTTGGGTTAGAAAAGATTCCTGAGCTTGCAATAAACCCAGTTGCAGGTGCATGGAAGGAAATAGAGAGCGAGCCATAGCATCTTGAACCTGCAACAATTGCCTGATTAATTGCGCCCAGTGAACCGACTCCAATTTTAGACACTCCGATGGTAGTTTTTCGGCCTCCCTAGGTACCTGAAGGCAAAAATAAAGACCATCTTCCACTCTTTGCAAAAGCTGTCGCATCAGATCAGATGGCTGTTTGCCCAAAGAAAATAGCTGGTTGAGGCGAGATAACAACACTGCTCTTTCATTTTGAATGATCCCCATCAACAGTGCATCAATATGCTCAAGAGCAGTTTCCCCCGTCATCTCAAGATACTCATTAGTACTAACCCGATTACCACAGAGATGAACGGCTTGCTCAAGAAGTGTCAGGGAATCCCTTAACCCTCCCCCCCCTTTTTCCACAATCCTATCCAAAACGCCTGGTTCCACCTCATACCCTTCAGCCTCCGAGACAGCCCTTAACCGTTCGCGCACAGCCATTGGTGCAATTAAGGTAAACTCAAGCCGAATACAACGAGAATGAATGGTAGGCAATAATTTTTCAGGCTCTGTGGTTGCCAGAATAAAAATACACCAGGATGGAGGCTCTTCCAGGGTTTTTAAAAAAGCATTAGAGGCTTCCTTGGTCAGCATGTGCGCCTCGTCAATGACAAAAACTTTGTAATACCCTTTACCCGCCATGGGGGCAACCTGAGCCTGCTCCCGAATGACGCGGAATTCATCAATACCACGGTTGCTGGCAGCATCCATTTCCAGATAATCAGGATACACACCTTTTTGAAAGGACAGACAATGGGCACACGAGTGACAGGCCATCCCGTCGTCTGGGCTGATACAATTTAAGGTTTTGGCAAAAATTTTGGCCGCTGAGGTTTTACCCGTACCTCTGGGACCGGAAAACATCCAGGCATGAGTTATATCTCTCGACTTCAAAACACTTTTGAGTACTCTGACAACAGAGGATTGACCGCTAAACTCTTCAAAACCTCGTGGGCGATATTTTCGATATAAACTACCTTTCATTCCTGCCCCTTACGATACTGAAGAATTCGTACCAGACTATCTCTGTTTTCTTTACAAACAGAGGCAAAACGATTGTTCTCTGTAGCTGACATGGATAACACCCTGTCGTAGGCTTCAATGGCTTTTTCATACTCATAACTACCCTGCCAGGATAAGGCATAGAGATACCACACTTCAGCCGAATCTCCAAACTGCTGCAAAGCCTTGGTTAAGAGGGTTAAGTTTTTATCAAAGGCATCTGTGGCCTGATAGGAATAACTCAACCACAAAGTACTTTCCAAATCCATGAGAACATTATTATTGGCCGTAATGGCTTTTTCCATTTGGGAAATTACCGAAAAATAACTGGCTTGCGCCCAAGCAGCCTGAGCATTCAGGCGGCAAGCTTCCCTAAGCATGGCCTGGGCTTGCAATAGAGAATCTTTGTCATCTTTGGCAATATCCAGCATGCGTTCCAGTAACTCAGAGGCCTGCATCGGATAATCATAATCAAGATAATTTCTAGCCATCTGAAGTCTGGCCTTATGCAGGGATGGATTTGTGTCCAGAGCTCGCTTCAAAAAGGCCAGTTCACGGCTGTATTCACGGCTCTTTTTGGGCCGCATGGATAGAATACGGCCGGCATACTCATACAACTCCCCCACTTCTTTATGAGCCGGAATCGCATCCTGTTCCACCCAATAGGCAAAGCGGGTAGCGATCTCTATGGACTTTGGGGAAAGAAGCTGCCGGTTTTTTATCTCGTGCTCAAAAGTTCTATGGATCACTTCAAATAGCATCTGATATACCTCTAAAGACTGTGGATTCAGCTCCCTGCAAGTATTTAAGTAACGGCGTACCAAATCATCATCTGTGCCCAAACGCATCAAAACTCTGGCACTATCCAAAAGATTTTCCATAGCGTAAGCAATCTGGGCGCTTAATCGGGTATCTTCGGAGTACCACTTGGGAAATCGCTCCTTTAAAATCTGTAGAAAAGAAGCCAAGGCATTTTGTTTCAGACTCTTCAAAAGAAGTTCTCCTGCCTCATATGTACTTTCTTCAGGAGCCCGAATCAATCGGACATAATTTAGAAGATAAGAAGCTCCCTCATCCCAGGTATTCAAATCCTCGGGGTATTGAATCAGCATTTTACCCAATTCAAATAGAGTATTAGGATTCTCACTGGACACTAAAAGCAAACTTTTTAGTTTATCAATGCCTTTGGCTTTCTCGCGAAAACGAAAAAACAAATCTGCTTCCTGTTTAATTTCGTCCAGTCCATATTCGTAGCCCCAGGCACTTAAAAGATGTTGAAGCTGTTTGACTTTTTCTGTCATCTTCTCAGATGTTGCCAACTCCATAGCCACATTGATATAGACCTGACACAGTGAAAACTGTTTTCTGTCATATAAAATTCTGGCATAGGAATAAAGAAATATCCGATCAAAATCAGGCTTTTTAAACTCCTGATCAAAATAGAGTTTAGCCTTTTCGATATGTCCATGAAACAGGTAATAATCTGCCACTTGTCCCCAACGAAAGTCCCCGTAATGCTCTCTGCTGACAAGATACTCATAAATTTGGGCCAGAAAAGGCACATGCACCCCAGATTCCAATTCCTTGATCAGTTCATACTGGCGACCACGACGGTGAGACAGTCCCTCATAAAGCCTTAGAAAATTATTCCAGGCCTTTTTTGGATCTTTATTGGAATTTAATATGACGGACATGGTCAGCATTTTTTCATAAAAAGGATCTTCTCGACCCTGGGGCAATATATACGAGGATACGGACTCAGCCAGAGACAAGAGCTTTTCCGATTGTTTGGTGTTTTCGTAAATTTCGGCCAATAGCTGAAATACCAATAAGTCCCGAGGCTTAAGATAAAGGGCCATTTCCAAAACTTCCTGGGCCTGCTCATAAGACTTTTCTTCCATCAGAATAGTGGCAGCCTCCATCAGATCATCAAACTGATACCTGCCTGACGATGCAGGATTGGAACCCGTTAAGGACAATGCATTGCCAGTAATTTCAGTGCGCAAGGAGTTGGCAAAAGGCTTGGGGGAAATCAGAAGTAAAAGCAGTAAAAAATACATGCCTCATAACCTCCTGGTACGAGCAATCAGAAAAAAATCTGCCAAAACCACCGCTAACATGGATTCCACAATGACAGGGGCACGATAAGCCACGCAGGGATCATGTCGGCCCTTAAGTTTTAAGCATACAGGATTTCCTTCTTTGTCTACAGTTTTCTGAGGCAGAAAAATGGATGCCGTAGGTTTAAAACTGACGCGAACCACAATTGGCTGCCCAGTGCTAACCCCTCCTAGCACCCCACCAGAATGATTGGACAAAAAGCCTGTTTCATCCATTTGATCATTGTGAGATGAGCCTGACATCTCTACGCATTCGCGACCAGATCCAATTTCCACACATTTTACGGCTGGAATAGACATCATGGCATAGGCAATCCTGGCATCCAGCTTTTCATAGACTGGTTCTCCTAGTCCCACCGGGACTCCAGTAGCCACAACCTCAACTAAACCCCCTAGGGAATCCCCCTTCTGTTTGGCCTGCAAAACTGCCTCTTGAATCGATTGCATATCCATGTACTGGCCCACCTGTACCAATCGGGAATTTATACCAACCGATGAGGGGAGAATCTGTTTGGCAACAGCTCCTGCAATCACTCGAGCCACAGTTTCTCTGGCACTGGCCCTGCCCCCCCCTAAAGGGTCCCATATTCCATATTTTTTATCCCAGGCATAATCCGCGTGCCCTGGTCGATAGACTCCCAAAAAATCAAGATAAGCATCTGACTTTACATCCAGATTGCGAATCAGAAAACTAAGTGGGGCCCCAGTGGTCACACCCTCTACCAAGCCAGACAACAGCTCAAACTGATCCGGTTCCTTCCGTGATGTCATATATTTAGACTGACCAGGCCGGCGGCGGCTAAGGGATTCATTTATGCTATTAAGATTCAGACATATTCCGGCCGGAACTCCATCCAAAACCACTCCGATAGCTTTCCCATGTGACTCTCCCCAAGAGGAAAAACGAAAGAGAAGCCCAAAGGAGTTAAACCCCACGAAAACCAACTTTAACCGAATCACCCCAACCAAGAATCTCAAACTCCCTGCCTGTACGACTCAATAACTCCCAGGCGCGACGATAGGAGCTACGGGCCAAAGCATCCTTTTGGGCCAACTCTCCAATGCAGGATGGCAAAATCACATCCGGTTTGATCTCTTCGATCAGTTGGTAAAATAGATCCATTTCCTTGATGTCATCACTTATGGGTAGTGGAACAAACAATAGGTGGGTCTTAAAATCCTTTCCGGCCTGACGAATAACCTGCAAAGCGGAACGATTATCCACCTCACCTAAAACTAACAGATTTAGTTTTTCGGTTATGCTGATACGAAAGGAGCGCATATCAATATCTGTGACCATTGGATAGCGGTAGCGACCTGGTAAAGCCTCAATCTGGATGGACATATCATATGGCCCCAAGGAATAAAGTTCGCGTTTCTCCCAGGCTTCAAAACCAATTACCCCGTTTAAACACAGATTCTCCATTCCCGAAGGCACAATAACCAGTTTATCATCACTAATCATGCGATTTACTATGTCCAGATCCAGATGATCCGGTAGCCTATGGGTCACAAAGGCAATATCTAGTAGTCGGGTTATCTCAGGAAAAATATCGGAACGAATTTTCCAGTACATATCCCATACATGCTGACAGGAAACAACATCAATCCCCAGATTAAGGGTAGGTGTTTCAAGGATATACCCCCCGTTATACATCTGATGAATCAAAAGCCCATCTTCCACATCATGAACCTTCAATTGATTGAGAACCTTTTGCATTCTTCTTTCAAAAAAGTCTCTAAGCTGAGGACTTTTGGAAATTGCCGGAAAAGCCAAAATTCTGTCCATCTCAAATAGAGCTTCGCGGTGTTCTTCTGACTGAAATCGAATGCTTTTTATCTTGTCCAAAGCCGTCTCTACTCTCTCCAAAGAGCGCCGAATTGCTGGAGTGCCGTAGACTACAAACTGTGAGTTAAATCCTCCATAGCCATCATATACCTTGCTGATATTGTCCGGATCGTCCATCCAGTGCAGGCCATCGACTAAAAACTTATAGGCATGGGTACCCTGATCTTCAAACTCAAGCTCAACGCTCCATTCACCAGCTTCTGACTTTTGCATCGGGGTGCCATTTTTCCATTGATTAAATGACCCCATGACCTCTACCGATTTGGCTTCCCCCCTGTATCTGAGGGTAACCCGGTTGTCGCGAATCTGGGGATAGGCAAAACCTGGGCTATGCACTCTCTTTTTGGCAGAACGCACAGCTTCTTTGGCCTGAACCACCCCGCAACCCTGCCTTTCTACAGGCACATTATCCAGTCTTTTGGCGGACTGCATGAGGATTTCTTTGACATTTTCAGGACTTAAAGACGAATTGGCCTCCAGCATTTGCGCAATAATGGAACAGATAATGGGGGCCGAAAAAGAAGTCCCATCCACATGCTGGTAGTGTGGGCTTATCAGCTTAAACTCACGAACCTTCTGATCCATAAAATTTTTCTTACCCTGAAAATCCAGAGCCTGCAAGGTCATAAAAAATGGAATGGGATAATTATAGTTATCCAAAATCTCTTCAAAATGTTTGGCGGTTCGGGCATGAGCCAAGGCCCATACCAGTTCGGCCTCACGATAAAACTCGGTACCGGGAAGAGTTGGGGCTGCGACCCATATTCCAGGCGCAATAATCTCTGGTTTCAAAATTCCATCAGCAGTCACACCAAAACTGGAGTGATACATATTATGAGTCCTAGATTCCAGAGAGTTTCTATCGTCCAAGCCCCCGACTGTAATTACACTAGGACTATTTCCAGGGGGAGTGACCCTCATCCAGCTTTCATTACCGGCCGCAACCACCACATTGATTCCAGCCTGAATGGCTTCCTCAGCCGCATGATTAATAGAGGATTCCCGAAAGGATGCCGTTTCATCTCCAGCCCCTAGTGAAATATTCAAAATCCTTAAATTGTAGCGCTTTTGCTTGCGAATGGCCCATTCAATGCCAGAGACGATGGCTTCCGTCGTAAAACCTTCTTGGCCCATTACCTTAAGTAAGGCCACATTGGCCTCTGAGGCAATCCCCTTGTAAAGCCCATTACTAAGATACCCGTTTCCAACCGCACTGACACAGGTCTGCATTCCGTGCCAGCTATGAATATCCGGCTTTTCAAAATTGGACTTGGCCGCATTCGGTGATCCTAGATCCTTATAAGCCACCACCCGACGATAGGGCTTCATAATATCAGGATGGGGATAAAACCCCCCGTCCAGAAATCCAATACAAATACCCTTTCCCGTATAGGCTGGATCCGCATCCAGTCTTAGCGGAGTAGGTAGTATTGTATACTCGTCTTTTCTGTGGATAACTCGGGTACTTTTTAGCTCCCGGACAAATTCAGCCTCCAGATTTTTTTGTAAAAGCTCTTCAAACTCCGATTGACTCCGATTACGAAGACTCGGACTAAAAAGATAAGTGCCAGACTGGCTCATTTGTTGCCGCAGCCGAATCAGAGTTTCATGTGGCAGTTGCCCCATCCATTCATCCTGTACCTTCAAGCGAGTGCTATCAGTGCGAATTTTTGCCAGAGCCAACACATCAAGACCAGTGGTATAAAACAATTCAATAAACAACCGATCCTCGCGAGAAATTTTCTCAGAATCCATCTCTTGCCAAGTGCGGGCTTTAAGGTTTTTATCCAATTGCAAACTATGAAAAAAACTATCAATCACTGGCTAACCTCCAGCACAAACCTTCGATAAAACCACAAAACCTTTTGTGGGGCATCAATCCAGGCCGGATACCGTTCCCTGATTTTGTTAAGCAGGTGTTCCTCTGTCTGGTAGTGGTAGTCAAAAAGTTCCTTATCGACATCGCGATTACAGATTGGACAAAGTTGTTTCATATTTAATAAATCCCGTTTCGAAAGATCAGTTGACCTTGGCTCCATCCGCCATACAAGGTGGGGCCAATATATATCTTGCACGATAATCTTGACAATAAAGGTATTGATTCGAGTTCTTCTACCGAGTAACGATGCAAAAGATTTAAGGTTGGTGGCAGAATTTCTCTTAGATACTGGGCCACATCTTCTTTCCAGTCCCGATTATGATCAAGGTATCCTGGGCTTAAACGAATTTCCATGCGCACTGGCTCATCTTTTGGGCTGAGGCTAAATTTAACCCGTATCATAGGGCGAGATATCTGGATGGCATGGGTATCCAGTCGAATTTTAAAGTGTTTGCGATCGACGGGAAAAAATTTCTCGGAATAGGCAAACAGAGGGCTCACTTCTAAAACGAACAACATCAATAACATTAGCCGCATACGCAAGGCGTATCGGTTCAGAATCAGAAGAAACTTAGAAAATCCATCTCACGAGAATCAAGGATAGCCGTGATAAACAATTCTTTTGGGGTATTTTTAAATAAAGCCAACGGATCCGATGCCTTAACTTTAGAATTGTTCTTGATAAGAAACTGCAAATCGCCTTCCAGAATAATCTGGGTGTTGTGACACACCAGCGACACACTTCTTTCTCCCAAAGTAACGATTGATTCACAGGGTGCCAACACCCTTGGTCTGGAAACCGCAAGCAACTGCACAAATGGCCGATCCGGATGAAATGATTGTTTTACAACCCCCGTTTCCTCAAGGGGCCACTTGAGGGTTTTTCCCTGTTTAATCTTTTCCTGAAACCAGGAAAAAAAAGCCATATCCACTGCCTCTACATCCATTACATCCAGCTTTTCAAGCTTCAGACCATCTCGTTCCAGATTTTTTATCAGAAAACCCTTTTCCCACTCGAGCTTTTTTAAATTAAGCTCCAGTTCATTGCGCCCTACCGAAGCCTGGACAGCCTGCTCAAGCTCCACGATTCGTTCCACATTTCGTCTGGCAGGCAAAGACAGTAATAAAGAATGGTCTCTTACGGATTGTACAAAAAATTCAGTCCTGTCAGCCTCGGTCATCTTGACCTTACCCTGCTTCTCAATTTTTTGGGTAAACTCACTGGCATACTGCTCAAGCTGTACCTGAAACATGGCCGTCTGTGGAGCATTTGTACCGTACATCTGCATGGAACCAAGGGCAAGGGCAAAAGTTCCCTGGGCCCTCTCATCTACCAATGAGGCCTTCCATGAATTAACAAAGACCTTTTTAGCCTTATCATCACTCATTTGGGGAAGTACCTTTAAAGCGGCATTTGTAACTGGTGCCTGATCAACCAAGAGCGGCACCCCCATAGAGTCGGAAGTACCAGAGCTGGCATGAATCACAGCCTTTACCGGAGCACGGTTAATTTTAGCATCCACAAAGCGGCTGGCATATTCCCGTTTTAATGCCTCCAGCCTCTTTTGTTCCTCACGATATTTACTCTGCATTCCTGAGGGTAATAAAACAGCCTGATCGAGGGCCTGAAGCTGTCTGTCCTTTACATCAATTTGCTGAACAACTGCCGAATCTACAGAGTCGGTAATGCGGTCATAAAAAACCTGTTCTTCTGTGCTACTTAAAACAATGGTATTTCGTGAAGAGGCAAACTGGGCCTGAGCTCGAGTTTCCTGCCTAAGTCCATCCAAAAAATCCATGCCAGCCTGAGAATCCTCGGCCCCAGACCTGATTAAACCAACAAAAAATATAAGCAATAACAAACTGGGACAGAGCCTCATATCAAGGCACAGATGGAGTCTGGGAAACATAATTGTGCACATCCATAGGCTTTACACCGCCAGTAGTCCTATCCACTGTAAGTTGAAGCATAAAGTGGTGCAAACCGTCTGGCATGGCAGCACGATCCATGGCAGAGGCACTCAAATAATCCTCGTAATTATCATAGGGATTGCCTGATAGAATTGCTCCACTGCCTCTTTCTCCCAATTGAAGTTTAGCACTTACCACAGGATCAACTGCTCCTTCACCTTCAGGCCTAACATCCGATCTCTGAGCCGGTGGCAAGGATTTTGACACTCTTGATTCCAATGAGCCACCTGAGCCCGATGAACCATTATCACTATCAGCGTCCCCATCTATCATGTCACCAGATCTAGCCAGTAACCCAAAACCGCCATCACCAGAACCAGAAGTTTCGGCATAATTTTGAACTCGAGGATTTGGGGTTCCGGTACGAGCCGCCTCATTTGCCAGATTGGTAGCCTTAATTGGTGTTCCACCAGCATACAGAGTGGCTTGACGAAAAATATCAGGATTGTTACGAGCCTCAATCAAAGACAACTCCCGAATAGCCGCAAAAGCCCCATGAGCTTCGGCTAATTCAGGTAAACCTACATCTTCTCCTGTCAGTGTTCTGCCCAATCCCTTATTCATCTCTGCAAAAAAAGCATCTCTATCACTTGTATCTATCTCGGGGTCCTTGTTCGGGCTAGCCACATAAGCATCATAATATGCATCTTGACAGGACTTTTCTGTGGATGGTGGCTTGACCCCAAGCTTACCTGCATCTACACAATATTTGCGGCGGGATTCATCATCTTTGACCTGCTCATGCAGCATCGCAAGTTTACTTTCCTCAATCAACTTTGGGATAATCTCTCCAGCAAATTCCTGATTCAATTTTCTGACGAAGGCCTCTCGCCCTGTTTCATCATCAAGTTTATGTTTTTTTGAAATATTACCAACCGCATTTAAAAAGGAATCTGAGGGAACATAAATCGAACCTGTAACTCCATTTTTCAACAATTCTCCGTCAGTCAAATTCTTGGATTTGAACATGTCGGCCTGTAACTCACACCTTTCCGCGGAATTTCCCGCCTCGGCACATTTATTAAAAGCCGCCAGTATCGATTGACTTAAATCAATATTGTGTAATCCTTCTGCACCAAGTCCAAAAAACTCCTTTTCAAAAAATTCAGTAGCTTTCCCTCGATATGGCTCCCCACGAATGTCATCTACAGAAACTGTTCGGGCGCATTGACCCTCAAAAAAATCTGTTTGCTCTGCGGCACAATTAATTTGCCGAGTCAAATGTGGATTTCTCCTCAAATAATCCTGTTGCGCTGCCTTAGCTTCTGGAGTACCCAAAGTTCCAAGACCATTCAAAATTGCTATGTGAGATGCGGAACGACTAATCCCAAAATTTGTGAAAAAAACCTCCATCGTTGAACACTCAGAATCGCCTGCAGGACACTGGGGGTCAGTTTTTTTTCCCTTTGCATTTCCCTTTATCCCAGGAATCTCTACGGAAGCTTCAGGGTTTCTTAACCCATACCCAAATTTCTCTGCACATCCTGCATCCGAATAACCGCTCCCCTGATCCGCAGAACATTGCTCCATAAATGCAAGCCCTCTATTCCCAACTGTATCACGCATATCTCTAGGCTCAGGTGGTAAAGCATTAATTCTATCGCAAAAATCTTGCATGCTCTTCGTCTTTGGCTGCGCTGGTCTACAGGTGAGCTCCCATCGATTCTGTGTTCCAGATGAATTTGCCCAACCAGCAAAACCAAAGCCCGTAATCAGAAACACTGGTATAAATTTTCGCACCATACACTTCCCTCGCAACGCTACCTGATCCAATTATAAGAAAAAAAAGCCCAAGCGCAATGCATTGGGCCATTTGTTTTGAACTAGCCTTCAGGGATTCTGAAGATCCGTCCTTACAAGGTCCTCATCAAATTTGTGCATATTTTCATAGACAAACTTAAGACAATTTTCATAGTCGGTTCCGAAATTGTCATCACAATATTTTAAAGTGTCTTCGGAAATCCCCTGTCTGAGCAGGTCGGCACGGTTTTGCACTGCTTTATCATCTTTAACTACATTAAGTCCTGTTCCCATAACCACTGCACCATCGCTGAGGGTATGAACAACTCTTTTGTTGCCCTCGTCATCTAGCACTGTCTCAGCCGTTACCGGAACCGCATTCAGGGACTGGCGAGCGACAATCACACTTCTCTCCAATTCAGAAACTCTAAATCCTCCAGCGGGAGCTACGGGCTGAGAGCCTGTAGTCGTCACTGGTGTGGGAGAACCTCCAGCGGTGGTAGTGCTTGTTGGGACTATAACCACTTCATCATCCGAATCGCTATCTGACATTCTGTCGGTGGTGGTATTTCCGGAAGCCTCCGCCGAAACCTCCCTGTTGAACTCTTCAAATTCAGTGGTTGTAGGCTGAGAAGCCAAGCTTTGTTGTTCTCTATCATTAATAACATCATCTTCTGTGGTTCGTTGAGAAGCTGGACCACTATAAAAGCTTGTTCCAGAACCAGTCAGAGCCATGTCATCGGAAGTAGGCCGGTCTTCTGGATCTGTGCCTGCAGCAATATCCAGATAATCCGGTGTGGTTTCTACAGAACTGGATACTGCAACAGGTACTGGAGCTGAACTTGTTATTTCTGTCTGGGCATCAGAAATTGCAGTTTCTGGATCAACATCACCAGGAGTTACCACATCCTGAGAAGTTAAATCGGGAATCGGGCTAATAACACCTGACTCTGGAGCCGTACTGCCTTCGGATGGATCTCTTTGTCCTGTGACGACAATAACATCCTGCTCGCTAGCCACAACCGGCTCATCTTCCGTGGTATCTCCAGCATCAGAAGTTGTGGTACTGGCTGCCGCAGATGGTTCCGGGGTTCTGGCCGCTGCCAAACCCGAGGAGTTAGGACCACAAAAGGTGTTTGGGGCCATTGGGCCTATAAAATCTGTACCACAAGCCGAGTCAATCGGTCGGCCTGGGATTGGTAGATTCTCGTTATATATACGAATCTGCTCTACAGTGGCATCTGCTGGTAAACCGCGAAAGTTTTTAGCCGCATCAATGATATCCTGATTGGCAGCAGGCTCAGTGGTGCCAGGTTCCTCATCTACCAAAGTGGCAGTGCGATCTGGGGCCACGGCAGATGTGGTGGTTGATGCAGGAACTCCTGGTAAACCCGTAGTGGACGGATCCTGAAAATCGGCTAGCATACATACCGCACCAATACCCTCACCTTTTTCAACTGAAGTTGGGCGACCGCTCTGGTCATAGGTGATTCTCATGCCTTCCTCATATGTCAGAGGCTTACGATTTGGCTCAAATCCAGTCATAACTATCTGCCCGTCTCTGGTGTACATATAACCTTCAGGAGAAACCGTCACACCGCTATCGGGAGATGGTGTCACTGGAGTAGACGATGTGGTTCTACTAGCTGGCTGAGTCTCAGAAGCGGCCGGTGTAACAGCGGCGGGCTCAACTCGCGGAGTGGTTTGAGTGGCTCTGGCTGCAACAACTGGGGTGACGGGAGTTTCGACTACTGGTGTACTTGAAACGGTTGTGGTGGTAGTCACAGAAGCTGTGGGTTCAGGTGGGCAGGGAACTCCAACCACATCTCTGGTCCAACAGGCAGCGTTTGCTGCAGTATCCCATACTGCTGAGCCAGCTCGCTGATACCAGGGCCGATCGTCAGCGGTTTGCGTGGACGCGAACGATAGAGGTGTAATTGAAGTAAAACAATATGCCATCAGTGACGAACGCAATAAACTTTTGAAATTGTAATACCGCACCATGAAAAACCTCCCACGAACCTGTGGTCCCTGATTGCACTACGCAGGAGGGTGACAAAATGTTTCCAAAATCAGACTAGACTTTGTGGCGCAGGGGCACATCTGAAGCGTCCAGCTTTCCGGCTGTGACCAAAGACTCAAAGGCTCTGGAATAAGGAATACAATCTTTCTTGCTTCCAGCCCTATGAAAAGCCATGACTGAAGCCAAATTCCCATCCCTGAGGTGCTTACGGGGCTGAGGGTGCATGGTCAGTGCCTCTTTGACAAGATGGGGTTCCCCAATGCTACTGGTAAAAAAGGATTGGTGGAAAATTCCGTTAAGACAGGAAACCAGTAAACCGCGTAACTCCCGGCTTTGGGACAGCATTTGAGTTATTTTATGAATGGTATTTTCAATATCAAGGGAAAGAAAGGTTCCAAAAACCAGAATTCCCCGGCTAGCCAATCGAACTGCTGCCTCCAGTCTTTGGATACTATTAATATCACCAACTGCCACGACATTTACATCGGCCTTCATCAAGGACTGTACAGTCAAAGAAAAGTCCACAATGTCTCTGTCATAAGTTCGTCTTGACAAAAGACTGCGTTCAAAGGGAGAAAATTCACCTTCCAATACATCATCTAGCTGCACCATACTCCAGGAGTGGTTAGAACCTAGATGTTGCAGAATCGCATTTAAAACGGTGCTGCGGCCTGAATCTGGTGTACCACAAATAAGGTATAAGCCAGATCGTTTATTAAGCCAAGAATCCACCAATGTCTCAAAAAATCCAAGCTCCTTTAATTCAAACACCTTGGTTTCAATGAGCTTGCCCGAAATTCCTAATGTTCCCCTTTGTCGATAAACACTTAGTCTGGCTGAATAGCGGGGACTAAAGGGATAGCCTACAATTACATCGTGACCCTCTAAAACCTTTCTTTTAGAGGACTCGTCCACAAAAGAATCGACAATCTGATACACTTCATTGGACAAAAGCCGGTCACAATCAAATCTTTTGACACCCTTTCTATCCTGCATAACCGGGGTAGTCCCGGATATAATGTGCAACCAGCGACAGTCTGCGTCAATTGCATCCCGTAAAAATTCATCAATGTGGCGTTTGTCCATCAAAAATCTCCCTCAGCCTTGCGCTTCAATTGAGGCCGGTAGCGGGATTCAAAATTATCTCTGTCTTCAATTTCTTCCAAGAGAGATTCAAACTCAAGATCCTGGGCCTGGACCAGCTCAAAGGCTCGTTTATGTAGAGAGCGACAAGTGGGCAAAGTCTCTAATTGGGGTAAAATACCCTGCCATCGGCATTCCCGAATGAGGTTTTTAAGATTGGCATCTGGAATCATGTATTCCCGCACTGCTACCACAGATTTCTCTTTATTGTGATACAAATGTTGGCAAAGACACAGGCGCAGGCATTGGGAAAAGCGATCCAAAAGACTTTGATTGCCCTCTCGAGGAATAAGGCTTGTCAATGTCTCCAAAGCCGCAGTTACGCTAACTCCTGGTACAGTCAAAATTACATTCACGGAGCTTTCCGCCGCCGTAATCAAAAATTCAAGCAGTTCCAGACTATCTACAGAGGAAACAAAAAGCCAGTTGACCCCACCTTTTAAAACATAACGAACCCCAGAGGCAATGCTTTGCATGTCTGAGCCAACTTCTCTTTGGGTAATACTGGCAACAGCATCACGATACAAAAACTCGATGGGATCCTCAAAGGTCTGGATTCTTAAGGGTCTGGTCTGATTTAAATGATTCAGAATGGCTGCTACTAGAGTGCTTTTACCCGAAACGGCCGGGCCACTAACCAAATACAACCCTCCATGCCCTTCTTCTATAGCTTGCAGAATCGTTGGCTCAAGCCTCAAAGACTCCAATTCCGGTATGTCAAAAGGAATCTGCTTTAAACTGATGGCCGGGCGGCCTTCTTCATAATAAGCACTGACTCTGAATCTGGATAATCCTGGTACAGACAGGGAAAAATCAACTACCTTATACTGCGATAAAACAGCAGAATAAGCCGGAGAAATATACTCCCCGATTATGGATTGCAAATCACCCACGCTAAACACAGGCACATCAGCAAGCTCATGCAAGGCACCGCCGACACGCACATGCGGCTTTAAATCTGGCTTCAGATGAAGCATCTCCGCCTTCATTTCCTTCACGGTCTTTAGAATTCTTAAAAACTGTTCCCCAACTTCTTCACCTTGAAGTTGAACTCTTCTAGGGCCAGTTCGTTTTTCCACTAGTTCCAGTTTCTGCAAAGCCTGTTTGTATAAGTGGGCTTGAACCTGTTTGGTTTTTAACTTCTCCAAAACTCGCTTCAAAAATACAATTTCTTCATTGGGAAGCGAGGCAATGGAATCCACGGACTGCCTGACAAGAATCTCTAATGGAGCATCAAATACTCCCTGACAATTTTTGAGTGTCTCTCTAAAGTCTTTCATGAACATGTCTGAATCATATACAAATCGCATGATGTTTGGCTATCATGCAACCATGATTTTTCGACTGATTTTGATGATATTGGCCTTAAGTACATGCTCCGCAGAAGTACTTCCCGGCCTCATAAGGCCCCAGACTGGTCTGTTCGGCATTCTGCGTTCAAGCCCTGATGCCAAAACAATCCACATTATCAATGAATGGGCCTCTTCGGGAATCAGTGTGCGCATCATAACTAACTCCAGTCTGCTGAATGCTGAAGAACAGCTATGGGATTTGTTCCACCAATCAGTACAGATTCGCTTTATGGAAAGCCTTGGCCCTATTTCCCATGAGATCTACTTAATCGATCAAAAGCAGGCAATATGGACCCCAACACTAGCCAATCCCTCGGACTACCCCTTTTTTTATCCTAGGTTTGAGGCCGACCCAAAAACACTTGCTTCGCTAAAAAATCACTTTTTAGATGTGTGGAAATCCCTATCCCCCGATAAAGCACAACTCATCCTGCAAAGTTTACAGAATCGCAGCGAAGACTCAACCATTGTTACCCCATCTGTCTCCCTGGAGAGCACTCAGGCAAGTACCAGTGGCCCGAACTCCGGCTTTGTGGCATCCAAAAATTCCAAGGTATTTCATCCGGCAGATAGCAGTGAAGCTAAAAGAATTCTTGAAACCAATAGAGTCTTTTTTGCCACCGAGGCCGAGGCCATTGCATCGGGACGAAGAAAATCCAGAAGATAAGCAGTATGCTTTCATTTAGACCATCATCTATTCTATTAATTCGACTTGGAGCCCTAGGAGATGTTATACAGACCCTGCCTGTAGCAACCCAGCTAAGGCTGGCATTTCCAGAAGCCAGAATCGTCTGGGCCATCGAGGATAAGGCACTGCCTCTAATCGAAGCCCAGCCTGGAATTACCCCGTTATTGTTTCCCAAGCGTAAGGTCTTCTCAAAAAATCCTCTGACAGCCATCTACAATCAATGGAAATTCTCCCAGACATTAAAAAGTTTTAACTTTGATTTAGCCCTTGATTTGCAGGGCCTGTTTAAATCTGGCTGGATTACCTGGGCCAGTAACGCCAAAGTAAGGGCTGGGTTTCACAAAAACAATACCAGAGAAGGCAATCATCTGTTTTTGAGCCATCAAATGCCCTGGCAGGATATAAAAACCCTGCACAAAATTGACTACTATCAGAGCATACTACCCTGGCTAGGAATACCAACACAGCCAGTTTCTGACCCGTTTGGATTTACTTTTACGGAGCAAGAGATCAAAAACACCCGGATTCTGATGCATCGCCTACGAATCAGGGCCAATTGTTACATCGTGCTCAATATTGGTACCAGCCGTGTTACAAAACGCTGGCGTAACGAATATTTTGTGGAACTAATTCGATTGCTCCGTCTGCGCTATCCCAAGCTGCAACTGCTTTTATGCGGAGGTGGGGCCGAAGACGCCTTAATTGAATTGGAAATTCTCAAGCAAATTGAGCCTGGAGAAGTACTCTCCTGTGTCAATAAAGTCAATCTAAGAGAATTTGCCCAGATTGTGGCTCATTGCTGTGCCATTGTTTCTCCAGATAGCTTAGGACTGCATTTAGCCTCGGCCCTTAACAAGCCAGCCATTGGACTGATTGGAGGATTTTCTTCCACCCCACTACAAATTGGAAACTGGAAAAATCCTGGAAAGTCCTTAGCCTCTGATATTGATTGTTTCCCCTGCAGACGGCGCACTTGCTCCCACCACAGTTGCATGAAAGACCTTACAGCCTCTCTGATATTTCAGGAAATCGAAAAAGTTCTATCCGACAAACACTAAAAGCCCGACCGTTTTGTTTTAAAAAATTCGCTCTAAAGCCTTAATTTTTTTGGCAAAGGTGGAATCCTGATAACTAAAATATGCCATATGCTCATCAATCCCAATCAACTTCACCTGGCGTAGATCGCGGGTTCCCTTAAGTCGTTCATCAACCGCATAATAACGATTTCCAACCACAATGAACTGATCTTGTTCTGTACCAAACTTGCCGGAAATGTCAAATTGAGGTAACTCAACCTGCTTCACAGGCTTATCCTTCTCATCTTTGCGACGAACCTCACTTTGCTGGGCAATAATAGCCGCAAAATCAGTTTTCACTTCATTTTTCACAGCCAGGCTCTGCATTTTTGCCACAGGCTTACTCGCGTCCTGACGAGTCGATACAGTAGTGTTTCGAAACCCAGATGCTGTTTCAACCACGGACGGAATCAAATTTGCGGTCAGCATTGGTTCATGTTGGATGGCAAAAGGATAAATAAATTCTTCTGCTTGAAGCTTAATCTTTCTGTGTTTTTCTAACAAGTCTAAAGCATTATCAAGCTGATAACGGACCGAGTCTTCTCCATAGCCCTCTTCCTCGTAGGAGCCTTCGTCCCCTTCTAAAAAGCTATCGAGAAAGTCGTCGCAAAAAATTCGGCCCACTAAGGCCCCAAGAAATACATACGCTAAAACAACAAAACGACTCATAATAATATTATATCAGATTGTATAAGAGTTCGGAGATTTGGTTACAAACTTTTACATGATTGTCGCCAGTGGGTAGAATTGAGTACAATGGGATTGTGTCTCGACAAATCATATTTCGCATCCATAACGAACAGCTCTCCTTTGAAAAGCAACTTCTGGTGAGTGACGGACAAACGATCCGTGTTGGTCGGGTGGAAGAAAACGAAATTTCCGTCAATGACCCAAAGATCTCAAGGCATCATGCCCAGATTGAATTCCATAAAGAATCGGTTTTGGTACGAGACTTAAATTCCCGTCACGGCACTTTTTTAAATGGCGAAAGAATGAATCACTCTTTCCACCTCCGCAGTGGTGATTCCATAAAAATCGGCGACACTGAGATCCGCTACCGCTTTGAGGATCAAGAAAACAAATCCGTTCAGGAATCAAAGACCAATCTACCCCAGTCCCATTATCAGTGGTATCTGCAAAAAGATTTAAGCTCCTACCTTAAAAACCCTGCTTCGGAGCCATCCGAGGAACTAGATACCTTTTACAGAAAAATGCTTCTATTCCCCTTCTTTCTGCTATTTGTCTTTTTCGCGCTCTTTCCCTCAGCTACCACCTTTTTGGTTTCATTAACCTACAGTGGCATCGCCCTCTATTTTTCCAAAAATCTACTCACGGGGCCCGGCATAAAAAACCAGGAATCTTTCCAACTACCTATCACTAGAAGAATCAACAAACTTCAGGCCCAGATCCAAAAAAAGGTCAACTCCCTACCCTCATTTGACAGAAATCTTTTAGGTAAAATGCAAAAAGAAATGCTTCAGTTTGTGGAAGAAAAACTGCCTCAAATGGAAAAAGATATATTTTCTTTGAACCGCTCCTTAGTCTCAGGCACTCTGCAAAGGCTTGAGCAACGAAAAAATATGCTGGAATCTGAGTTAAAAAACGCCGGCGATGAGTCCATTTCACTTCAGATTCAAAACAACCTATCCCGTCTCAATCGCCAGATAAAAATGCAAAAAAACATCAAAAACATTCTGATGCATCTAATCTTAAAACTTGAGGACTACCAAATTCAGCTCGAAATCCTGGAAAGCACCTTAATCGCCCAAGAATTTCGTGACAACTACACCGATTTTTCCAACCGCTTTCTCGACTTACAGGAAGACATTGATGAAGTCTACCGTGAATACAATGCCCTAAAGGTCGAGGATCCTCTCTTACTCACCGAGGACAAACCTGCTGGCGAACTCGACTCACCGGAAAAACCTGCTGCTCTGGCGCAGAAGGTGGATGTTTAAACCGCACCCCTTCCCCCGCTTAGGGAGAAAAGATGCGGTCAATTGTATGCCTGGTTTAATCAGGGGCAAACGAATTGTTAGGTGCTACTTCCAGTGAAACGAAAGCCATCTATTTTGAGAGCTGGGAGGCTCATACGACCAAATTCGCGAAGGCTCCATTTCTGGGCTGATATTTCTCTGACCTGGTTTAGAACCTGAGGCAAAGAGATATTGTAGCGCATATTTTTTAGACCTTTGACGATTTTTCCATCCTCTACCAAAAATGTACCGTCTCGAGTCATGCCCGTGATGGTCAGTTTCTGTGGATCGATCACATTGTCGTAAAAAAAGCGGGTCACCAGAATGCCTTTTTTGGTGGACTGAATCATATCCTCAAAACTTTTATCTCCGGCTTTCATGCTCATGTTGAGTGGCAATGGGCCAGCGCTTGAGGGATATGGTAGGGCATGGCCTGTACTTGGCCTGTCTCCACCGCGTTTGATGGAAACATTACGATCCAAAGTGGGCTGGATAAAAACTCCACGATCCACCAGAGTCAGGGCCTGCTTTCGTAGGCCCTCGGAATCAAAAGGACAACCATAACTTTGTAAATCGTTGTAGTTATCCTCAAGAGAAATGTTTTCTCCAAAAACCTTTTCGCCTTCCTTTCCGCTTAAAAAACTGCGGCCTTCCTGGCAGGGTAAACCGCCAAAACCCAGATAACCGAGCCAGAACATTAGAGACTGCACCGCTGGCGGCTCCAAAATCACGGTAAACTCACCGGGATCAATCCCAATGGGATTTTCACTGGCTAGGGCTTTTTCAAGGGCCACCTTATAAAGAATGGAGGGCTGGATGTCTTCAAGCCTGTGGGAGTGAAACTCAGACCAACCTGTGCCCCCGGCTGGGGTCATGATACTTAGGGTAAAACTGGCATCCGTGTGGATATGATAGCGAAACAAACCTTTAGAATTGCCAATGGCATAAATTCCGTCTCCGTGAGAAAAAGCTCCAGCCACTTCCACATTTTTGGAGCGAGAATCCAAAAAGATGCCCTGCAATTCATTGAGCTTGGTATCAAACGCGGCATCCATGGTGGGATGATGATAAAATTTATCATCCACGATGGCTTCGCCGTCTGCGTATAATCCACGAAAATCTGGATCATCCTTTTGAATCGAGGCAATATCAGCCGCCGTCTTTACGGCATTATTCACACTATCCACATCAAATCGGTTGCAAGAGGACAGGCCAACCCGATTGCCCTGAGCCACCATGCCACGGATGGTATATTCCTTATTCAAAATATTCTGATAAACCTCATTTTTACCTATGCGAGCTAACTGCTCTTTGCCACCGTGCAATAAAAGCTGGACATCATCTCCCGATCCGGCTTTTTTATAGGCCTCTTCAAATATAGCTCTGGTTCTATCCACACCAATCATGACGAAACCCCCACT
>DITF01000239.1 GCA_002422125.1 bacterium UBP17_UBA6191
ACATATGGTAGATACGGTTTTGCAGTTTGAGGGTGACAAACAACACTATTTTCGTATTTTGAGAAGTATTAAAAATCGGTTTGGGGCCACGGACGAAGTCTCGGTTTTTGAAATGAAAGAAGGGGGATTGTTTCCCGTAGAAAATCCAGCGGCTTATTTTATGGCAGAGGCTTCTTTGGCTTCGGGGTCCGCGGTTTCAGTATTGCTTGAGGGTTCGCAGCCTTTTTTAGTGGAGGTTCAGGCCCTGGTCACTGACAATCATTTTACATATCCCCGAAGAACGGCCTTGGGACTGGACTTAAATCGCTTGCATCTTTTATTGGCCGTACTGGAAAGACATGCTGGATTGCAACTAGGACAATATGATGCCTGTGTTAATCTGGCCGGTGGGATTAAGGCCTCGGATCCGGCCTTGGATCTGGCTATATGCGCCGCTCTGTATTCCTCTTTTCACGAGAAGGTTCTACCTAAAGGTGTTTTATTTTTAGGTGAGGTGGGATTGGGGGGAGAAGTTCGTATGCCTTCCCGTCTTGATTTGAGAGTGAGAACTGCGGTTCGACAGGGTATTCATAGGTTTGTTTTGCCCCAAAGAGCTATTATGGGTCTTGGAAAAATGGATGGGGTTGTTTTTACAGGGGTTCAAACTGTCCATCATACTTTACATGTAGAGTGGGAGGACTAAGTGAAAATTATTGTGGCCGTTTTGGTGTTTCCGATTCCGTTTTTGTTGGGCCTCTTCTTTTTGTGCGGGATTTTCCTGCCTAAACTGGGAGTAGATTGGATCGCCTTGTTTCATTCTTTGATGCTTCAGGTTTTGGGGGTAGGGGGAACAAACGAGTTTTTTTCTGGACTCAAGTATTTTTATGCCATTGATTTGCAGGGGCTGAATCTAAAGAAGTCGCTGAGCACTGGAGTGCAGTATGGTTCGGCTTTTGTTGCTGCCGCCATACTAATCATGACCATGAATTGGTCCCGGACTCAGAATCACTATTACTCAGTTGTGGGAAAGATGCTGGGTTTTTGTGCCTTAATCGTATTTTTAATGACCCTGCACATTTTGGGGCACACTATACAGAGTGGATTGATGGCCGAAAATGGGCCCGGTTTTGGTTCAGTTCTAGGATTATGTCTGACTCAAGGTTTGGCAGGATTTTTACTGGCATCTGTTACTTATTTTGTATCCAGACTGCTGGTTGCCTCTGGAAATGCCTATAGATAGATTTTGATATCATGAACAGGCTTGGAAACTGCAGTGTTTCTTGACAAATTGCCAGTATGTTTCCAAAATGGTGAGGGAGTAGACCGTTTTCAGGGGATTTAATGTCAAAAAATCAATACTATGAAGAAGGAATTCAGGCTTTAAGAAAAGGGGACTTGGATTTGGCGGAGCAGTGTCTGCAAAAGGCTATTCGCTATTTTCCAGAGGATATTTACGCCTATAACAAGCTGGCGTTTGTGTATAACGAAAAAAGTCACTTTGACGCGGCTGTGCAGGTTTTACAGCAGGCCTTGAAAATCAGGCCCAATGATTTGTTCAGTCATTATATATTGGGCAACACATACTTGGATCAAGGGGATTTTTCAAAGGCTATTGCTGAGTTTAAAAAAGCGGTAGCCATTGACGAAAAAGATGTCTATTCCTGGAACTCGCTGGCACTGGCTTACAAGTTAAGCTCAGAATTTGATCTGGCTTTGGAGTCCTTAGACAAGGCTATTTTTATAGATAAGGATGACATCTACAATTACAACTCCAAAGCCATCATTCTTTTTCAGCAGGGCAATTTGGAAGATGCCAAGTTTGTGATTGAGCAGGCCATGGAGATAGAGCCGAATAATCATCTTCTTTTGGTGAATCTAGGTGAGATTTATCTTAGAGAAGGGGATGTGAAAACAGCTAAGGCTACCTTTGGAAAGCTGATATCATTGGCACCCGAGTCTTCTGTAGGTTATTACAGCATGGGAAATCTTGAACTTGAAGAAGACCGTCTTGATCAGGCCTTAAGTTATTTTCGCAAGGCAGAACAACTTGACTCCAAAAATTGGAAAATCAAAGCAGCCATTGCTTCGATCATGCAGGAAAGTGGAGATTCAGATATTGCCCTTGCCATGTATGAAGCGGCTCAGATACTGGAGCCGAACAATGCGGGCTTATTGACCGATTTGGCTTTGTGTCAGAAGCGAAAAGGCTTGATTTTAAAGGCTTGGATGAATCTAAAGAGGGCCGTAGAAAACGAACCTAAATATGCCTACGCCCATTATTCACTGGGAAGGCTTTTGGCAGAACAGGAAATGTATGAGGATTCAGAAGCTTCATTTTTACGAGCCATTGAACTGGATAGCGATGATATTTATGCCTACAACGGACTCGGGGATGTGTACAGGCTACAAGATAAATATCGAGAAGCAATTCGTGAGTATGATCGGTCTTTGAAATTGTACCAGGCTGACTCTCACGCCTTGTTTCACAAGGCACTGTGTCACAATGCGCTGGAAGAAGGACATCTGGCTCACAAAGCCTTGGATAGACTTTTGGACTTTGAGGATCAGGACTTCTGGATAGATAAGGCTGAGGCTTTAAAAAAGTCGATTCGCAATGCGTAAACTGGGTTTTTATACATTGATTCTGATTTTGTCCCTCATGTTTAGTGGGTGCTGGTTTCAGGAGCAGTCCTTGCCGGATAGAACCCTAAAGACCGTTTTGCAGGCCGACCCCCGCACGCTGGATCCGGCCTTATCTACCAGTACACACTCTGGTATTTTACTGGGTCTCATTTATTCAAATCTGGTTAGCTTTGATGCGGCAGGCAAGTTGATTTATGACGCTGCGAAGTATTATAAAGTCAGTAAAGATGGGCTGAAGTATACCTTTGCTCTTCAGGATGGATTGAGATTTTCAGACGGCAGACCGGTGAAGGCTTTGGATGTTATTAGCAGTTTTAATCGCCTGGCCCATCCGGCAACCGCTAGTCCCCGTTCTTGGCTTATGGAGCCCGTGGCTGGTTATCAGGATTTACGCAATGGCCAGGCTCAAACCCTAAGCGGAATTAAGGCCTTGGATGAAAAAACCCTTGAAATTGAGCTGAGTCGCAGGTTTGCTCCCTTTCTTTCTTATTTGGCTATGCCCCAAACTGCAATCGTTCCGGCAAATGAAGTAGCCAATGGAGAGGCGATTCCTCCCGGCAGTGGTCCCTATGTCTTGACTCGCTGGATTCGTGACAAGGAAGTTTTATTGACCAGAAATTCGCAGATCAAAACCTCGGGCAATTTGCAGGCTATCTGGTTTCGAATCATAAAGGATCCATTCACGATTGTTTCTGAGTTTAAAAGCGGAGGGTTACACCTCATAGAGGTCCCACCTCAGGAGGTTCAAACGATTGGTTCGGACAAACGGTTTCGAACCATGGAGATTGAAGAATTTAATGTATATTTTTTAGGCCTGAATATGAAGTCACCCCTGCTTCAGGATATCCGGATGCGTGAGGCTTTAGCTCATGCCATTCCCCGTGAATCCATTTTGAAGAATCTTTTAAAATCACAGGGTACTCTGGCAACCGGACCAGTACCTGCAGGCCTTTCAGGATGGCTCAAGGACGGGGGTTCAGAATTTAATCCAGAACTGGCCAGAACAAAGCTTTTGGAGTCTGGGTATGCGGGGCAGGAGCTGAGATTGGCTGTTTATAATGACCCCATGAATATTGCTCTTTGTGAAGTAATCAAACAGTCCTTGGAAGAGATAGGTATAAAAGTGAGGATCATTCCACGAGACTGGAATGGATTTACGGAGCAACTGGTAAATTTGGAGTACGAGATTTTTTACCGCAACTGGGTGGCGGATTTTCCCGATGGAGATAATTTTTTGTTTCCTTTGTATCACTCCTCCAGTCTGGGCCTGATGGGGAATTATACCCATTATAATCAGCCTGGCTTTGACTCCATTTTAGAAGCTAGTCGGCTGGAAATAGATTCTGTTCGTCGCGAAGAACTTTTACGGGATGCGGCTACCCTGGCCAGGGATGATTTATCTCGGGTTCTTTTGTGGTACAAGAAGAAGGTTTTTGCTGTGGCAGAAGCAGTGCGTGACTACAAGCCTCACCCCATGTACAATTCAAACAAATTCTTAAACACAAGTTTGACTCAACTTTAAATTATAGACGGAGAATGACCCATGGGACTTCGCTGCGGCATTGTTGGCCTGCCAAATGTAGGAAAATCGACACTATTTAACGCATTAACTTCGGCTGGGGCTGAGGCAAGCAATTATCCTTTTTGCACCATTGAGCCCAATGTGGGAATCATTAAGGTTCCCGATTTCAGGCTGGAAGGCCTGTCCAAGATTGTCAATCCAGAACGGATATTGCCAGCGGTGGTGGAAATTGTGGATATTGCGGGTTTAGTTGCTGGAGCCTCCAAAGGTGAGGGTCTGGGCAATAAATTTTTGGGCCATATCAAAGAAGTGGATGCGATTTTGCATGTAGTTCGCTGTTTTGTGGATCCCAATGTTGTCCATGTGCAGGGCGGCCCAGATCCATTAAGGGATATAGAAATCATAGAGACAGAGCTGATATTTAAGGATCTGGAAACTGTAGAGGCTCGTTTGCTTAAGGCTAAAAAAGGTGCGCAAACGCCTGAAGGCAAGCTGGAAAATGAGGTTCTTTGCCGGGCCAAGGAACTCTTGGAATTGGGTCGTTGGTTAGGCAGGCTCGAGTGGAGTGATGCAGAAAGAACTATTTTGGATGCACTGTTTCTGATTACCATGAAGCCCGTTTTGTATGTTGCCAATATTTTGGAATCTGATATTGGACAGGAAGATCAATTGCCTTTTGTGAATGTGATTCGTGATAAGGCCAAAGCGGAAGGAAACTTTGTTCTGACAGTCTGTTCTAAAATTGAGGCTGAAATTGCCGAACTAGGCAGTGAAGAAGAAAAAGCCGAGTTTTTGGAAGGTGTGGGGCTTACAGAAAGCGGATTGAATCGTTTGATTCGTGAGAGCTATTCCATGTTAGGTCTTCAGACATACTTTACAGCCGGGGTAAAGGAAGTTCGAGCCTGGACCATCCATCGTGGTGATAAGGCTCCGGCAGCCGCTGGAGTGATTCACACAGATTTTGAAAAAGGCTTTATTCGGGCTGAGGTCATTGGCTATAACGACTTTGTGGCCTGCAAGGGAGAAGCTGGGGCCAAAGAAAAAGGCCTATTGCGGGTTGAAGGCAAAGAATATGTGGTTCAAGACGGAGATGTGATGCATTTTCGTTTTAATGTTTGAGGATAAAATGCTCACGGGCCAACCAATAGTCGATTTTTCAAATAAAAAAATTGCTTTTGTGCATGACTGGTTAACCGGTATGCGTGGAGGTGAGAGAGTCCTTGAAGAAATGATTCGGATTTTTGGTCCCAGAGATATTTATACTTTAGTACTGGATAAAGACAGCATTTCACCTCTGATTGCCTCTTGCCCGATCAAGACTTCTTTTATTCAAAACCTTTGGGGTTCCCCTAACAGACATCAGTGGTGGTTGCCCTTATTTCCTACTGCAATTGAGTCCTTCGATTTTAGTGGTTATGATTTGGTTATTTCCACTTCTCATTGTGTGGCCAAGGGAATCGTAACCACACCAAGGGTATTTCATTATACCTACCTCTTTACTCCAGTCAGGTATGCTTGGGATTTTTGCAGGGTTTATCAGGAAGCAGCCCGTCCCCGTTGGCTGATGCAATTTGTGTGGCCCCTGAATATGCATATATTAAGGCAGTGGGATGTAAACAGCTCCAATCGTGTCGATCATTTTTGCTCAATTTCTGAATATGTGGCGAACCGTGTCAGGAAATACTATCGCCGCGAGTCAGAAGTGATTCATCCACCGGTTGAGTTGTCGCGATTTTCAGCTTCAGAGGGACAGGGGGACTACTATTTTGTTCTTTCAGCTCTTGTCCCCTACAAACGAGTTGATTTGGCGGTAGAAGCCTGTGTTCGTAGCAATCGACGGCTGGTGGTGGCCGGAACTGGGCCGGAAGAGGCCAGATTAAAAAAAATGGCAGTGGGTAGCAGGGTAGAGTTTGTGGGTAGAGTTAGTGATTCTGAAACTCAGAAGTTGTACCGGGAAGCCAAAGCATTTTTGTTTCCTGGGGAAGAAGATTATGGCATTACTCCTTTGGAGGCTCAGGCCAGTGGAATCCCGGTAGTAGCCTATGGAGCAGGTGGGGTATTGGAGACAGTCTCAGAGAATTATACTGGTATATTTTTTAGAGAGCAGACCGTGGATTCACTGCTTCAAGCCCTTGATCTTTTAGAGTCGATGGAGTTTTCCAAAGATGTCTGTATTCAGAATGCGCAAAAATTTGATCCCGAGCCCTTTCGACTCAGATTTAAAGACAGTGTGGCAGAGGCATACCTAAAATTTCATGCACAAGCCTGATTGTTTCTGGTCAAGGGTATTGTCCACAGAGGCGCAAAATATTATGCGCCTGCTTGAGATGGAAAAGGCTTTGTTTCAAAGTGATGCAGTTACACCTTTTACCCTTGTGCCTTTGGTTACTTACCAAAGAGCCTACCTCTATCAAGATACTAAGGGCAATCACTTAGGGTATGCCCTAGTTTTAAATCATAGCCAGTTAGTAGACACGGCATATCTCTTTTCCTATGGGATACTGCCCCAATATCAAGGCAAGGGCTTAGGTCGTCTGGGCTTTATGGAGCTTTCTCAAATCCTGAAACAAGAAGGGTTTGATAAACTGGAGCTAACCGTATCCCCTGACAATGCCGGCGCATTGCGGATCTATCGCCTTTTGCCGGTGCTTAAAGAAACCTATCTAAAGAATCATTATGGGGAAAATCAAGATAGGATATGTCTGATTCTGAAACTGGGAAACATTTTTAACAATCCCTCGTAGTAGGTGTGGTAAACAAAATGGTGATTAAGGAGTCCTGATATGAGGAACACAATCCGCAGAATGAGAAAAACTGTCTTGGCTGGTATTTGCCTGGGCGCACTAGCGGGTAATGCTGAAGCCAATTTGGCTAATGGCCTGTTTGAATTAGCTACATTTGGGCAGTCGATGAGTACTTTTACCAACAGCCTGAATCAGCTTCTTCATACTCGTTCTCCTCAGGAACAACAGGAAATCCAGCAAAGATTGCAGTATGTAGAACAGCAGTCCATTATGCAGACCTACACCCTAGAGAGTTTTATTGCGGCTGATGAGGCTATGGCAGCTAGCGCTGGGAAATGGTCCAATTTTTTTGGTATGGGTGGAGACGATGCTGCTATTACTCAGTTGTATCAGTCTTTTAAACAGTATCAGGCTATGTTTTCCCCTCAAATTCTGAGAGCAACCGGACAGTTTCCCATGAGCAATTATGAAAGACTGTTTATTCGCTGGCAGCAGACACCTTCCACTAACCCGAGTTTAAAAGAACAGGCCAAGCAGCAGTTTTTGCAGGTTTTCCGGTCTTTTGCCAGACAATTTGTATATCAGACTCAGGAGCAACTGAAGCTGAAACAAGCCAGGTTTATGGACGCCTTAAGAAAAATCGAAAGGTCTGGGCCTTTTGCGATGAGCGACAAAACCACATTTGATAAGGCTTTTTGGGATTATCAGTCCATGTTTTCCAACATGGTCGAACCTAAACACGGTCAAGTGTTTTTGCCAGAGTTTCCTTACAATCAGGCCTTGGTTTCACAGCAGCAGCCCAATTTTGTTTACAACCAGGCGGTGTACGCTCAAAGCGGCCTAAACCAGTTTGGGTATGGTGCCACCACCGGTATGGGTTACCAGATGGGTATGGGAAATCAGATGGGCATGAACATGGGCAACCAGCAAATGGGTATGCAAATGGGCATGGGTAACCAAATGGGAATGGGTAACCAGATGGGCGGATATGCCATGACTAATGGCAGATATTCTACTACCAGTAATACGGTTCAGGCCAATCAGGTGATTCCCTTGGGAAGCTCCTCTCAAAATCAGCTTTCTTCACCATTTGGTGCCTTTGCTCCTAGTACTTCAGAGGGTTTGGACGCAAGGTTGCGTCAGGAAATGTTTCAGAAGCAGAAAGAGTATGAAGCCGGAGCCAATGTGCACAGCCAACAGGATCTTAGTGCTTCTTATGCGGAGTACATGAGGCTTCGTGATCAGTGGTTTGCTAAAGAGTAGTTACCCACGGATGTAAGATAAGGGACTGGAGATTTTCCAGTCCCTTTGTTTTTAATTTACAGTCCTGCTGCAATTGCCGTACACTGCTTTTTTTATGTTTTGGTTGATAACAGGGAGTGCAAATGCGTAAGGTAGTATTTGGTGGAAACTGGAAAATGCACGGTACATGGAAGCAGACTGAGGATTACCTTCAGCACTTCGTAAATTGCCCGCTTCCTACAAATTGCGAAATTATTTTGTTTGTGCCATTTCCCTATCTTAATCTGATGCAGAAGTCCTTAAGTGGTTCTAATATTCGCATTGGAGCCCAGAATATGCATTCTGAAGACAAAGGCGCGTTTACGGGGGAAGTCAGTGCTGAGATGCTTTTGGATATGGGATGTACTCATGTACTGGTAGGTCATTCTGAACGCCGCTCTCTTTTTTTAGAGCAGGGAAAGTTTCTGAATGCAAAGGTGAAAAAAGCCTTATCCAAGGGCCTGATTCCCATGTATTGTATTGGTGAGACTCTGGCAGAACGAGAGTCCCAAAACACGGCTTTGGTGCTTCAGACTCAGATCCGTGAGGGTTTAGAGGGCCTCAGCCACGATGAAATTGCCAGAATGTACTTTGCCTATGAACCGGTCTGGGCTATTGGTACTGGTGTAAACGCTTCCGAAGAGGATGCACGGCAAGGAATTTCTGTAGTTCGTGAGGCCATTGCAGCCATGAGTAGCTCCAGGATTTCAGAAGCAGTGCCAATTGTTTATGGTGGCAGCGTCAAAACTTCCAACATTGCCTCCTACATGGCCCACAAAGAAGTAGATGGTGGCCTAGTCGGAGGGGCATCCCTAAAAGCGGACGACTTTTATATGTTGATTCAGGCAGGAATACAGGGAAGATGATTTTTCATAAACAGGCTCCTGGAACTCGCCGGCATAGCCATCGAGGATTTATATTTCCTCTAGTATTGATACTAGGAGTCATTATTCTGATTCTGGCTTATGCCCTAGTTTTTATGGCTCAGTCCGAAAACAAGCTCACCAATAAGTATGTGGACTATACTATTGCAGAGCAGATTGCGGAGGCTGGGGTTGAACAGGTGCTTTTTTATCTGAAAGCAGATAAAAAGTTGAATCAGGAGCTGATCACGGCTATTTCGGATGGTGATTCGTTTAATTTTGAAATGCCGGAGATTCTTTTTGATGAGATTCAGAAGCTTAGGGTGGGTAGAGGTCAAAAATCTCTGCAACTGTCGGTTAATTTTGAACCCAAACCCAGCAATTACCCCAATATGGGGGTCTTTGAAGGTGATATTCGCATTGAATCTACTGGAACTTATACCAATCTGATAAACGAAAACCACCGAAAACGAATTCTGGCTGTATATGGTGTTAGAGCGGTATATATGGGAATTATTGCCCCCGATCATGGCCTATTTATTCGTGAGAAAGAACACTTAAATTACAAATTTGAAGACTCTATTTTACCCTCGGATCTGGCTGTGTTTAATGGGGATGTTTATGTAAAAAATGGGATTACTGCTGAGCTGTCAGACTGGAATATGCGTCAGATGATTAAAAAAAATGAGCTGACATGGGAGGAGTACTATTACATGGATCATCCCCCTAAAAGTTATGGATTAGCGGATGGTGGGATTGATTTTTTAGAAGCTGGAACTATCGAGTATGAGAGATTTGGGGTCTTTCGGCAATTTAATATGTTTGGTCAACAGGTGCCTAAAGAACCGTATTCCAAAAATGTCAGGGCTAGCCTCGGGTATTATACTGATGAGGTAATTAAGCTTCGCCCCCTAGAGTTTTATAAAGACATGGCAAAAGTGAAGCTTGAGCCCCAAACCTATTCCATGAATGGAAATCCGAATCACAACCGTTATCTCAAGGATATTGTTTTTGAGGGCGAAAGGGGATACAACTCTGTTCGCTACAATAAGGTTGTACCATTGTATGGGTACGGGGATTGGAGAAAGGCACCAATTTTTGATCCGAACCGCTATGGCCCCCGTTCCCGAAAGCATGATATGTCATCCCCGGTGAAGGTGGATGGTATTACCTTTGTTCGGGGAGATGTTTTTTTGGAAGGCTGGTATCAGGGGGTTGGGCTTTTAGTGGTACAGGGTAATGTATATCTAGGTGGTAGTTTTACAGCCATGAAAAAAGAGGTGGCTGGTCATCCGTCTCTTCTCAATGTTATCGTTTTTGAAGATCCGCATCGAGAAGGCGGGTTTTCCCAGACCACACATGCATCTTTTCAGCAAACCGGTAAAATTATCATCAAACCTCATCCTGACAATGATTGGAGTCAGACTGGTGGTCAGGATCCTGACCCATTAATTAAGGTAGACGCGGCCCTTTACTCAAAAAATGGCATTAAGCAGGATCTTGAGGCCTGGAGGGATAACTGGGCCGACACAGGCAGCCTTAAAGTTGATTTGAAACATAATTTTGTAACAGAAACAGTCAATATGAATTTTTTACCTCATGATCTGATTATCAATGGGGTTCATCCCAGCGATGAATTTAGAGAATTTGCCAGTGGTGGACTCAATGATTTCCTGCATACTGAAATCAGTGCCATGATTAAGGTCTGGGTGGTGGAAACAGTGGGTGAAGAAGAATCTTTGGATGGTTGAAAGAGGAATTTGGAATGCGAAAATTTTTAGCTGTGTCAATTTTGATTACCCAAGTTTTATTTGCTAATGAGCCGGAACGGGATGTGTTTGAGGGCAGTATTGTGCTGACGGTCCCAGGAGATCGTCTGTTAGATACCCTTCAGGTAGGGGTAGATTTTGAGGATGTGGAAGATCTGGTTTTAAGAGAGGATCAGAAGTCTGCGGATAGTGATCACATGATGCAGATCGGTTCTAAGGCCTTGATCACATTAGGAAAAAATTACAAGCAGAAAATTCGCTTTAAGAATTCCAAAATGACATCTTCAGAGGCCGTATTTTATCTTTTTGAACAAGGTGATGAGCTAAAATCCATTTTTATTGAGCCGAAGTACTACACCAAAGGTACTGAATTTAACTCCGATGGAAAAACTGAGCCTGTTTTTCGAATCGAAGTGTTTGAGGTAGGTACTGTCGGTGATACAGAAGGCCGTCTGATGAAATCTTTGGAGAATCTGTCCCTGCATATTGGCAAGGAAAATGAGATTGTGATTAATCAGCCCGTGAATGCTGGTACTAGGGTTGGAGTAAGATTGTCGGCCATGGAAACTGAAGACAGCCATGTGTTACATATTCCTGTCAAAAAGGCTGGCAACTACCTTTGTCAGTACGATGATGGTGTGAATGAGGGCTATTCCAAATTCTATAATGCGGCTATTGGCTTTCGTTATCTTCGTAAGGATACAGCCGCCAAAAACCGTAGACTACGAGCCTTTCAGATGGTGGCAGATGAAATTAACAATTTTGTGCGTAACAGTTCTTCCTATGGCTCTCCCAGAGTTGTTGAAATTCCGGTTAAAATCAGGATGCGCCTGTCTCCAAAGGGCGTGACTGAGACCAACCGCATTGTGATTGGACCACCTGCTCCTGAAAAATCGGTAGACGATAAAAAGGAGGATCCGAAACGCAAGAAGAACTTTCTTGGTTTCTAGGATTCTAAGAACTTAGGTTTACAGGGAGAATATAAGATGAAGATTGTTGGCCTGCTTCTGGGTTTTTTGGGGATTTTCAAGATTGCGTTTGGTTCTGATTTAGGGGCTTCGCCCTTAAAAGCGGTGTGTGTACAGCATAGAATGCAATCTAACTGGATTCAAATGAGTAAATCTAGAGTGATTCTCCCTGAGTCTGAGGTTTTGGGTTCAGTTAGCAAGGCTTTGCAGACCGTAGGTACAATTAGAAATTTTAAGATTCTGAACAATGTTTTTGCTTTGGGTTATGTTGACAAACCATTTGTGCTGAAGTATCAGGCCCAGTCGGCAACCCAGTTTGGCCAGACGGCAGTCAACATCTGGGTTGGAAGTGATGAGTTTAACAGTGCCAGTACAAATCACCTCAATTCAATAGATGGAATTTCGGGGTTAGTGAATCTGCAAGCTGACAGGCAGCTTGTGGTGAATGAAATCGGGGATAGGGTCAGGGATTTGATTTTGCCTGGTGCTGTTTCAGCTTTTGGAGATTTACAGACAATCAATAATTCGGCATCGGATGGAATTAATGTGCTTGTATATGATATCCGCGACGGATTCCCTGGAACTGGTGGTTCTTATGTCGGGGGCTATTTTGACCCAACCGATCGCAGTGGGGGCAGTGGCAACGACAATCTCATGAATATTTTGCACATGGACACTTTCCCAAACAACCCCGGTGGCCGCAGTACAGTTCAGTATGGTCTACGAAAAAAAGATTTTTATCATGTGTTGGCCCATGAGTTTCAGCATGTTTTGCACAATCAATATGATGGCAGTGAATCTATCTGGATCAATGAGGGGTTCTCCCAGTTTGCTATTTACAGGCTTTTGCATCAGCGGGAATTTGTAAATTCTGAAAAGATTTTAAATAGCCCCGTGGATCAACCATCTCAGGTACCATTCTGGTTACAGAATCCTTCTTCCAGTTTATTAATGACTCGGGATGAACCACAACTCACGGATACAATTGGAGCCAGAGATGATTCGGCTGAGTTAAGAGGTCTTGGATATCTGTTTTTTAACTATCTGTGGCAAAGACTGGGTGGGGAAATTCAACAGAATACGGCTGGGGCTGATCAACTCATACGGCAGATTGTACAAANNCCTGTAAAAGGTGTGGCGGGAATTGAAACTGCTTTGGCCCAGGTCGGTTTAAGCTTTTCACAAGTTTTTCGCGATTTTGTGGTGGCCTTGGCCGCAGACAGAGATTCTGGTGATGTTGCTCATCGCTTGGACTCATTTACTGAGAATGGCACTGCCGTTTTGTCCTCACTGACCGATAATCAATCCGTATCTCTGACCTATCGTCCCTGGGAGTTTCGGATATTCTTATTACCTAGCAATGTTTCTGGGGTGGTCTCGGCCTCAACTCCCTTTCATATGGCCATTGTTCAGGGTGGTCAGGTAGTCTACTCGTCTTTGGCGACATCCCATCAGATTAATTCTTTTCCTGCAACGGTTCGTATCATCATTTCTAATCCGTCTTGGTCTACACTGACTTTTGCCCGTGCTTCCGGTGGCATCAACCAGTCATTTGCCACAATTTCTGAGCTGATTTCGGGAAATTTTACCGGAACAGCATCGGGAGACACCCCTTCAAGCGGCAGTAGCTCAAGTTCTGGTGGGGGTGGGGGATGTTTTATCGCGACAGCGGCCTTTAAGAGTAAAACTCATCCTGTGGTTTCGGTTTTGTCTGATTTTAGAGATTCAATATTGATGCATTTTGACTGGGGCCGAAATTTTGTGGCCTTTTATTATCAGCACAGCCCAGTGATTGCCAACAAGATTCAAGATTCGTCTCTATTAAGTAGCCTGACCGTGTTGGCTTTGTTACCAGTGGTCTTTTTTGCTTGGCTTAGCCTGCGGTTTGGGCTTGTTTTTGCATGCATTTTATCATTGGCACTAGTATTTATGGCTGCCATGCTGGCCAGACAATTTATAGTTAAGCCATTTTTCAAAACGGCATAAAAAAAACCGGCGATTCGTACGAAGTCCTGAAGGTATGCGCATATTGCAATTTTTGTGTCTTAGCCTTTGGTTTTGTGCAGTTTCTTTGTGTTTTGGTCTGGGTGAGACCAGACTATTTCAGTTTAGAGACCCTTTAAAGGCGGCCTCGAGTCCAGATAGAATTACGGCGTTTAATGCTATCAATCGGCTTCAGAAAACCATTCGTCCCGGCTGGGAACTAAGGATGTTTGTCGAAGAAGGTATATGGGCATCTTCTAGTCCTATGGGCCTGGACTCTGAAGGCAGTATATCTGAGGTCAATAGGCTGGCTGTCTTAGAACAGTTTGCCGAAACCATGAGACAGATTATTTTGACCATGGAGAGTCTGGCCACTTCTTTTAAGGTGCCAGCAAATCCTTCTTTGGACGGGATCAATTTTGTCTTTTTGGATATGCAGGATGGCTTCAGTTCAGATCCTGCCCAGGATGAGCGCAAAGGTTCGTACTTTGCTTCCCGTTTTGATCCTTTGGATCAAGTGGCGGCCTCAGGACTAAATCGTATGAATCTGATTTATATTGATTTAAATCCTGGGACATTAAGTAAAGAGCTGGTTTCAGGAATCAACAGGAAAAAGACCTGGCAGGAAGCTGTTCGTTCTCTAGGCAGACTGATTTTGTACCAACAAAATGCGGCAAAAGAAGCTTGGATCCAAGAAGGGTATGCCCAATACATATTATATAGACTCCTAAAACAGAGGCCATTTCCTGGGGGACAGGAATTGATATTGAATGTGCCCTCAGAGCCGGTAAGTGAAGTAAATCTGTTCCTAGCCGACCCGCTCTCCGTATATGCCGGATTTGTTACGGATCCAGATTTACTGGACCGTGTATTTGTCGAAAAAACACCCCGTGACCTGATGGATAATGTTCGGAACTCCCAGCTTAGGGGCTTTGCCTATCTGTTTTTTAGCTATTTGTTTCACAGGATGGGGGGCAGTTTTGAAACGACCAACACATCAGGGGATGAGTTCTTTCGCAGTCTGGCTCAAGATAGTAGAACAGGCCTTTTGGCGTTAGGAGATTTGATTGCGGCAAGAGGTTTCACATTAGGTTCGATTTTGGAGGACTTCTACCAGTCCTTAATCATCAATACCCAGGAGAAAAGATTTCAAATAGAAGCAGCCAATTTTTCCCGTCTCAAACGCAGCCAGTTTCCAATCCTTGACGGGCCCGGGATCCAGTTGGAAATGCAGTTACAACAGTATCAGGCTGGCATGGCAAATCTATTGGGCGGAGGGCTGAATAGTACCAGAAATGTGTTATTTAGGCCAGCCGGGGGATTGGGAAACTCTAGTGTGCTTCTTTTCAATCGCGATTCACGAGGAGTTGAGTATGCCGAACAAAATCTCTCAGCCCGAGCCAGACTAGGGACTACTCAATCCATTGAGGACATACAAATTCCTTTGTATCAGGCCGAAAACAAGCTTGTTCTGGTCATAAATCAACAGGACAATTTAAGGCAGTTTAATCTTTCTGTGCCTACTTTGGATACAGTTACCACCCGTTCCGTAGTACTGCTTGCTTCAAATCAGGAGTTTGGTTCAGTAACAACTGCCATTGAAATTCAGGCAGCAGATTTACCAACAGGGACAACAACAAAAGCGGTGAATGTCTCTATTTCGGGAGCTGGTCTGTTTGAAATTACTGTGACAAATCTCTCCGATTCCTCGTTGTCCTGGTCGCTAGGCTCAAATGCCCCGGCAACTGGTCTGGCCCTTCGGGGATACAGTCCACTCTCATTTTCTCTTGGTTCTACTATGGCTTCCAGTAGTGATAGAAGGATATTTCAGGCATCTCGCAGCAGCATAAAATTACTCTTGATCCATGAGGTTGCGACCGCTAGAAACTTTTCCTTAGTATTTGAATTAGTACCAAATAGTTTGATAAGTGCGTCCGGTAGCAGCTCAGGTACAGTAACAAATCCACCTGCTCAGACAGAAGAGGAGTTTTTACGGATTGCTGGTGGAGGTGGTGGTGGTTGTTTTGTCGCCACAGCCGCTTTTGGTGACAAAGATGCATTTTCAGTAAGAATTTTAAGTCGATTCCGGGATAAATGCCTACTAAAGACAAGGTGGGGCAGGGAGATTGTTCAGTGGTACTATGTTACTAGTCCGCCGATAGCTGAAATTATTTCTGAAGATATTCATTTGAGACATTGGACCCAGATAATACTGTTACCGTTGGTTGTTCTGGCTTCTTTGGGATTGGTTATAGTGGAGGGAGGCATTGTGTTGTTCATGATGCTCATAACGGGGTTAGTTCTGAAACGACAATGGATCGGTATGTTGTTGCTACTCGTTCTTTTTGCGACAACCCGAGTTTCAGCCAACAGTGGGGTACAGACAGCTTTAACCACGGCCCAGATACAAGATATTGGCTCTACTTTTCAAGCCATAGCCAGCAATGCCTTTCGCTACTTCGGGACAGTACAGCCAGCTTTTTCCAATCCTGAAGATAACACTCTAAATGTTGTTCTTTATGATATTCTCGATGGCTCCGACGATCCTTCTGTACAGATAGGCTCCTATTTTTCTCCCATTGATCAGCTTAGGGTGCCGTCGCTTTCAGACAGAAACAGGCAATCCAATTTTGGCAATATCTTGTATGTAGATTTAAATCCACTCAATCCATTGTTAAGTCGCTCAGCCTTGCAGACACAAGCCGCTGCTAAAATTAGCACTGCATCACTTTATGCCAATCAGCAGATATTTTATCAGCGCTTTTCCAGATCCCTGAGTAAATTGATTCAGTTTCAGAAGCAAAATCCCAAAGATCAAACGGCGGTGAAATCCTTGTTTGAACAAGGGTTTTGGCTGGAAGATGATCGCTGGCTGACTGAGGCTCTGGCAATTTTTGGGTCATTTAGATTTCCTAGGGGCAATGAAATTGTCTTTAATGCTGACAGTGCTCTAAAGGTATTTGAGAATAATCAGCCCTTAGGGGATTTGATCATGGACTCAAGACTAGGTACTCAGGCCCCCCTTGAGGTTGGATTTTTACTGCATTATCCTTTGGGACAACCTTGGCCATCGCTCTTTTTTGCGGATAAGCTGTCTTCAGGGGTGATGGGGCCCGTACCGTCACTTTTAACTCAGACTCAGAGTTACCAATTGCAAGCATCTTATGGTTTAGGTTTTATGACCCTTTTGTATTTTTGGGAGCAATTGACTACCGAAGGCCGAGCCAGAATTGAC
>DITF01000147.1 GCA_002422125.1 bacterium UBP17_UBA6191
TATTGTGTGTGTAGGCCATCAGGCAGGGAGCACCCGCCAATATAATTTTTTCAAAGACAATGGATGGGTTTGTCATGCACTTTCCCTTAGCATCTCGCCGGCGATTTCCTGGCCGAATAGTTCCTTTACACAAGTAATATCGTCGTTTTGCCCCAGTAAAACAAATAGTTTGGTCAATGCCGCCTCAAAAGTCATGTCATGAGCACTGATAACTCCTAGTTCCTGAAGTCTGGCGCTGGACTCATACTTCCCCATCATAACCTGAGCCTCAAGACACTGACTGACATTGACCACAATTTTTCCGGCCCTAGTTGCGTTGGCAATGGCTTCCAGAAATTCCTGGGTTTCAGGAGTGTTGCCACTGCCAAAAGACTTGAGGATGATACCTCGAAGACCGGGAGTCTGGCAGATATGTTGCATAAAGGAAAAGTTCATACCGGGAAAGAGATCAAAACAGACAAGGTTGGGATCGATCCTATTGCGAATAGACAACCCGTCCGATGGTGGCTTTAAAACCAGCTCACGACGAATCTGGAGCTGTACTCCGGCTTTGGCCAGACTGGGGAAACAGGGTGAAACAAAGGCAGCATAACTTCGGGAACTGACTTTGGTCGAGCGGTTTCCTCTTAATAAGCGGTCGCCAAAAAACACAGTGACCTCAGGAATTGGTTGATGGCCCAAATACTCCTGGGCCGCAATCTCTATGGCCGTCATTAGATTTTGCACGGCATCGGAGCGAGACTGACCAATGGGCCTTTGAGCACCGGTTAAAACCACAGGCTTGTTTAATCCAGGCAGCATAAAGGATAAGGCTGAGGCAGTGTAGGCTAAAGTGTCGGTGCCATGCAGTATGACAAAACCTGAATAGCTTGTGTATCTGGTATAAATTAGTTGGGCCAGATTTTGCCAGTCACAGACTTGAATGCGAGCGGAGTCAATCGGTTCGTCCAAGGAAAATGTATCCACCGGGACGAGGGCATTTTCTAACCGCAATAGGTTGGCATTGGAGTCATAAAAGGGCAACATGCCCATAACCTTTTTTATATCTGTGGTTGGTTTTAAGGGGCTTAATGGGATTTGTGGATCTCTGGGCCAAGAACCAATTGTCCCGCCAGTATAGATAACTAGCACCCCTGGAATTGGGTTAGGTTGCATGTACGCAGTTCCTTGCCTATAGTGTAGACTAAGTTATAATGCTAGCGAATTGGGGAGTAGATGGCAAGTGTCAGACCAAGACTTAGGGTCGGAATTTTAGGGGTCATGAACCCGTTGGCCCGGGAATTGATTCGGTCTTTGGCCCAACATCCGTTTTTTTGTCTGGGAAGTCTGGTGGAATTTGGGGGCTCGGAAAGTTTAGCCGTCCTTTATGCCAATCAACTGTCTCTTTTGGATACAATCGATAAAGGTATTCGCTCCCAAAGAGTCCAGAGGATTGAAAAAATTCGTGTGGTGCAGGAGGAGTGTGATTTAGTTTTTTCCACCATGGAAACCAAGTCAGCCGCATTGTGGGAGCCTGCTTATGCCAAACACGGACTTCCAGTTTTGTCGGCTGCAGCAAACTTTAGAAGGGAGCCAGATATTCCCGTAATCTGTCCCGAAATTAATCCCCACCACTTAGACATATTAAGTCTTCAGAAAAAGAAACGGGGTTATGCAACAGGATTTGTTTGTGCCTTAGCCTCGCAGATTGTCAGAGCCTCTTTGCTGCCTATATTCCCTCTGTACCGTGACTCAGGGCTTGTGGAGGCCAATTTTACAGCTATGATAGGTATGCAGTCACAACCCTACATTTCGGGGATGGACATAATCAATAACTTAATCCCCATGAGTTTGGGATTGGGAAATGACTATGCTTTGGAGTTTTTAAGGGTTTTTGGACAGCCCACCAGAGATGGCATAGCCTTAGCCAATGATATTAAAATGAATCTGAGTTTATGGCAGGTTCCAATCCAGAGTGGCATGGTACTTGATCATCATTTGCACCTGAATGGGTCTGTAACTCGGATGGAAGTTGAAGAATGCTGGTCCGAGTTTAAGGGTCAACCTCAGGTTCTACAGTTGCCATTCTCTCCAAACCCAGTGCTGAATCAGATTCGATTTCCCGATAGACCCCAGCCTGCGCTGGACTTACATTCCACAGGCGATTTGTCTGTGTATCTTGGTCAAACTCGCATGCCTGACCCCAAGACTTTAAGATTTGCCTCGCTTGCCAGTGGCTCGAATGAGTCACGGGCCTCGGAGCTGTTGCTTTTGGCCTCGCTGATGTTAGCCAGAGGCTGTCTACCCGAACCAGAAGATGTCAGACTTTGAGACCAAGAATAGCCTCTATGGAACGGAACGGGAATTGACACAGCTTCATCAAATTCACTACCATAAAGTTCTGGGATAGGGAATAAATTATGAAAAGTTGTTTAAGTGTGGATCAAATTAGGACAATGTTGCGTTCCAAGGGATTGCAAGTCACTTCTCAGAGGGTCGCATTGTGCCGATTTGTGCTCTGTGAGGCCGATCATCCAACCGTGGATACGGTGAAGCTGTGGGCCGAAGAAAATGATGTCCAGGTCTCGCAGGCCACCGTTTACAACACATTAAATATGCTGGTTGATGCTGGCTTAATGAAGGTGTTTCGTTTCCCGCATTCGGACAGAATGGTCTATGACAACAATGTGCATCATCATCATCATTTGCTGGATGAAGAGACTAACCATATTTTGGACTTGGAGCCGGGTCAGGTTAATTTTTATGCTGGTTTGTCCAAGGAATGGGATATTTCAGAAGTGGCCGTGTTTGTGCGCGCGAAAAGACGGTCGTCCAAAATGGACACTGCTCGACAAAATATTTGAATGATTCTAAAATTCATGTGTTCCAACAAGGAGGAATTACATGAATGGAATGATAGGAATCACTCAGAAGTTTCCCAGTTTTAAACTTGAGGCATGTGTAACCCTGGAGGGTAAGTCCTTTCCGGTTATTACAGAACAAGCCCTGCAAGGGAAATGGAGTGTTATATTTTTCTGGCCCTTGGACTTCACATTTGTATGTCCTACTGAAATCGCGTCTTTTAATCAGCACTTTAATGATTTCAGAGACCGAGAAGCCCAGATTTTTGGGGCTAGTGCTGATTCAGCTTTTGTACACATGGCCTGGAGGAATAATCACCAGGATTTGCGAGATCTGAAATTTCCAATGCTGGCGGATTACAAAAAAGAATTGAGCACAGCACTGGGCATTTTGCATCCTGAGGTAGGAGCACCATTTCGGGCCACCTACATTGTGGATCCTCAAGGAGTGATTCGTTGGGTTTCTGTGAATGATCTTAGTGTTGGCCGCAATGTGAAAGAGATCCTTAGAACCCTGGACGGATTACAGACGGATGAGCTGTGTCCCTGTAATTGGGAAAAGGGTCAGGCTACATTAGGTTAGTAGAAACAGGGTTAGTGCCGCCAGGATATGCGTTCTGGCGGCTGGCTCATAGGAGACGATTATGATTGATGAAGTATTTGCAAGTTTGGATACAGCCATTGGCCGCGATATTAAATTAAATCTGAAAAAATTTCTGGGGGAATCGGATTTAAGCATGGAGGAATCTGGCCTTGTTCTTTTAGGCTTGGCAGCCAGTTTAAAAAACAAAAAACTCGAAGATCTGGCAAGGCATCAGCTTGAGTCTTTTGGTCTGGGCGGGGAGATTTTGGAAGAAGCTAAACAGGCAGCAGCCCTTATGGGTTTAATGAATACTTATTACCGGTTTCGATATATGGTGGAAGAGACAAGTCCAGAACACAAACTTCCCGATGAATATCGAGTAGCAGGATTAAGAATGAACGGAATGCTTAAGCCTTTGATGGGGAAAGTGGCCTTTGAGCAGATTGCATTTGCGGTATCGGTTTTAAATGGATGCAAAAACTGTATTGCAGCCCATGAGAAGACGCTTCTGGATCATCAGGTTCCCAAAAGCAAGATTCATGATCTGGCCAGACTAGCCTCGGTAGCCAAAGCCTGCGATGGAATTTTGCATTGAGGCGGTTTAGCCTTCGGCAAGTTGTATGATTTCGGTAGCCCGCTCTAATTCCTTGGGGAGATCTTCAAGAATCACACGGACATCCAGCTTCTTTAAGCCTAACTGAGCCAGAGAAAAATTAAATGCCGTTGGTTCTACGACAGAGGTTGTAACAAAACCAAACTCTTGGGCATTGATTAAGGTATTAGCCAAAAAAATCACGGACATCATGCTGTGAAACTCGGAGGGGGCACTACGGGGCTTTTGCTGGTAGGCCATAGCACAAAGTGCCTCTGTTGGGAGTTTCCAGGCCTGCCCAACTTTTTCAGACAGTTCCATGTGGGTGAAGCCAAGAATTTCTTTTTGGATAGCATGCATGCCCTGAGTCTTAAAATCTGAATGTAATAGAATTTTTTGAAACTCATCGTGTAAATACTGGTCCAGCATGATGATGCCTAAGTCCATAAGAATTCCCAGGCTAAAAAGATTATCGGCAAAGTCCAGATTCAGCTTTTGAGCAATCGCTTTGGAACACACCCCGACCCCAACACAATGTTTCCAGAGGCCCACTCGGGAATAAGTACCGATCTGGTCTTTTGACTTAAAAATGTCACAGACTGAGGCACTTAAGGCCAGATCTCTAACGGTACGAAAACCTAAAAAAATAATCGCTTTACGAATATCAAGAACCCGCTCCCTAAGCCCAAAATGGGCTGAGTTGACCATTCGCAAAAGCACTGCGGCTAATGGTGGATCGGCACGAATGATATCTTCCAGATCTTTGGCAGAACTGTTGGGATCCGATGTTCTTTGCAGAATCCGAATTGCCACCTGTGGCAGTGTGGATAAGTTTCTTATTCGTTCCACCGTGGTTTCGAGACTTAGAACAGAATTCATGTGACCTCATTATAGTCTCTACCCGTCTACATGTCACTTCCTACTGTTTTAGTATAAAAATCCTTTGGAACATTGGTAAGCATTGTATTAGCATGCGTCATCATGCCTTGCGCTGAAGTTGGAAATCTGGAGTGAATTTATGTTTTTAAAAGTTTGTCTGATACTTTTGCCGTTACTTGGAAATTTTAAGCCGCTGTGGTCCTTTGGCGGGCCTGATGCCCCACCAGCGCGAGTACGAATTTCCAAGGCAGTAGCAGAGCTTGTTTCTCAGTCTTCAGAGTTCACTGGAATTGTTCAATTTTCTCGGTCCTCTGATATTTCTTCGGAGAGAGAGGCTTTAGTGGAGGAAATTTTTCTTCAAGAGGGGAAACTAGTGAAGAAGGGGGATGTTTTAGTCAGACTTAACACCGATCTTCTATTGGTGGATCGCCAGACCATTGAGTTTCAGATGGCTGAGGTTCAGGCCAATCTAGCTCTGAAGGACATTGAAGTGGAAAGGCAGAAAAAACTCTGGCAAGAAAAGGCTGTTACCCGTCAGGATTACGACAATGTGTATTATGCTGCTCAGGCTTTAAGGGCTTCAGAAAATACACTGCGTTCGAGAATACAAAGAATCGATACTGAAATCGAAAAAAGTTTGATTCGTGCTCCAGCCGATGGGTTGATTCTGAGCCGAAGTGTGGATGTTGGGCAGTGGGTTTCCTTGGGTGGAATGGTGGGCCGCATCGCTTCCTTGTCGGAAGTTACGGTTGAGGTTTCGTTACCTGAGTCTACATTAAAGTACTTAAAGGAGAGAGATTCTGTATCGGTTTCGGTAGAGGCATTGGGGTTGGTTACGGAAGCGGTTTTGGACACTGTCCTTCCCGATGGAGACATCAGAAGCAAGTCCTTTAGGGTCCGGTTTTTTATACCCTGGCAGGATGGGCTCTTACAAAACATGACGGCCCGGATAGAAATTCCCACCAGTTTTAAAGCACAAAGAGTTCTTGTCCCTCGTTCTGCCATGGTTCAGTCCCCCACGGGGCCTATGGTGTATAAGGTAGAAGATGGTGTGGCGCAGCCAGTTTCTGTGCAGGTACTTGGTTATTATGGCAGGAATGTCATTCTGGACAAGAGTACATTTGGGGACTCGTTGCCAAATTTGGTGATTGAAGGAAACGAACGACTTAGTCCTAGTAGGCAAGTGGAAGTGATGCAGTGAATTTACTCAGAAGTTCTATTCTAAATCCGGTTAGCATGAGCGTTTTTGTGCTGCTCTTGGTTCTGTTTGGTTTTGTTGGCCTTCAGAATTTGCCCATGCAGCTCACCCCAGACATAGAGGTTCCTAAAATCACAGTTATGACTCTTTGGCCTGGGGCCACTCCCTATGAGATTGAAAAGGATGTGGTTGAGCCACAGGAGAATGTTTTAAAGTCTTTACGCGGACTGGAAAGGATCGATTCCATTTCTCGCGATTCTGTAGGTACGATTACTTTAAGGTTTTCACTCAACACCAATCTTGACGATGCTTTGCTTAGAGTGTCTAACAAGATAGGCGAGGTGCCAAGGTATCCTGATAATGTTCAAAAGCCTATCATCAGTTCCAGTGGTTCTGCTGGTGAGCCCGTGATATGGAGTGTTATCCGGGTCAGAGAAGGTGAAAAGCAAGATATCGCCTGGTACAGAACCTACTTTGACAATGAGATTCAATCAGAATTGGAGCGGATTGAGGGAGTAGGGGGCCTATTTATTTCCGGTGGCCGTCCAATGCAGGTGGATATTACCCTAAATCCTGAAAAACTAGCATCCTTTTCGATGGGGATTGAGGAGGTACTGAAACGATTTTCAGAGGTGAATCAGAATTTATCGGCCGGACTTCTGGCTATGGACAAAAAAAATTACCGCATTAGAACATTGACTCGCTTTGAAAATCTGATCGACCCTTTATCGATTGTAATGCGTGATGATGGAATCAACAGGGTTTATTTAAGAGATATTGCTGATGTTCGTTTGGGTCTAGCCCCATTGGCGGTATCGGTTATCCAAAACGATCAAGATGTGATTGTAGTTGGGTTCAGAAAAGTTCAGGGTGCCAATGTTGTTGAGATGACCCGCAAGGCTCGGCAAAGGGTAGAGGAATTGAATCAAACCCTTTTGAAGGATAAGGGACTGGAAATGCAGATCGTTTTTGATCAGCTTGGTTATATTTCTGGTTCCATTTTCGGAGTTAGAGACAATATCCTTATGGGTGGAATCCTGGCTGTTTGTATCTTGTTTCTATTCTTAAAAAGTGTTCGCTCAACCGTCACAATTGCTTTGGCGATTCCAATTTCTGGAATTGGCACTTTTTTGTTTTTGTGGTTGAGTGGTCGAAATCTCAATGTAGTGAGTCTAGCCGGAATTTCATTTGCTGTTGGAATGTTGGTAGATAATGCCATTGTGGTTTTGGAAAACATTGATCGACATCGAAAAATGGGTAAATCACCTTATGATGCCTGTTATGATGGCACTTCTGAGGTGGTTGGGGCTGTTATGGCTTCCACTATGACTACAATCGCAGTATTTGTGCCAGTTATTTTTATGCGTGAGGAAGCTGGACAGTTGTTTAGAGATATCGCCATAGCTATTTCTTCTGCCATTTCCATAAGTTTTTTAGTATCAGTATTTGTAATTCCATCGGTAATGCATCTTTTGTATCAGCGGGCTGAGGTAAATCTTAATCGAAAATTCCCTACAGACAAATTGGGGATCTTTTTTTCTGGAATCATTCTTTGGATTTCACAAGCGACCTTAAAAACAGGTTTGCGCAGATTTGTGACCATTGTGTTTATGGTATCTCTGTCCGTTGGTACCGTAATGGTACTAATGCCAAAATCTGAATATTTACCCCAAGGGAATATGAACTTTGTACTAGGGATTATGATTCCACCTCCTGGATACACGGCTGATAAAGCACATGAAAGAGGCAAGCAGATTTTTGCGCAGATGAAGCCTTATATGGGTGGTGATTTATCGCAACCACAGATGGATAATCTGTTTTATGTCGGATCCGATGAGATGAATATTTTTGGTGGTACTGCTATTTCAGATGATTTGGTCAAGCCTCTGCTACCAGTGTTTAATATGGTGATGAATAGCATTCCTGATGTTTTTGGTTTTGCTTTCCAACCCAGTATTTTTGCTAGCGATATGGGTGAAGGCCGGGCTGTGGAAGTTTTAGTTTCCAGTGGTGACATGGGAAAAAATCTGGCTCTGGCAGGCCAGTTTTTTGGGCAGATTATGGGCTTGATTCCAGGAGCCCAGGTCATGCCTTCTCCATCGCTTGAAATGACTTATCCTGAAGCCAATTTTTTACCAAATGGTGACACAGTGATAGCCAATGGATTTACTGAATATGAGTTAGGGCTCTGGGTAGATATCCTTATGGAGGGTAGAAAGATCTCGGAGTACTCCCCCGAAGGTATGAAGAAAATTGACATTGTGGTACGAGCCGATAAAAACACCCTTGAATCTCCTGAGGACATTCTTAATACCCAGATTGCCAGTAGTGCTGGCAAATTGGTTAGAATACAGGAAGTGGCTGCTTTGAGTTATGGTAGTGGGTTGACTCAGATTGATAGGAGAGATGGGCGGCGCTCCATGCGTCTGCTTGTAACTCCTCCTGATTCCATGCCCATTGAAGAGGCCATGGAAATTCTGGATGCTAAACTTCTGGCTCCGGCCAGAGAGGCGGGCCAATTGGAGGGGATGTTTGTCAGTTTGGGTGGCCAGGCCGACAAACTTACCCAAACCAAAAATTCCATGCAATGGCAGCTACTTTTAGCTGTCCTGATTACCTATCTTTTATTGTCTTCCTTAATGGAGAGCTATTTTTTCTCCTTGATTATTATGTTTTCTGTACCTCTGGCGGCTGGCGGTGGCTTTGTAGGATTAAGGCTGGTAGATAAATTTCTGGCACCTCAGGCATTTGATATTGTGTCCATGCTAGGGTTTATTATTTTGATTGGTACTGTGGTCAATAATGCCATCCTGATTGTGTACCAAACTTTACAGAATATTCGTCTAGGTGGCATGGATGGCATGTTAGCCATTGATACATCTGTTCGAACAAGGCTGAGGCCAATTTTTGCCAGCACCTTTTCCAGTGTTTTGGGTCTGGCACCCATGGTTTTTGCCACCGGTGCTGGTTCAGAATTGTACCGAGGAATTGGTAGTGTCGTCTTAGGTGGACTTTTTTTGAGCACCGTATTTTCTCTGTTTGTAATACCTGCAATTCTGGGGTTTACTGTGCATTCCGAGGTCAGGCGAGTTAAGAGAAAAAGTGCTTTAGGCAATCAATTCTAAGGTTTTTGGCCTGCCATCCCCCGGAAGGGGGAGTAGGGCAAATCCGAGATGTAATGTGAATCGCGTTTGTGCGCAAATTCTGAGAATCTGGGTTTTCTCTCAGCCTCACTTAATTTAATAAACTCCTGACATTCTTTTGAGCAACATCCTTCATGCTGGGTATGACATTGCTCACATTGCACAAACAAAAGGTGACAGGCATCATTGACACAATTGACATGGTTGTCTGAGGCCTGACCACATTGATGGCAGACGGCTACCACATCATCTGTAATTCTTTCGCCCTTTCTTTCATCAAAGACGAAGTTTTTACCTTTAAATTTTGATACCAAACCCAATTCTTCTACTTGCCTAGCGTAATCAATGATACCGCCTTCTAGCTGGGATACATTCTCAAAACCCTGACTGATTAGCCATGCACTAGCCTTTTCACAACGGATTCCACCGGTACAGTAAAGTAATAAGGGTCTATGCTTTTTTTCTTGAAGAAGCTCTTTCACCTGAATCAGTTCTTCGCGAAAGGTTTCGACGGCCGGTGTAATGGCATTTTCAAAATGTCCAACTTCACTTTCATAACAATTTCTCATATCAACTACTATGGCCTCAGGATTTTCCATAGCCTGATTCCATTCACTGGCCTTTAAATGTCGGCCTGATTTTGAAGAATCAAAATCCAAATCCGTCAAACCATCGGCCACAATTCGGTCTTTGATTTTGATAATTAACTTAATAAAAGCGTCCTGTTTGTTTTCCAGAGCCATTTTAAACGGCACTTGATTCAGGTAGCTGTTGGAATCGATAAAATCCCGAAATTTTTGCAGGTTTGGTTCCGGTACACTCAACTGTGCATTGATTCCTTCCGTAGCCAAATAGATTCTGCCTAAGACACCAAGCTCATTCCAGTGTAAAAATAGTTCGTCGCGAAATTGGGCTGGGTCAGCAATTTTTATATAACGATAAAAAGATAGAATTTTTCGGCGAAATGGTTCTAGTTGAACTTTATTTTGGGCATCTGTGCGACTTAGACGGTTACGCAGGTCGCGTTTGTGTCGATTGGTTTCCATAAAATCCATACTTAAACTAAATCAGGTAAAGATGCAACCCCTATGTTGAACCATACAAGAATTATGCGCAAATTTATTCATGGAATGCTGTCTTTGAGTGTTGTCATGTCCCTTGATGCCTCCTGTCTTGCCAGTAGGGACCTAAAGCCGGTTGTAGGGATCAGCTTAAGTGGTGGTGGAGCCAAAGGTTTTGCTCATGTGGGGGTGTTGAAGGTTTTGGAATCGGCGGGGGTTCCAATTGATTGTATTACCGGAACTTCAATAGGTTCAATTATTGGGGGCCTGTATGCCTCCGGTTATACGGCTGAGCAAATTGAAAAGGGGCTTTTGAAGGTTGATTGGACCAGAATATTTAAGGACATTCCCGACCGCCGTGAACTGCTTTTAGAGGACAAGGAACAGTTCAGCAAAAACATTTTGACCTTGCCGGTAAAAAATAAACGGATTACTTTACCCACGGGGCTTTATTCCGGTCAGAGTCTTTTGACAAGGTTAGGAGAGTTTGTTTGGGCAGTTCAGGATAAATCCGATTTTTCTAAACTACCGATCCCATTTGGTAGTCTGGCTACAGATTTGGAGACTGGTAAGGGGTATCTCATCAAAGAAGGAACCCTTCAGGAGGCCATGCGTGCCAGTATGTCCATACCAACGGCCTTCACTCCCTGGCCGATACAGGATCGTTTGTTGGCCGATGGTTTATTGTCTCGCAATCTGCCAGCCCAGGATTTACGGGGAATGGGGGCAGAAATTGTGATCGGGGTGGATGTCGGTGCTCCATTGTATAAGGCCTCGGAACTGGACTCCCTTTTGAAAATTTTTGATCAGTCCATTAGTATTCCGGCTGCAGAATCAAACCGCGAACAGGCCGCCCTTTGTGATGTCCTAATTCGGCCCGAGCTAAGTGAGTTGAAGCACATTGATTTTTCCATGGTGGAAGAATTAATTGCGGTTGGAGAGGAAGCTGCAACACAGGCTCTACCAGAAATTCTGAAGCGATTAAAGGCCTCTGGAGTTACACTGAATACTACGAGACAAGTTGATCCTAATCTTAGTTCTGAGAAAACCTACAGAATCGAAAAAATTCGTGTAATTGGTGCGCAAAATTTACTGCCCCAGTTTGTGATAAGAGAGGCTGGTATTAGCCTTCCAGCCAATCTTAACTGGCATCAGACGAAACAAGCCATAGACAGATTGTACAACACGGCCTTTTTTGACACAGTCACTTATGGAATTGAAGGCGATGTGCTGGTTTTTAAGGTTCAGGAAAAGGTTCCAGCCCAGTTGGGATTTGCCCTGCACTACGATACGGCGGAAAGAGCCAGCATTCATGGTCAGATCATGGCTAGAAATCTGGGTTTTAACAATTCGAGAACCGCTATTGCGGCTAAATTGGGTAACGAAAACGAGCTTAAAATTGAGTCCACATTTTTTCATCAGTTTGGACACAAAACTCAGTCCGGTTTTAAGACATTAATTGAGTATCAGGAGCTTGATTATGAATCTCGCAATGTAAACGGGCGATTTACCAATGAAAATGACTATGATTTACTTATTGGTGAAATCATCTATGGGACGGTGCGCAGTCGCAACAAGGGATTTGGTATTGGGGTACGCAGTGAAATCCTCAATCGGGAAGAGGAAAGGAACCGCATTCCTGGAGAAGGATCCAGGAGTTCCGATTTTGGTCTGATTGCCCATTTTCAGAAGGATACCTTAAATGCAACGGCTTATCCCAGTCGTGGGGAGTTTGCGGACATCAGATATTTTGTCACCGATAGGGATTATTCCTCGGATCATGATTCCCGTTACCTGTTAGGTATCTGGCAGAGATTTTTCCCTGTTAACGATAGATTCAGTATGGATCTGGGATTTAAGACAGGCAGAAATACCGGCGGGACATTGCCAATTCACCGCCACTTTTTTCTCGGTGGTTTTGAGAGCTTTCGCAGCCCTCACGGATTTACCGGTGTTCGTTACCGAGGCCGCTACGCTGAAAATATGATGGCTTGGCAGGTTGGAATGCAATACCGCATGAACCCCGAATCTATTCTTATCATTCGCCATAATGAGGGAACATTAGATGATGACTCCGAGAAACTTTACAGCCGCAACAACGCTATGAAAGGTACCGGTGTGTCGTTAGTGAAGTTGACCCCTGCTGGACCAATTGAAATCGGAGTCAGTCATAGCACTGAGGAAAATTTTTATAGCTGGGTGTCTTTGGGGTATAGGTATTAGAGCCAGCTCCTGATCTCTATTCTACTGCGATTTGCGGCGGAATTCAGCCACTGTGTTGTGCGGCTAAAATCAATCTCATCGTGCAACAAGCACGCCTTCGCTTGATTTTAGTCCTCCGCCTTGTTGCTGAATTCCTCGCTAAATCTCGTAACGAACATAGATCATGAACAGGCTCTTACGGAAAAACAGACAGAAAATCCAAAAAACTCGAAAAAAGTGTCAAGATATTTTTGTCAATTTAAAAAAGTTTTTGGGAGATGAATAGTTACAATTTAAAAAGCTATCCTGCAGGGAACTGAAAAAAGAGGTCGCCAAGGTATTCACCTACAAACCAAGACGCGACTACTGGCAAAGAGTTAATGTCGACTACTTTCGTTTAAGTATTGATGTCACGGAAGATTTCAAAGCTTTGGCCGAGCGGGCCCAGGATGTTTTTTCCAAGAAATGCCAGAGCAATAAAACCTTAACCGAAGTGTTTGAATGGGCAATAAACGACGCTTTAGCCAGATATGACCCACTGATTAAGGCGGAAAGAGCAAAAGAAAAACAATCTGTCACGCAGGACGCTGGACCCACAGGCAATAAAAGAAAACACATCCCACAGCATATTTTAAATCAGTTGAATTTAAGGGATGAGAGACGGTACAGTTTTCAAAAGCATGGGAGAAGGTGTAATCATAGACGATTTCTGGACATTCACCATATCAAGCCTGTAAAAGATGGGGGCCAGAATATGGTGGAGAATCTGGCCACCCTTTGTGAAATGCAGCATGTTTATCTTCATAGTCAGGAAGAAATTGATAAATTTTTGGCACTGATCAGGCGGCTTTGCCTCGAGCAGGGAATCAGGTGCTAAAATTACTCATGACACAATTTTGGATCGAAGCTGCCAGAATAGGCAACCCCTTCTTTCCTGGCAGGCAAACCCCCATCATAAAAATCTTCTCGCACCGCCTAGTTGTCAGTATTCTAGGCTATCTACTGAATTCACATAAATGGGGGCGCGGAAAGCGAGAAGTTACTGTAGCCCATGTACAAATTCCATTTGCTTGCCTAAAAATCTAATCCCCAGTTTGAGGGTTTTCTGGCATTGGAAGGACCTTTTATTTTGCTTTTTTGTTGCTCGGCAAAATCAACTGTTTTCAGAATAGAATACCTGAACTAAGCCAAGCCAGCTTGTTGGTCTCACTCATTCTAGTTCCTCTACCACATAAGTGCTCATGAGCTTGTCGTGCCAGCACTGCTTGTCGCGGTCGATGAGGATCCACAGAAAACCCAACGACATAAGCATACCTGATATTGCCTTTCCGATCAATTCGCGAATGAGCATCGTGAAGAAGCCCGCACTGTCTCCATCCACCTTGATGACTCGTATGCCAAGGAGTTTCTTGCCGGGTGTTGACCCCCTTGCGAAGAGTATGAACGCCCAAATGATGTAAGCCAAAACAAGCACGACACCGAGCTCTACCAACCCTAGGAGGACGATCAAGATGAAAGCGACTGGTGGCACGGCTAGATCGAGGAAGAAGGCCCCGAGCCTCGCCAGCGGTGAAGCCAAGCGACCGTTCCTTTGATTCAGGACATTTGTGCGGCAGACACCACACCACTGAGTCCCCGCTGAAATTTCCAAACTACATGATGGACAATTTGCCATGTTTCTATCCTGCCTTTTTCCTATGGTTGTTAGCGGGCAATTCTACCCCCCCCCGCATTTTTCTCAAGGGAAATCAAGGAATAATTTTATTTTTGGTGTCAGGCGAAACTGTAGGAATTGAAATAGGGAGCTAGAGATGGAGATTGCTGAAAAATCGGAAAATTCTTTAACAGTTCGGCTTGAGCAATCAGAGAAAGAATTTCAACCTCATTTGGTGACTGATGAACCCAAGTCAATTGGGAATTTTTGTCCAAAAAATAAATTTAAAATCTTCTACGGAGCCACTTCTAGGACACAATAAATCTGTGCTTGGCAAACTAAAACAAAGCCGCCTTTAACAGGCGGCTTTTAATATACTCCCAAGGGGATTCGAACCCC
>DITF01000307.1 GCA_002422125.1 bacterium UBP17_UBA6191
ATGAATGGCGGCGATGGAAAGATTGGGAGGTGTTAGGGGAGGGCGTCCTGGGGTTTGAGAATGGCAGGTTTTATATTGAGAGCTAAGACAGGTACCTGTCCTGATATTTTGACCTGGGCACAAATATATTTGTAACCAGAGATTCAAGAAAAAAATATCGTAAAAACAATATATTAAAAAGAATAGTTGCGTTCGCAACGTACAGGTCGTCGGTTCGATCCCGATCATCTCCACCAAATTAAATCAATAAGTTAGATGTGATTTTGAAAAATTGAAAAGGGCGGGTTTTGGGTACATTGTACCCAAGACCTTAGCCCTTTTTTTTGGTTTCATATAGGTTGATGGGGGGGATTTTTGAGACGGTTTGCCGGCGCAATTCTGTCGTCACGTGCTGGTAGTATTTCATCAGGGTTTCCGGCCTGGAGCCTACTATCTCGGCTATGGATTTGTAGTCCGCCCCTGCCTCCAGGGCCTTGGTTACGAAATGATGGCGCAGGTCATAGGGCCTTAGCCTCCTGGTTATGCCAGCGTTGTACAGGGCCTTTTTCCATGCGGTTTTGATGCTCTTTATTGGTTTGCGGCGATACCGCACTATGGCGGCTGCGCCGGTTGCGGGGCCGAAATCCTCCTTGTCTATCTTGTGCCAGTCCTTCAGGGTCTTCAGAAACAGTTTGTGTATGGGGACGCTCCGCATCCTGGGGCCGCCCTTTTTGGCTGAGATCACCATGATGGTCTGGGTGCTCCAGTTGATGCGGTCCCATGTCAGGGTGAGCAGTTCCACGGCTCCAGGGCGAAGCCCCAGATAATAGCTCAGGGCTATGGCCCGTTTCAGGTGCGCGGGGGCATGTTTGAGGATGGCGGCTGTTTCATCCGGGGTGGGCGGCAGGATTATCTCGTCGTCACGTTTTGGTAGTTTGTAATCCCGGATGGGGTTAATCGGGATCAGCGGCGGCCGACGTGTGGCTGACCAGTTGAGGATTGCCTTGATGTCGGCCAGCTCACGGGCAATGGTGTTAAACTTGGCCTGCACTATCTTTTTGTTTTTGATCGTCTGCAGCCTGCGCTTTTGGATGTATTTGTCCAGGTGGATGTCAGTGATCCGGATCGCGGGGATCGCGCCCAGATCCGGCAGGATGTTTGATTTTAAACGTGTCTCAAGATGAGTCTGTGAGTTAAGATCGAAGTTTTTGTTTTCGAGATATTCAAATGCGAGGTCCTCGAAGAGCGGGCCGTAGCCCTGCCTTGGCCGCATCCTGCGGAGGCGCAGGTCGTCATTGCGTTCTTTGGCGGCGGATTCCGCTGCCGGGCCGCGGCCGAAATATTCCCGGCGCCGTTTTCCACCGGATGTTTTATTCTGGTAGTAAACGACCCATCGGCCATCTGGGAGCTGCATCACGGCCATGGCTTACCGTTGTTTTAATGTGGCCAGCATGTCTTCAGTTGTTTTATTGAGCTTGATCATCTCGGTTTTGATGCGATTCACCGAGAAGGGGATTGCTATCACCAGGACAATAAACATGACTGCGAAAATACAAATCACAATAAAGAGGAAGAGTCGAAGCATTCTTTATAGGTACCTCCATGTAATGAAAATATTTTTATAAAACTTTCAGTAAGTTACAAGCCAAACATCAACCGGTAGATTAAAATATTTTATGGTATTTTCAAGCCGATTTTTGAATTTGCGGTTCTTGTCGGATTCCAGAAGCAGCACAATCCCCGCTCGTTTCCCAGTCAACCTGGAATAGTGGAGGGCCTGCCCGATCGCCTCGGCCCATTTGTCTGCAAAGTCAAACTCGACGGCATGGATTTCTGTCTCGCAATCGCACCTGGTCTGATCAGCAAGCACAACCTCCATTTGTCCCCCATGATCATTGCACCATCGTTCCTGGTACCATTTCTCCGGATGGACTCTGTTGGCAAGCCCTGGGCAGGGAAGGATTAAAACAAAAGAAAGTGAAGCGAAAAACAGCAATTTAAATGGGCGCATTAAACAACCTTAAACCATTTTCTGTGATAAAGCCAAGCTTTCTCCCTATCTGTTGTTTGCAGCGCGGTCTGAGGCTGGCCCTCTATTCGCCTCTTGATCTTGACGCGCCTTTTGCGTTTGGTCCAACCGTTTTAATAGGCTTATTAAGTTCTCCGCATGGGCTAGACACCCCTGTAGAGATTTAAGATCGTTAAAGCTGTCAATCTCAACAATGGCTTTTATAAGTTTTTCAGCCTCAAAATAATGATTAAACGCTTTATTTTCAAGCATTTTTATAATTGTTTGGTTATCTTTGGCCTCATTTTTTTCGGCCTCAATTCCAAATTTTATTGAAGGGAATCCGGGGATGATGTCTTTTACTTTAATTAGGGCCTCCAGTGTCTCCTGTGATGGTTTTTTTGTTCCCTTTTTATGTGGCCATTTTGCAATCCTTGCTATTGTTGCAGAATCAAGCCCTGAAGCCTCCAATTCGCTCCACGTCCCCCCCGCGAATATCCAATTTCTGATGCTTTCTCTTACGAGTTTATATCTATCCTCAGGAGGTATCGGCGGATATTCTTTTATGTCCAGATTAGGTTTTCGCATTAAAGTTTTTATCCCAATAAACATAACATAACTGTTTGAATATTTTAGGATTATATTTTTTTTTAAATAAAACGCAAGTTTTTTATTGACATGCGTGCAAGCAGTCATTTATGCTCTCCCTAAAATTAAGCAGGAGAACATTATGAAAACTCCAACCCGAAAATATAAGCCATCCGTAATTAAAGATCTGAGAGAAAAAAACAATCTGTCAGTGCGAGAGTTTGCTGCTAAAATAGGATCCCACCGGAACATGGTTATTGAATGGGAGCATGAACACGTTAGGCCATCTCTCGCGACTATGGAAAAAATCATGGCTGCATTTAACGTTGATGAAAGCATTTTTTTTTCTGGATAAAATGAGAGCTTGCAGTCATTAAACATTCTCAGCGAAGCCACCGGAGACCCTAAACATGGAACAACAGACATTTCATTTTCACGGGCCTAGCACATTAAATTTCGGGCAGCCAGGGCATCTGGCGGAACCGTTTACAGAGCCGGTTTCAATCAAGGTTACTCCATCACAGAAAAATAAACTGATCCAAGATGCGAAAGAAGCCGGGTACACCAATCTTTCAATCTTCGTGAGGGACATGATCCGAGTTGGGTGGCATCCACGATTCGAAGAACTTATGCGAGAACTCAAGGAGATGTCATGATAGACGTCCTTTTTGAACAGAGGGTCATCCAGAATACCGGTCTTGCGGCTGAAACGATCTGGCAAACGGTCCATGAAGCCTATGAAAAGAAAGGACGCACCGAAGGTGTGTCCTTTCCACTGGTGTTTATTATCCTGCCCCTTACCTTCCACAAACGTACAGCAACAGCCTTGGCCTCAAAAACTCAACCAGGCGCCATCTATAAGGCTCTCGCTGATGATCGTGAAATTACCGTTGGACTGCAAGCTCGAATGCAGGCATTATCGGAACGCACTTTCCAAGCGCTATCTGTTGCCTTCTCGACCGGTTTGCTAAGAATGGATCAAGACTCCCATCGCCAGCTAATCCCTGGCAAAAAAACCCCTCCGGTAACACATGTTACTGATGATGTAAAAACTATCTTAAAAGCCGCTAAGCGGGTCGGACAGACCTTTGCTGAATTGACCATTGTCCAACTTACCAACCACTTGGAGATTAAGTTCTGATGAAAATTGCGATTTTGAAAATCATCCTTTGGCCGAAAGATTCTAAACACAACCCACGCGTGATTCCTTTTATCCCTGGCAAAATTAATATCATTACGGGGGAGAGTGCAACTGGTAAGTCGACGTTGACATCCATTATCGACTATTGCCTTGGCAGTGGGAAATGCTCAATTCCTGTCGATTTAATTCGCAACGTGACAAGTTGGTTTGGCCTTCACCTTCAATTGGCCAACACAGAGATGATTGTCGCCCGGCGTAATCCGGAAGACCAGCAGAGTACGAGTGATCTTTATTGGGCGGAGGGACTACAATTGCCCGTTCCGAGGACCGTTGAAAAAAATGCTCGGGTGGTCGACCTTAAGAATCGATTCAATCAAATTTCTCATCTTCCTTCCCTCGATTTCTCTTCCGAAGAGAAAGTAGGTTTTGCCGGGCGTCCGAGCTTTCGAGACATGGCAGCGTTCAACTTTCAACCTCAGCACATTGTAGCCAATCCCTACACTTTTTTCTATAAAGCAGACACAACCGAACATCGCGAAAAATTGCGAGTAATTTTCCCTCTTGTTTTAGGCGCAATTGACACAAACACGCTCACCAAACAACGTGAATTGAAAGACACCGAACGCGAACATGATCGCCTAAAGCGTGAACTAGACTCTCGCCTCAGTGCCGCTCATGCTTGGGAAGCCGAGATTGAAAGCTACTATTTACAGGCGCGGACACTTGGACTGTTACCAGACTCACCACCTCATGAAGCGGGCTGGTCGTTGGACAAATACATTTTGGAGTTACAAAAAGTCCCTGAGACTATCAAAGCCATGGATATTCCAGATATTAAAGAAGGGACCAGCGAGGCTGCAGCTACCGAGTTGACTCTCCTGATTAACGAAGAAGACCGGCTTGCCCAGGAAATCGGCTCGATCCGACGACGGCTGGGTAAGCTTGATCAACTTTCGTCTTCTGTCGATGAGTACAGCAACACACTTACAAATCAAGAAGATCGGATGCAAGGTGTCGGTTGGTTTGAGGAAAACCTGAGCAATACTCATCAGTGTCCAGTTTGTGCCGCAATTCATACCGAGGGCAATCCTCGTCTCACAGAGCTCCAGAATTTGGCGCGTGAATTTAAATCGCTTACCGCGTTGGTACATCAAGCCCCAGCTAAGCTCGACCGAGAACTTGCAGCGTTGCGGCAAGAGCTCCGTGAGCGTGAAGCGGCCATTTCCAAAGCCCGTCAAAAGCGAAAGTTTGTAGAAGGCCGTTCGAACGAGTTGTCTGCCCAGCGGCAGCGCATCAGGCAAATCTATCTATTCGTCGGCCGTGTAGAGCAGGCCTTGGAGAATGTAAGTGCCAGCCGTAACGTTGATGACCTTCGTGAACAAGTGAAAATTTTGGCAAACAAAATTGCAGAACTAAAACGAGACCTCGATCCACATAAACAACGCGAAAGGCTGAGTGCTGCTCTCGACACTGTATCAGCAAAAATTGCTCACTATGCTCGGCTTTTGCAGCTTGAGCATGCAACTAAAAACGTCCGCCTCAATATTCGCGAGCTCAGCTTACAATTTGGTCGGCTCTCTGGTCGAACCGATTTTCTCTGGGAAGTTGGTAGTGGGCAGAACTGGGTCGGGTATCACGTCGCTGGTTTGCTGGCTCTGCATGAGCATTTCATGAGTTTGAGTAGTAATCCGGTACCCCGCTTTCTTGTCATTGACCAGCCAAGTCAAGTGTATTTTCCTGAGGCATGGCCTTCGATGGAACAGACTCCGAATGGACAGACTAAGATTGATAACTCCCCAGACATTGAAGGGGTACACCGCATTTTCAGTGCCTTGTCTCATTTTATGGATGAAGTAACAGGCCAATTTCAGGTGATTGTGACTGAACATGCAGGAGATATCACTTGGAAAGGGATTTCTCATGTACATCTCGTTGGTAACTGGCGCAAAGGACATGACGAATTTCTCATCCCTTCTTATTGGTTGAATGGCCAATAATATATGTAAGCTGGAAGATTCAAACGGATTTGACCGAATGACGACGAACAACTTGACAGCGCAACCCGAACCTGCCGAATTCCTTCTCTACCAGACCGAGGATGGACAAACGCGCCTGGAAGTCGCTTTTCGGGGCGAGACCTGCCGGCTTTCCCTCAAACAACTGGCTGAATTGTTTCAACGGGATAAGTCGGTCATCTCCCGGCATATTAAAAACATTTTTGAGGAAGGGGAACTTGTGCGGGAATCAGTTGTTGCAAATTTTGCAACAACTGNNGAGGAAGGGGAACTTGTGCGGGAATTCGTTTGATGATTTTGAAATGCATAATCCTGGCAACACAACAACTGAATTAATGATCTAAAGAGATAGTAAATGCTGCGAGACATCTCCCCCTACACCCCTTTAAATAAATACTTTCCAATCATCAATGATAATCCTATCTGCATGGGTCCTTTCTTCCTTATGGACCTATACGGCTCCGCTGAG
>DITF01000115.1 GCA_002422125.1 bacterium UBP17_UBA6191
CAAAACCTTGAAAATCTACCTGAACCACACGGGCTCCCAAAGATTGTGCCAACTCAATGGTTCCGTCTGTACTGTGTGAGTCCACCACAATGACTTCATCAGCCCACAGGACGCTCTCAAGGGCGGCTTTAAGTTTTTTCACTTCGTTAAATGTAATGATGTAGACGGAGACTTTATTCACTCGTATACCAACCCGGCTTTGACACGAATTTCATCAGAATTAAGCATTGCCTGAAGTTTTTTACGATTTTCTTCTTCCTTGCTGCGATCATTTTGTTTATGCCACAAATGAAATACAGGTACAGAAAATCTCCCATCCTTAAGCCTTCTTCCTAGGCGAATCAAACGCACGGCAAAATGGGCGTCTTCATGGCCCCAGCCTTCCATATCCTCAGCAAATCCATTGACTGCTACCAGATCCTCTCGCCAAATTCCCATATTACAGCCCTTTAAAACCTGCCATTTTGTTGGTCGGAGTCGTCTCCACCACACCCCAGGCAATCTTAAATGAGGGAAGGGACGATTGCTAAATCCTTTGAGGTAGGCAAGAAACCAGTCCCAAGCGGAGTAATGCATAAATTGTCGCTTCGGATCTGCTGTAGCTAATTTTGTGAAGTCCTGATTTAACAGTATGCGATTCCCTGCTACAAACCAGCCCGGTTCTGCCAGATTCAAATGGTTTTTTAACCAATCTGGAGATGGCACACAGTCTTCATCCAAAAAAATAATGTACTCGCCCTCAGACATTCTTAAAGCAGCATTACGAATTTTTGCCAGTCGAAAACCCTTGTCCTCATGCCATGCGTGTTTTATCTGAAAGGGATGATCGATTTTTTGTGTTTCCACCAGTTGTCGGGTAGGTTCCCCCGATCCATCGTCAGCTACGACAATTTCTACCTTTAAGCCCTCTGGTAGGTCGATCTGTTGCCTTAATCCCATCAGATTGCAGATGAGTGCTTCAGGTCGATTAAAAGTTGGTGTTATGATGGAGACGGATTTTGGTTTTTGGTGTGGCATGAGCACCTGTATTTAATTGCGAATGGTTTTGTGGAATTGTAGCATATAAGCGGAGAAATTTGATGAAAGCAGTGATCTTGGCCGGCGGATTGGGCACCCGAATTAGTGAGGAGTCGCAGACTAGGCCTAAACCCATGATAGAAATCGGTGGTAAACCGATTCTTTGGCATATCCTGAAGATGTACTCTAGCTATGGAGTGAATGAGTTTGTGATTTGCTTGGGTTACAAGGGATATATGGTAAAGGAATATTTTGCCAATTATTTTTTGCACATGTCTGATGTGACTTTTGATATGGCACAAAATGGCATGGTTGTACATCAAAAGCACGCGGAACCCTGGAAAGTAACTTTAGTAGACACTGGAGAAAGCACTATGACTGGTGGTCGACTCAAAAGGGTATCTGAATATCTGGAACAAGGAGAATCTTTTTGTTTCACCTATGGGGATGGGGTATCTGATTTAAACATTGGCGAGGAAATTACCTTCCACAAGAAGCATAAAAAAATGGCTACTGTTTGTGCAGTGCAGCCCTCTGGCAGGTATGGAGCCTTGATGAGACAAGGAAATCTGGTGTCAGGGTTTCAAGAGAAACCAGCCGGGGACGGGGCTTGGGTAAGCGGGGGATTTTTTATTCTGGAACGGTCCGTTCTTAGTTTAATCGCAGGGGACTCCGTTTCTTGGGAGGCTGCTCCTTTGCAGACTCTGGCGACATCTGGGGAACTAGTCGCTTATGAGCATAGGGGATTTTGGCAACCCATGGATACATTAAGAGATAAACAATATCTTGAGGGCTTGTGGCAGAGTAATCAGGCTCCTTGGAAGATATGGGAATGACTCTTCAGAATTTCTATCGCAATCGCCGTGTTTTGGTAACCGGGCATACTGGCTTTAAAGGTGGTTGGCTGGCACTTTGGCTTTACAGTCTGGGGGCGGAAGTCCATGGTATTAGCTTAAAGGCAGTTACAGATCCCAACCTGTTTGATTTGAGTGGTTTGGGGCAGTTGGTACACCATCGACTACTGGACATTCGTGATTCTGAAAAGCTTCGGGAAGCAGTTGTTTCCATAAATCCAGAGATTGTCTTCCATCTGGCGGCTCAGCCCTTGGTCCGACAAAGTTATAAGGCCCCCTTGCAAACTTTTTCCACAAATGTGATGGGTACTGCCAATCTATTGGAAGGTTTGCGGCATGCAGATGCTTTGCTCTCCTGTGTGGTAGTCACCACAGATAAAGTATATAAAAACTTGGAGTGGCCTTATCCGTATCGTGAAAGCGATGCATTGGGTGGGCATGATCCTTACAGTGCCAGTAAAGCTTGTGCTGAATTAGTCACTGCGAGTTACAGGGATTCATTTATGAAACAGAGAGTGGCTTTAGCTACTGCTCGAGCCGGAAATGTGATAGGCGGGGGAGATTGGTCTGAGGATAGACTGATTCCTGATGCTGTGAGGGCTTGGTCAAAGGGCGGAGTTTTATCGATTCGTTCTCCTCATTCTGTTCGTCCCTGGCAGCATGTGTTAGAACCCGTGCATTCTTATCTAAGGCTGGCAATGGCTTTGTGTGAAAAGCCTTCTTTGGCAGGAGCCTACAATTTTGGCCCGAGCTCATCTGAAGCCGCAAGTGTAGCCCATGTTATTGACATGGCCTTAAAGGTTTATGGGCAGGGAAGTGTAGAGTATACACCGGATCAAACTGGTTTACATGAAGCAGGCCGACTTACTCTAGAAACCTCTTTGGCCGATCAGATGCTTGGTATTAAGCCTAGATGGAC
>DITF01000322.1 GCA_002422125.1 bacterium UBP17_UBA6191
TTAGTAAAACCACGGGTAAAATCTGGGCATGTTGTAAAACCCCCCTGAGCCTTTGAAGCGTTTGTCCCTTGCTTAAAAATGATGCTTTTTTCATCGGTTTAAAACCCCAACCCAGCCGGATACAACCTGATTTGCTAAAGCGGGTATGTCTTTCTTTTGATGCATTTTTAGAGTCACATCTGGATTCATCGGGAATTCAGGCAGGATGTTTTGAGTCTGTAAGCTGCTATAAAGGCCCTTCTGATCGCGGATATACAAACGATCTGGGGCCGTATTGACAAACACTTCAAAATAGCCGGCCAAATTTTGCCGGTTCCATGCGCGTACCGAATGAAACATGGATACGGTGGCACAGATCACCAAAAAACCCTGATTGGCGATCAACTGGCAAAGCCGTGAATAGGACATGGCAATTTGTTCCCGGCCATTGGTCTCATAAGTTTCTGGCTTGCGTAGATTTAAGGCATCTCTAAGAGAATCTCCATCAAGAAGTATTGGCTGGTATCCCAAGTCCTGCATGGTTTCTCGCACTGCATTAGCTAGGGTGCTTTTGCCTGAGCCTGGCATACCTGTTACCCACAACACCCCTGACACAGCCTTCACACAAGACCTCTTGATAGACCTGGATAATTTTTTAGACGATTCAGATCTTCCACGGAATCAATCTCAACCCAGCCACCGTTTATGAAAACCGGATCTATTCTTAATCCCAGATCAATCAGCCTTTGCAACAAGTCTGTCAGAAACATCTTGTTAAGTATGAGCCCCTGATCGCGATTTAAGCAGAAAAGAAGCTCTTGAAGCAACCTAAGACTATGTCCACGAAACCTCAATAACCCAATATACTGCCCAGAAATTTCCGACATTTCTTTGGGTTTTTTACCAATCTCAACAATCTCTCCCCTAGAGCCAAGTTTTAGGGTTTCTGCATCCGCCAGGGGATTGTCCATACGGGCTGACCAGAGTTCATGCCACAAGGTATCAATGACCACGGAAATCTCGTGTTCAGAATCAAGTAGAGCCTTAAAAATCGCAGGCTCCCAGACAATGTCGGAATAACAGATAATCAGATCCTCAAGCCCATCAAGAGCCAGACCAAGAGAATAGACCATATTTGTCCTGGAGTACTCACGATTTTCAATCAGTTGAGTCACACCATGGCTTGTCAAAAGATCCTGCATTTTCTCGATCTGATAACCTCCAACTACCCTAACATCCTGGGGTAAAACCCCGCATTCCCACATGCCACTTAAGGTCCATTCCAGCATGGGTTTTTGGCGAAATTCAACCATACATTTTGGTCTGTCCTGGGTATAGGGACGAAGCCTAGTACCTTCACCAGCAGCTAAAATCACAACAGTGGGAGTAGACATGACTTAAGTTCTGACCCTTCCCAACCACATGCGGGTTTTGTAGGTAGTTAAGAGAACCTCTGAATCTGATATCCTGTGTTTCAAGTAACTTACAAACTCAGACCAGATTTTTTCACCCATCTGAACACGAATATCGTTCACGGATTCCCAAACCCCTATATAGTGGGTTTTGGACTGTTCGACCACATGGGTGGCTTCCAGATACATTACATCTGAAAATTTGCCACAGTCCTCAAGTTTCTCCAAAAGAGTTGATGTAAAAGCCGAATTCCCAGAAGATACCCTTCGAAGATTAGGGCAAAGTTCATGTACCTTGGATTCAATTTCCACCAATTTTGGATTTCTTTCTATCCAGCGCGGATTCCACAGGGCTGAAAAGACCCCACCCGGCTTTAATACTCTGACAAATTCAGTGGTAGCCTTATCAAAGTCAGCCCAGTGAAAAGAGGAGGCCATGCTCAGAAACTCTACGCTGTTGGAATCAAGGCCAGTGTGCTCAGCCATGCCTTCCTTATATGTGATTCTGTGCCCTTTGCAGTCTTCAATTCCCACATTACGCATATCATGGTTTGGCTCTACCGAAGTGACCGATGCCCCCCATGAGGCCAGCATTCGCGAAAATATTCCCGTTCCGGCTCCAACATCAGCCACCGACAATCCTGAAAATGACTTGCCCAAATAACCTTCCACTGGACCTTTAATATTTTGAGAATACCCCGGTCTGTACAGGCTGTAGTTCTGAGCCAAACCCGAAAAATCACCAAACTTCATTTTTTCCACCTTTACGAATTAAAATCGGGTACGGCCCGATAAGGTTCATCAATGTAATCAGATAAATCATAGGATTCTGAGGCAATCACTAAAAGCACACAGTCCTGACTGAATGCATACATAATATGCCAATCCTGTGGTTCTACCAAGAGAGCCAACTCGGGTTTGTTCAAAACAAAATTCTCCTGAGTGATGCTATCATCAGAAAAAATTCTACATTCTCCATGAACTGCAACCAGGACTTGACGGCAGCGGTGGTGCCTATGGCCACCACGGGCCAGTGAATCCCGATTGTTGTAGATCCAATAAAGCCGCTTGGGAAAAAAAGGCAAATGATCTAATACCGTCAGGCTCCCGCGCTTATCATCAAAAGTCGGAAGGTTCAAAAGCTTGGGCATAAATTATCCATTCCACTGATTCACAGCGCTGATGACAGTATCAATCTGTTTTTGATTCATACCCGGCCAAATCGGAAGACTCAAAACCTCACTGTGCAGCCTTTCGGATACCGGGAGCTTTAAGCCATGCAATTGGGGGTAGCCCTGTTGCCGATGCGGGGGAATCGGATAATGCACCATGGATTGCACTCCTGCATCCATTAAGTGATTTTGTAGGGCATCCCTTTTCTGTGTCCTTACTACAAATAAATGCCAGACATGCTCACCAACCGTCCCTGACTGCGGCAAAATGACCCGTGGATGTTTAATCATCTCGCGATACTCTTTAGCAATTTCCTCTCGCTTTTGATTGTCCATTGCCAAATCCTTAAGCTTAATTCTTAAAAATGCCGCCTGAACCTCATCCAGTCTTGAATTTAACCCCTGATACAGATTGTGATACTTTTTTTCAGACCCGTAATTTCTTAAGGCCCGAAGAACCTTGGACATCTCCCTATCATTGGTTACTACAGCTCCTCCATCTCCTAAAGCCCCAAGATTTTTCCCTGGATAAAAACTAAATGCGCCTGCATGACCAAAACAGCCTGAATTGATATCCTCAAGCGTGGCTCCATGCGACTGGGCACAGTCTTCCAAAACCAATAGATCATGCCTTTTGGCAAATTCCATAATTTCAGCCATCGGACAAATTCTGCCATACAAATGTACCGGTAAAATGGCTCTGGTTCTGGGACTGGTACAAGCCTGTAAATGCTCCCCATCCATAAGATAGGTCTGGGGATTGGGTTCAACTAATACCGGAACCAACCCTGCCTGTAGTACAGCTAAAATGGTGGCAATGTAAGTATTGGCCGGAACCAGAACTTCATCGCCTTCACTCATCAGCCCCATCTCCGTAAAAGCCCGAAGGCTCAGGATCAGTGCATCCAATCCATTGGCCACTCCCACGCAGTGGGATACCCCCAAAAATTCGGCAAATTCCTTCTCAAAGTTCTCAACTTCCTTACCCAGAATCACCCAACCAGAGTCCAGTACTCTACTTAAGGCCTGAGTAAACTCCTGACTGTATTTTTGATTGATGGATAATAAATCAAGAAAAGGAATCATGCCCATTTATGCCTGATTTTTGGGATTTAAGGCAGACAAACGATCATCCACCCAACGGCCATTGATCTGAATTGGCTGACCATCCAAAAGAATTCGGGAACCACCGGCACGGTTTAACATATTAGTGACATCCCAATGAACTGAGGATTCGCCCCCGTTATCAAGCTTTACTGCCTTGCCCAAATAGGTTTCAATGCTATAAGGAGAACCCAAAGCCACATGAAAGCTGGCGCCTTTTTTCTCAAACAAAAGCCCATCGGAAACATCTTCGATCAGCTCGGGGTTTGTGCCAATACCAATCTCTCCCACAAAACGGGCCCCTTTATCGGTATCCAGCAAATCCTGCATGGCATCAGGATTAGAACTAACCTGAAAATCGGTTACTCTCCCCTTCTCAAATTTCAGATAGATATCACGGATTAGCTGACCCTTCCAAAAAAATCTGCCCGGGGAGAAATAAGTACCTTCGGTGGAGTCAAGAGTAGGAGCAGAAAATGCCTCTGAACCAGGATAATTTTTGGCAATGGTCGAATTGGCAAATGTCATACCCTCAATACACATCTTCAAATGGGTGCGTTTTTTGGGATCGGGATTGTTTAAATCGGCTTCAAATACCAACTCTTTTCCGGCATCGAGCTTTTCAATCAGAAGTTCTTGAGCCTCATGGATTTTTACCCAATCCAGATCACAGGCCTTAAAATACACCCTTTTGTACTCTTCAAAAGTCATGTTATCAAGCTCTGCCTGATGGTAAGTCGGCAAGTACAATCCACACCTTCTGGTGCGATCCTCATCCACGATCTGTTCCCTTTGGGCTTTACTCGTAAGACTAGACAGGCGCGAGCGACGGGAATCCAGTTTATAGCCTTTGTACTCACTAGGACAGGAAACCGACAAGTAGCAGTCACATCTTTGAATCCGTGACAGAAGACTAGCGTCCAGCTCTTTAAGAAACTTTAAATCCGCTTTGGCCCACTTCAGATTTTCAAGCTGTCCGTCTCTTTGCTGATAGTCAATAAAAGCCCCTAAAGCCAGAATTTTTTCGGCCACCTTATGAACCACTGGGCGAGCGTCTGGATCATAGCTTAAAAATACCCTCTCGCCCTTCTGAACTTTCATAGAACGATGGACTAAATCATCTGCCACCTTTTCAACAAACCCTTCTTCAAAATGAGGGATTTTCAAAAGAGCCATTGCTTCCAAAGAGCTCATTTCATCACCTTACCTTCCATCACCGCATTTCCCAATTGAATCAGCTCAATTACTGTAACCGCAGCCTCATAGCCCTTATTGCCTGACTTGACTCCAGCTCGATCCACTGCCTGTTCTACTGTATTGGTCGTAATCACTCCCCAGGCTGATGGAAAATCATGATCGAGCATAATTTTCTGAATACCCTTGGCATTTTCTGAAGCTACAAAATCAAAGTGAGGAGTGTCCCCGCGAATCACGGCTCCCAGACAAACCGCTCCATCATATCTTTTACTTTGAGCGGCCTTTTTTAACACAAAAGGCATTTCATAGGCACCTGGAAGCTTAATAACCGTTATGTCTTCAGGATTGACCCCATGTCGCCTTAGACCATCTAAGGCACCTGCAAGCAATGCCTCCGTGATAAAACTGTTAAAGCGGGCTACCAGAACGGCAATTTTTAATCCCTGCCCCGTCAGGATTCCTTCAATATTTGGCATATTATGATTCCTTTAAATAATATCGCTGAGCAAATGGCCCATTTTGGATTTTTTAGTTTTTAAATATTTGAGATTATCTGATCTTCCTGCCACTTCAAGAGGAACTCGTTCGACTACCTCAAGCCCGTAACCGCCTAGCCCGACAATCTTGACAGGATTGTTGGTCATCAGACGCATCTTATGAACTCCCAGAGCCTTTAAGACCTGAGCCCCTAGGCCATAATGTCTCAGATCTGCCGAAAAGCCCAGTTTTTCATTGGCCTCGACAGTATCCAGTCCTGATTCCTGAAGTTTGTATGCTTTGATTTTATGCTTTAATCCGATCCCCCGGCCTTCCTGCCGCAAATAAAGGACTACCCCACAGCCTTGGGTTTCAATCTGTCTTAAGGCTGCGTGCAATTGTTCTCCGCAATCGCATCGAAAAGAACCAAAAACATCTCCGGTCAGACACTCTGAATGCACCCGAACTAAAACCGGATCTGCTTTTTTGATATCGCCTTTAATAATCGCTGTGTAATCCTTATTATCCACACTGGATTCAAACACTTTAATCTGAAACACTCCATAGTCGGTGGGCAATTCGGATTCGGCCACTAATGTGACAAGCTGATCATGTCTTAATCTATATTCAATCAGATCAGATATGGATGTAATTTTAAGACTGTGTTTTCTGGCAAACCGGATTAACTCCTGGCCCCTTGCCATACTGCCGTCCTCGTTCATGATCTCGCAGATAATACCCATAGGGTTTAACCCTGCCAGCCTTGATAAATCTACAGATCCTTCCGTATGACCGGCTCT
>DITF01000206.1 GCA_002422125.1 bacterium UBP17_UBA6191
ATCTGCAGTCAGTTCCAAAAGATCCAGGCTGTATCTCAGGCAAAGACAATTACAAATCCAACAAAGAAGGCGATGTCTGGTGTGAATTTCACGGGGCGATCGACGGCTGTGTAGGCTCGGATTGTAAGCCTGATGTGTACACTTGTGGTGGTTAATTTTGTAGAAGCATGATTGCTTGAAGCTCCCGCGCTAGCGCGGGAGTTTTTTTTTTACCAATTTGTTATACTCCAGCCGGAATTATTTTAATGTTGATTCGCCCTCACCTCATAATTTTGTATTTTGTATTTTTCAGTTCGCTTCGAGCTGATATTTCGGTTTTTCGGTATGAAGATGAGCCCAATGAAGGCCAGCATTTGATTCAGGGGATTCAAACGGGCAGTGAGATTTTACGCCCCTTTCAATATATTGTGGAAACGGTAAATAATAATGATGCCGTAGGTACAGGTATTGCCAATCAGGAAGGTGATGTTGAGGTCACATTTTTTAATCAAATCGGGCAGGTATTACATTTAACGGCAATTTCTCATCCTCCGTTTAACAGTACCGTAACCCCAGAGCAGGAGGTATTTAGTCCCAATCTACCGATGTTTGAAGGCCGAACCCAGCTTCTGGCCTGGGCCAGAAACGCCAACAACAGGCCAGTACGCTTTGAAATTACAAATCCCCCCGGTACGGGCACCATTAATTTTCCGGTGCGCAATGGATCATTCCAATGTGTTACAGCGGGAAACTGCACGGTAACCTTTGGAGCCTTGGGAACAGTTACTTCCTTGGGGGCAAATGTAACGCCGATTGGGTTCAATTTACCGGCCAATACAGCTTTGACCGTGGGTAATGCTACTGACATTACCACAATTACCGGGGTTACGGATGCCTCCAACTGGTTTTTTGGACCCCATGTCTTTCAGACGGGCACGGACTCGGGCAATTTTATTTTTATAGATTCAAATCAAGGCCCTCCAGATAGTCCCAACATTGATTTTTTTACCTGTCAGGGCACTGGAAATTGTATTGATGCTCCTTTGCTTGTAGAAACACCAAAACCAAATCTGAATCCCATCAACAATCGTTTTCGATTCCAGGTTGTATTTAATAAACTAGATTTATTTAATGCCACCAACTCCCAGGGGACTGGGGTTCCCATGACAATTCAGTATTCTGGTTTTGTCGAAAACAATCCAGCCTTGTTTCGCAATCCCGATGGGACTGTTGGTTTGCCTGGGGCCCAGCCCAAACGCGAATCCAACGCTTTTGTGGATTCATTTTTATTGCCAATTCGATTTACAACTGTGGTTAGTCCTGAGCAGTCCAGAAAGACAACTATTACCGGGCCTTATGCCATTTCGGTAGGGCCAGGAACTCCTGGGGTTCCTCAGGTTGTATATCCCGATGAAGTGGTTCCATATCCTTACGGGGCCCCGGTTTTCCCCAACCTTACTCCTTTTCCGGTAAAGTATCCCTTTGGTCCGTCCTTAGGGCCGGGTATGTACACTACTTTTAACTACAATTTCACTGCTATGAATGATGGGGATTTTGAAATCTGGATATCTTCGGACGATTTTACGGCGGCTCAGACCTTAAATGGTCAGTCCCCCGGTGCGGTCACGGCATCGGCTGGACGAGTGCCCGGTGTAACTACTATTATTTTTGTGATTCGCGATACGATTCCGCCTAATTCTTTTGAAGTTAATATGGTCCCTAATCGCAGGATTCTGATTGTAGGCGATCAATCCGAACCACCATTGCCTTATCTGACTTTTCAGGGGGAGCAGTTTGATGTCACCGGTCGGGTTCAGGATGAAAGGCTTGATGAGAATATTGTGCAGGTAGATTTAAGACGAGATGACGGTGTTTTGGTGACTACACCTGGGAAAAATGGCCATTTTGAACAGATTCCCACTTTTGGAGGGGGGAACTTTTTCCAAAGGCTTGATTTCACCCCAGTGCTTCCAGATTCCACCCTCTCACCACCAAATCCGCATCCGGCAATTGGGGGGCAGAGGGGTTATCAGCTTGTAATATATCCCGTAGATCCGCAATTGAATACCTCTGAGACCACCAAAGCCCTGTATGTAATCAAGGATCTGCAACCTCCAGCCGATCCGGTATTGTTAAATCCAGTAGACCCAACTGTGATTGTTACCAATCGTCTGCTAACGGTAAGAGCAGGCAGTTCCAATCAAAACACGGCCGCACCTCCAGCAGATTTTCGCGAACATGGCAATGTAAGTATGACTATGACGGTCATTGACAGTAGTGGGTTTGCTTCCATTTTTACCACGGTAGGTAATGGATTTTTTGAAGATCCGGCCAACCAATCCTCTCTACTAGATGATGACTTGAGCTGGAACATTCCGCCATCTCCTTTGGGTGGAGCTGGTTTGATAGGGGTGAATTTTTTTGGGGATGTTCCCAGTCGTTTTGAATTCTCCCGAATCGTGAATCTGGATGGGTTTATTGATGGGCAAATGACCATTATCATTCATCTTGAGGATGAAGTCGGCAACCGATCTGTAAATACCACCTCAATTGTTTTCATTAAAGACACCACTGGGCCCGTGATTCGTTTTTCTGATGCCGAAAGACAGTTCTCGGGACCTGATAACCAGTTTCCGTTCCCTAACCGGCTTGGTGCTGATGATGAGGCCTTTGTCATCTCGCTTATCAGTCCGGAGCTGACCGTGGATACAGGTCCAAACGGAGCTCAACCACTGGTTCCTGATCCTGGAACTTCGGATCAGTTAAGGCTGGTTGGGCAGGTTATCGACGGAATTTCTTTTATTGATCGGGTGGAGTTGACAGGGGCTCATGTTAGTGCCGTGACTTCTAATCTGGCAGGCTTAAATTTGACGGATGCTGTTTTTTTTGTGGATGTTGATGTTACAACCATACCGGAGGGTCAAAGAGAGATTTTGGATCTGCGAGGTATTGATCAGAATGGAATATCGGGTCCGACTACCTCTGTTTTAGTGTTTCGGGATGTAATCCCTGCTCGAAAGCCCGTACTTGTTGATCCGCCAATTATTCCGTTCACGGGACGAAGACAGGTTTTTACCTCCACAGATGCCCTAAGAATTGCGGGCAGCCTAGCTCCTAACGACCCACCCTCCGTAGAAGTAACCACGGGACAAACCCTTCGTTCCAAAGTTGTGATTCTGACCCCAAGTGCAGATCCAGGAAGTTTTGTAACCGGGCAAATCGTCCCAAGGTTACCTCTTAGCTCCCCAACATCCATTCCCAGAACGGATTCCTTTTTTAGTTCATTACCTCAAACGGCATTTCAAGCATCCTGGCATGAGGTCTTTGTGAATGATGAGGGGGGATTTGATACCCGAGTAGCTATTGACCATTTGCCCCAAAGCCCAACCGTGCCCACTACCATTTGGGTTCAGGCCGTCGATGCTTATTCCAACACTGAGCCTCAGGCATCTTCAGAGGGTATTGAGATATTTTACTTTCCTGGTGGTGCCCCCATTGGCTCACTGGAGATTATAGAGTTTCGTAACCAGCTAACCAACATTGTGATATTTCCCCCGCTTAGTCTGCCGCCCTCACTATTGGCCACCCTGTACACACCATTGGAGTCCGTGCAGTTTCGTCTTAAAACCATTATTCCTATGCTAAAAGCTCCTGAATTGTCGCTTTTACAGTTTGGAGCAACTACTAGGGTTGCCAGCCTTTTGACTTCCTTGGCCCCTGGCAGTGCTTCGACTGTGTTTGAATATAGTTATTCCCCCATTTCACAGGTAGGTCGTTTTGATGGACAGGTTCAGGCGCTGGTGTTTGGAGGTCAGGACCTATTTGGAAATGCCATACGGAGTGCCACCATCACTACGGCATTTTATGTAGACTCATTAGCGCCTAATCTGGCAACCACCAGCCCGGATTTTTTGGTAGAGGAAATCAGGCCACGATTTATACCGCTACAAGGAGAGAGAATCAATCAGCAAGGTATTGAAGTCAGCGTGGACTGGGATGACTTTGTTCCCAGTAACGGCAGTTTTGACAGATCGGGGCTAAACACAGCCGCATCATCACTTGAAATTCGTGGCCCCCTGCATGTTAATCCAGAAAATTCATTGTCTCTACTGCCTTTGACAACTCCAGTTGCCGGCTATGATAAGACAGTCAGGATTTTAAGTCCTCTTCAGGATGGGGTTTATCGCATCAGTACGGTAGCTGTAGATAATGTGGGAAACCTGCATCCTTTTTATTCCAACTTTGTTTACGACCAGACTCCAGTTGCTTTACCACTTTTATTAACCAATCCTTCGGACAAAAGTGTTATATCCCGCTTTCCGACCTCTGGGACATCTGCCTATGTGGGACTGATTATAGAGAGGCTGGATGCCGATGCAAATCAGAGCGGCTTTTCCCTCTTTGATCCTCAGGGAAATCCTGTAAGTTTGTCGGCGACTTCTGTACTTGCGCCCAATCAGTTACGCAGATTTTTAACCAATGCTCCAGTGTATGATGGTTCGGCCGATGGTTTGTACCAGATTCATATTGTAGCAACTGACAAGTCGGGAAACACGACAGCAAAAGTACATACTTTTCTTCTCGACAGTCGTCCCCCGGTATTTGGCGCATTTTTCCCAGCAGATGGAACCTGTCAAAAGGGGCCAGTTTCTATTTTAGATGTAGTGACTCAGGATTTACCTGGGAGGGTGGATATTCCGATTCCGGTAGCAGGAATTGCCAGGGAAAGTCAGCTTAAATTGAACCTGAAGGTACCATACTTGCCGACCAACCCCAATGCACAACCAAAACCAATTTTGGGAGATACGGAGCTTTTATCTGTTGAGGGAGCAATTTCAACTTCTTTGTACAAGCTGGCATTTTTGCCTGGAGGCAATACGGGTTCAAGAAGAGACTTGGCTATAGATGGCAGCGAAGATGGAGAAATGCAGCTTCAGGCCAAAATTTTGGATTATGCTGGAAATGTTAGTGAAACAATGTCCTCGTTTTACTATGACAATCAGCCTCCAAGTATCCGTATCCAGGATTTTAGTGAGGGTCGCCTGTTTTTGACCACTTTAGGCATCAGCCTTGAGGTGTTTGGCTCGATTCAGGATGATGGGCCATGTCACTTTTTTGTGGGCGGGGCCCAGCATAGCCAGAAAACAACTCTGAGTGTGGGTTTGAAGTTTTTTGATCTTGATAATCAGGTGCCGGGAGCACAGGTGCTTTTTCCTCAGGCAGTAGTAAATCTGAACCCCAAGACGGCAACCACATTTCCTTACCATTCAGCTCAGGCAGACTTTGGGTTTACAACTTTTGTGGCAGGAATTTTTCCGGCTGGTTCTTATGAGCTAGAGCTGGTTTCTGAGGATCAGGCCGGGAACTCTTTTGTGATGAAGAGGGTTATGAGTTTGTTACAGGCCAATCGGGGTATTCCCAGAATTCTTTTTCCTCCAGATGAGGTTTTTCAAAACGGTGAAAGCAGCCCCTGGATTCAGTCCTCTGCTCTGATGAGGGTAGAGTGGGAGATGGTCAGTGGTTTGAATCAGGTTGAAATCGAAGTCAGAAGACTTTTGGGAAATTCTTCGGGCGTTGTTTTTAGTCAGACATATCCGGCCACAGATTTGTTCTCAGAGTTAATAAGTCTTACGCCCACTAGCCCGGCAACTGGCCTTGAGCCATTTGAAGTGCGTATCCGTGGTTTAAACTCCCCGGCCAATAGCACACCGTTTAGTCTCCCCAGAACATTTTTTTTAGATGGCAGACCATTTTTTCTGGAAAGGGCCAATCTGATCACGGGTAATAATGTCCAGAATTTGGCCACAGGCAACACTACTCTTAGCACCAACGAATTTGAGTTTGATCTGACATTTTCTAAACCATATCAGCAAAAGCCGGATGGAAATTTTGCCTCTGGAGCGGTGATTTTAAAGAATCAAGGTCAGGCAATCGTTTTGAATTCACTCCCACCAATCACTGCGACCACCAGAAGTCTGAGGTTTAAGGGACAGATTCCAGTCAATCCTAGGCAGGCATATCCCAAAGAGGCTCTAGAACTAAGTATTAGTGATTTTTCTGATCTCCTAGGTCAAAGGATGAGTGGATTTACGACTAAAATTACCCCAGATTTTGGGGCTGAAGTGAGTTTGCGACTGTTTACCAATCCCGTAAGCAGCAAAGAACTTGTAGCCGTGATTCGTTTTGTGTCGGCACGGGGGCTTTTGGAGGAAATGCCCATAAGCAGGCAAGGTGATTTACTGGTTGAGCCTCAGTTTTCACTCACCAAGAATCAGGAGATCAGACCATTAAAGGCATTAGCTGTGGAAGAGAGAATTCTGGAAGGTCGGGTGGTGGCACACACCTTTACTATGCCGCTAGTTTTTTCCGGTAGTGAGAGTGGCTTTTTTTTCCTAAAGACCAGAGTCACGGATCGTTATGGGCGAATCATTGAAAAAGAAAATGAGGTACGAGTTGAGGCCTATGAGCCAAAAACCAGCCTATCCTTAGTCTTGCCGGATTCTGGTTATCAACTGGATGTTGTAGTCCCAGAAAATCAGAAACCTGGTTCCATCTGGTTAGGCGGTAATTTAAGTCCGATTCGAAGAACAGTTGGGGAACTGGAGCTTTTATATGATGCGAGGATATTTGGGGCTAATCAAGAGGCAAATGGTTTAGGAGCTATGCTTAAAGTGAACCCATCGGTTTCCCGTCTTGGTTCAGAAACCCATGCGGGGATTTATGAGGTTTTGGCTGACGGGAACATAGAGTATGCCGGTGATTTGAATTCAGCGCGGATTAGACTGGGAAAAGATTATGTGATTGCCCGGGATTTAGTAAATCCAAAATTGGAATGGATTGGAGCTGATGCCTTGGTTTCAGGCTGGTCCGATGCTCCCTTTGAACTAAGCGATTCAGGAAGCGGGTTGGATTGGCAGACTCTGAATGTAAAAATGGATGATGTTTCTCTTGATTGGGACAGGCGAAGGCAAGACCAGATTAGTCTTTTTGTTCCCAAGACCAGTAGCAGTAAAGAAGCCACTCTAAGTATTTCGGCCAGGGATCGCAGTGGTCGTGAAACACACTTCAGTAAATCTGTCTTGATGTTGGCTGGGGAGGGGTTACAGTGGGTACAGGTTGCTCCATCGCCAGTACGAAAGACCCAGGATTTAAGTATTGAGTTCTTTGCCAATGAGCCAGCTACACGGGCATGGTTTGGTGTCTACGATTCCGCCTCAAGGTTAATTGCCACTCAGGAGATGACTCCTGCCTTGGGTCGCAACCGCATGCATTGGGATTTACGAACCCGTTCGGGAAATGAAATTGCCAATGGGGTGTATTTTTAGCGACTAAGACTTGATACGGCTCGCAAACAATTTGTGCACAGAGGTAAGTTTGCGGTGCTGCGTTGATTGAACTGTCGCACAAAAAGAGGTAGATTGAAGCCTCTTATGTACTTCGCTGTCCGTAATCATTTTTTTTCGTTCCTGATTGTTTGTTTTTGTCTCCTTTTGATGGAGTCAGAAGCAGCCATAACCAGGTTTGAGTTTATTGATGATCCCAATGATGGGGAGAGTTTGATTACGGACTCCGGGGGAAATGTAGGACCCACAATATTAGGCAGTTTCACATATACGGTTGAGGCGACCCCGGCTGACATTCGCATCATGAATCAGTTTGAGAACAGTCCTGTTTTTGCCCAGACCATTCAAACCATTGCTGATGTGGATGAGGGAATACCCACCAATCAGGATATTCCTTTGTTTGAAGGATTAACCTGGTTATATCTGTTTGCCAGAAATCCAATTGGTGATGGGGGTGGGGCTGGATGGGATTTAGGTCCATTGACTTTTACTAGTGGTGACGAACTGCGTTTTTTAGTCGATCAGGGTCCTCCCGCAGCACCAACCATTGGGGCTTTTGATATTGAGGGCGGACGGACTTTAAATTTACCCACACCAACGGTCAGAAATTTTTTCAGCAATTTTAGTCCCTCAAACCCGGAAGTTTTTCTGGAGGTATTTTTTAACAGAGTTGATGTTAATATCCCAGGAAATTCCCTACAGGTGACTTTTGTAGGCACGGTAGTCAATAATCCGGCCATTTTTGACAATGATCCAGATACTCCACCCAATCCCAATCCAGTGGCCACGGTGGCAAGACTAGAGTCGAACGCTTTAGTTGCTGCTCAGTTGGGCCGTATTTTAAGCGGGTTTCCACCTACTGGCCCGCCTCTTTTGGTTGAGTTTATCGGGGATGTTACCTCGTTTACGGGACCGCAGCCATTGGCAGTGGCATTAATTGACAGAAGTCCGGGACTGTCTTCTCCCAATATTACCCCAGCTAGGACAGGACCAGCCCTCGGAGAGTTTTCAGCCATTGGTTTTGACTTCAAGACCATTCCAGACGGTGATTATGAGGTAATTGTAGGCGCGCGAGATGCAGCTCATGGTGAAACCCAAAGGGGGCTTTCCCCAGGGGCCTTTAATGCATTTGGTACTTTGACCAATCCGACTCCAGGAATTCCCAGAAGAATTCTCATCAGGAAAGATACCGTCCCCCCCCAGGCAGCAATTTTACAGAGCCCGCCTTCGGTTTTTATTTTTGGCAATACTCCACCATCTGTAGACCCACCTTTTGAGGATAGTATTTTTTCCGTGCGGGGGGCCGTAGGCAATGAAAGGCGAGAGCCTTCCAAAATGCATGTTTTTTCTCAGGATTCCCCAAATTTGGATGGTGGTGTGAACACGGGTCCTTTTAACGACAGGATCTTTTTTACCGATCCAAACACGGGCCAGTTTGCTGATTTAGTGGATGCTTCGGCATTTGAGCCGGTTTTAACTGTGCCTGCTTATGCCCCAGCGGGGCAGGTTGCTTATCGCTTCTTTTATGTGCCTGAGGATGCCTTAGGCAATGTGAATGTGGATAATGTGGCCGAGCTGTTTGTGATCAAGGATTATGCCCCACCCCCAACTCCGGTTTTTACCAATTTACAGGACGGGGATGCGATTACGCAGAGACTGTTTACGGTACGGGCTGAGGCCATTCAGGATCCAAACTCGGTCTTGGCGGAACATGGCCGGGTTGAGTTCTCCTTTGAAATTTTTCGCCTGACCTCCAGTGGTGTGGAAGGCGTTCAGACATTTGTGATTCCGGCCTCAGCTGGAGGATTGACTCCGGTCACATTTTCACCCCTTGATGATGCTTTTGTGGCCACCTCTCAGACCATCGCCATTACCGATCCGCAGGGTGTGCCTACCGGAGCAGTTGTGACCGTGGCATTTCCTGATGCTACCAACCG
>DITF01000052.1 GCA_002422125.1 bacterium UBP17_UBA6191
CTTATTGGAATCTTACCGGTCACAGTATCGGGCCGACATTTATTCCTATGAGCAATTCTCTGATTCCACCCGTCAAAAGGCCTGGAAAATTAGCCATGTCGAAGGCTCGTTTCCTTCCATTGCATGGGATAAGGCCGATCTGATTTTAGGCTTTGAATCTGATTTTATGAGCTCTGGTTCAGAGCGCATGAAAACAGTAAGGCAAATTGCTTCTCGTCGTAGCGTTGATGGGGGTAATCGATTCAGCCGGATTATTGCAATTGAGGGCGATGTATCCATGACCGGAGCTAATGCAGACATTCGCCATGCCATCAGCCCAGCAAAGCATCTGGATATTCTGCTTGGCCTTTTGCATGAGATTATTGTTGTGCGAAAAGTCGCTGATTATTCTGGCAACAGCTCGTTTATGAAACTGGTGCAGGGTTCAGATTTAAAGGCGGTTTCGGCAAAGACGGGATTTGATATAGCCTCGTTATCTGGTTTGGCTGATGATTTAGTTGCCAATAAAGGCAAATCGATGATTCATGCGGGGGATTTACATAGCCTAAGTGTACATCTAGCCGTCAATGTATTAAATGCGGCCCTTGGAAATCACAAGTTGTACGAGACCAAACAGGCCAAGACGCAATTTTTTCCGGTACATAATGCACAGGAAATGCAAAAGCTGACTGAGGCTATGTCTTCTGGTACATATTCTGTGGTGATTCACCTGGACTGCAATCCAGTATATGACCTTCCCGCTGATTTGAAATATTCAGAGGCTCTGGCGAAAGTTTCTACTGTAGTAAGCTTTGCACAACTGCCATCGGAGACCACTCATCTGTCACACTATGTGTTGCCAGACAATCATGACTTCGAATCCTGGGGCGACTACCAAACCAAAGATGGTCTTATCAGTCTGCAACAGCCAGTAATTTCTGCCATTTATGACACCAGGCAGCTAGAAGGATGTCTGTTGTCATGGTCATCTGGCAAGCCTTACACTCAGGATCTGTGGCACGATTTTGTGCGCAATCGCTGGGAAAAAGAATTTTATCCGGGATTGAAGCTAGCCGCAGCGTTTACAAATTTTTGGAACTCCTGTTTGCATGACGGTGTGTTTCAGTTCGCATTTAAATCTTCTGGATTGTCATCCATTATGGTAGATCAGGCTTCTGCGGCCATTGTGCCAAAGCAGGATTCTGGATTTTCTTTGATTCTGCGCCCATCTTACTCCGTGGGAGACGGCAGATTTGCTGCTAGTGGCTGGTTGCAGGAAATGTCGCACCCAATTAGTAGAGTAACTTGGGATAACTATGTGGCGGTTGCGCCTGCAGTAGCGAGAAAGCTTGGGATTAGCTCTGAGGATAATGTTTCTGTTAAGGTTGGCGAGCAAAAGATGATTTTACCCGCTCTTGTGCAGCCCGGATTAAATGAAACCACTTTAGTTGTGGAACTGGGTTACGGCCGACAAAACTCAGGTGTGGTAGCCACAGGGGTTGGCTTTAACGCCAATCAGTTTTTAAGTTCTAAAGGCGATTTATCGGGCCATATCTATACGGGTGTGGAAATCAACAAGGCTGTGGGAACCTATACCTTGGCATCCATTCAGGAGCACCATCAGATTGACCTAAAGGGTCCAGCCATTTTACTGGAAAAATTAACCGATCCTCATTTGCGCCGCGAAATCATTCGTGAAAATTCCTTGAGTGCTCATCAGGCGGATCCAAAGTGGTTAGCCAAACGCCAGGAATTTAAAAAGAAACATGTCTTCAGCATTTATGAGGAAGAGCAAAAATATCCTGATGTGAAATGGGCCATGAGCATTGACCAGAACAAATGCAACGGTTGCGGAATTTGTGTGGTGGCCTGTTCTTCAGAGAACAATATTCCAGTGGTTGGAAAAGATCAGATCAAGCGGGGCAGAACCATGCACTGGCTCAGAATCGATCGTTATTATTCTGGACAGGTAGAAACACCAAAAGTATCGTTTCAGCCTATGCTGTGTCAGCATTGTGACAATGCACCATGTGAAAATGTCTGCCCTGTTGGTGCGACGGCCCATAGTCCTGATGGTTTAAATGACATGGCCTATAACCGCTGTGTTGGTACCAGATATTGTGCCAACAACTGCCCTTACAAGGTGCGCCGTTTTAACTTTTATGACTTCCGCTCCAATTTTAACAAAGGTCATTATTATCAGGAGCCCATGGATTTGGCCATGAATCCTGAGGTAACCGTTCGTTCCCGTGGGGTCATGGAAAAATGTACCTTCTGTGTTCAAAGAATTATGGATGGTAGGCAAGAGGCTAAAAAAGCCAAGGTTCAATTTAATGGAATGGGCATCACTACGGCATGCCAGGATGCCTGTCCTACTGAAGCAATTCAGTTTGGTAATGTGAATCTGCCAGAAACAAGTGTAGCCAAAGCCAGACAACATGAACTTAATTATCATGTTCTGGAAGAATTAAATGTTAAGCCAAATGTTACCTATTTGGCCCGCCTGCGCAACAGCCGTGAGGAGGTAAAATCGTGAGTTTAGATTTTTCCAAACCAATCCCTCTATTTGATGGAAAGGTAAGTCTCTCACAACTGGATGACGCAATCGCGGCACCCATGGAGAAGCCTGATAACACTCGCTTTTTGATGGCAATGGGTGTTTGCAGCATTCTACTGGCAATCGGTGGAGCTTCTTTGTTTCAGTTATTGAAATATGGTACAGGCTCTTGGGGGTTAAACAGTCCGGTGTTTTGGGGCTGGGCCATCGTAAATTTCGTATTTTGGGTTGGTATCGGCCATGCTGGAACATTGATTTCTGCGATTCTGTTTTTGATGAGGCAAAAATGGAGAAATTCCATTGCCCGTTTTGCAGAAGCCATGACGATTTTTGCGGTAATTACGGCATTGACCTTTCCGCTTTTACACACAGGTAGACCATGGCTTGCTCATTATCTCCTGCCCTATCCTAACGAAAGAGCCATGTGGGTTAATTTCCGCTCGCCTTTGTTATGGGATGTGTTTGCGGTTTCCACTTATTTTACAGTTTCGCTGGTTTTTTGGTATGTAGGATTGATTCCCGACTTCGCCACAATGAGGGACAGAACCAAACATAAAATCAAGAAATTTGTGTACTCTTTGTTTTCCTTGGGCTGGAGACACTCCAATCGCCACTGGCAACATTATGAAAGAACTTATCTAATTTTGGCGGGGCTTGCCACGCCACTGGTTCTCTCCGTTCACTCTATCGTATCCTTTGACTTTGCGGTAAGTCTTATTCCAGGCTGGCACACCACAATTTTCCCTCCGTACTTTGTTGCCGGAGCCATTTTTTCTGGTTTTGCAATGGTGGTAACGGTTTTGGTGGTAGTGCGGGTGGTATATAAACTAGAGCATATTATTACTCTTGACACCCTGGAGCGAATGAACAAAGTCATCATGGCCACTGGCCTGATGGTGGGGTATGCCTACGGCATGGAATTTTTCATCGCTTGGTATAGCGGCGTGGAAGCTGAACAGTATGTCTTTCTAAACCGTGCATTTGGACCCTATGCATGGGCCTACTGGATCATGATTACCTGTAATGTTGTGATTCCACAACTCTTTTGGTTTCGCCAGGTTCGACGCAGTGTGGCCCTAATGTTTGTAATTTCCATTTTTGTGAATATTGGAATGTGGTTTGAGCGCTTTGTGATCACAGTTACTTCCCTGCACAGAGATTTTTTACCCTCAAGCTGGGGATATTATAGTCCCACGATCTGGGATGTCGGATTGTATATTGGTAGTTTTGGAGTGTTTTTTACAGGGGTGGTGCTGTTTGCGCGCTTCATGCCTGTGATTGCGATGGCCGAATTAAAGGCAGTCGCTCCCGGAGCACAGCCTACACATCATCACGGAGGACATCATGAGTAATCGCAAATTGCATTCGATTACCGCTCTTTTTGATACGCCTGATGCCATCATGCATGCAGCGGAAGCCACCAGAGATGCCGGATACCAGAAGTTTGATGTAAATACGCCCTATCCACTCCATGGCATGGACGATGCAATGGGTTTAAAACCAACCCTGTTACCTTTTACAACCCTGTTTTTCGGTTTGACCGGACTGGCGTTTGCAGTAGGTTTTCAGTGGTACACATCAGGAGAGTCCACTGGTGCCATTTCAGGCGGGGTATTGGGATTACCTTATTGGCTGGAAAGATATCCACTGGTGATTGGTGGTAAACCGCTTTTTTCATTACCCGCCTATGTTCCGGTAATGTTTGAGTTGACAGTTCTTTTAGCCGCTTTGGGTACTGTAGCTTGTCTTATCGCCGTGTTTTGTAACCTGCCCGCCAACGGGCATCCATTGCATGATAGCCGTTATATGGAAGCAACAAGCTGTGATCGTTTTGGTCTTTGTATTGAGGCAAGCGATCCTCAGTTTGATGAGGCTAAGATCAGGAAATTTTTTGAAAAGCTGGGTGGCAAAGACATTGAATTGATTTATGAAGTTCCTAAGCTTCAAATCAGCTCTGTGTCTACTATGGGATTTGCCACTGTTTTGGCGGTAATTGCCATAGGAGCATCGGCCAAAACTTGGTTCATTTACAATATTATGTTGTATCAGGCACCCTGGACCTGGATGGATATGCAGCCTAAGGCCAAACCTCAGGCCGAATTGGCATATTTGCCGGCAAAATTGGGAATGTTACCTCCTGTTCCCGGAACAGTTGCGAGAAATGTTTTGCCCTATATTTATGCGGGACAGCCAGAAAAGGCCGGAGAAATGTTGAGTAACCCTCAGCCGAAAACTTCAGATTCTTTGGAGAAAGGTAAACGCCTGTACAATATACACTGTAGTGTATGTCATGGTTACCAAGCCTCAGGAGATAGCAGGCTAAGAGGACAATTTCCCAATCCACCCTCCCTGCACTCTGAAAAATCCAAGAATTGGAATGATGGGCAGTTTTTTCATGTGATTACAGAAGGACAGAATGTAATGTCCGGGTATGCTAAGCACATCAGTGTTGAAGATCGCTGGCATATCGTGAACTACATCAGAGCTTTGCAGCGCGCTTTGGATGCAAAGGAGACGGATCTGCAATGAGTAAACACACAGTAGATTATAACTCTTCCCAGGACCATAAAACCTACACACTGTTGGGCGCGGTACTTGTCGCACTAGGTGCTATTGGGGTATTGGGAGCATTTCAATCCGATGTATATCGTAGCTGGCATTGGCTTTTGATCATGTTTTTGTTCATTGTCAGTATTGGACTGGGCAACTTGTTTTTGATTGCTCTGGAATATCTGGTAAATGCAAATTGGAGTACACCAATCAGAAGAATCAGCGAGAGTCTTAGTGGTCTACTTATGCCTGCGGCAGCGATTGCCTTGGTCATTTTAGCCTTTGGCTCGGAAAACCTGTTTCATCACTGGTTACATCCTCATGATGATTTGGTGCGTGGAAAAACCAGCTATCTGAATATGCCCTTTTTTGCCATCAGAGTTATTCTGTGTTTTGGTGCCTGGTTATTGTTCCGTGCCTTGTTTTTGAAAAACAGCCGCGCCCAGGACAATGATGGGGATCAGAAGTACACCAGAAACAATGTAAAGTATGCGACAGTGTTCATGATAGTTTTTGCCATCAGCATTTCTGTAGCGGCCATTGATTGGATTATGAGTCTTGATCCGCACTGGTTCTCTACCATGTTTGGTGCGTACTATTTTGCCGGGACACTGGTGTCTGCCGTCAGTGTACTGACCCTGTTTACAATCCATTTGCGGGAGAAGGGATACCTTCCCGGTGTTTCCCGTGACACATACTATAGTCTTGGTCTGATGATGTTTGCCTTTAATACATTCTGGGCCTACATTGCATTTTCGCAGTTTATGTTGATTTGGT
>DITF01000116.1 GCA_002422125.1 bacterium UBP17_UBA6191
CAATCAGAATGTTCTTCGGTAGGTCAATGTGTTGTAACTCGTTTTTTGTGATAGGGGAATTGAGAGGGATCACAAATTCAACCGCTTCCAAATTGTTGGCTTTAAATGAAATCACGGTTTCTACCTGTCCCTGTCTTACCAATCGAGTCATGGCTGAAAGGGCAGCGGTTTTTGGGCTAATGGCAGCATCAATTCCAAGACGAGGCATGATTTTAGCATATTCAACCTTCTGGGCCAGACAGTAGGCTTTGTGTGCGCCCATGGATTTACCAAGTAATCCCACTAATATATTGCTTTCTTCATCCTCACTCAATGCCAGTAATGCTTCACATTTTTCTATACCTTCATCCTTCAATAAAGACGCATCTGTGGCCGAGCCGTGCAAAACAATGGTAGAGCTTAATAACTCGGATAATCTTTCGCATCGCTCTCTGTCCTCATCAATAATTTTGACTTGCATCTGGTTTTCCAGTTGCCGAGCAATTCTTAGTGACAATTGAGAACCACCACTAATGATAATGGTTTTGGAGTCATGATCAGAAAGTTCACCCAAAAATGGTTTCATGGCTTCCCTGGAACCAGCAACATAGAGGACATCATTTTCTAAAATCTGTACATCGCCTCGGGGAATCATGGTTTCATTGCCTCTATCGATTGCGGCAACAATCAGGTTAACCCCAAATCCGTGTTCTTTCATGTCATGGAGATGTCTGCCAATATAGGCATGCCCTTCTGTGACTGTAGTGACCGCCACTGCCCCATGATTGTGAGCAAAATAATGGATATCTGAGGCCTTGGGGGTCTGAAGCAGTCTAAGTATCTCATCAGCGGCGGCATTCTCAGGCGAGAGAATCAAATCAAATACACGGTTTTCGCGTAACCGTAGCGGACAATCGGCTTCGTGAAACTCCATATTGTTGATTTTGCCAATGCGACACGGGACATTGTATTCCTTGGCCAGAAGCCCTGTGATAATATTCACATGGTCATCAGATGTCATGGCAATCAGCATATCAGCCTTGCGAATACCTGCCTGTTCCAGTACTTTTTTTGAGGTGGCACTTCCAGTTATGGCCCGACAGTCAATCGATCGTTTTATGGATGAAACTTTGATTGGATCAGTGTCGATCATCACAATGTCATGATTTTCCCGGGCAAATTTTTCTGCGGCCCCACGACCAAAATTACCTGCTCCAGTGACAATAATATACATGTATTTTCCTCATCCGTACCAAAACTGAGGAGCAATACTAATCAAAGCGGACCAGAAATTCAATGCAACTTTTTTGCTTGGTTCTCGTAATCAGATCGTGAAGTGTATTTTGCGATCCTGAATTATTGGGTTCAAGGAGGCCATCATGGCTCTTAGGAAAAGTCTTGCGGTGATATGTTTTCTGTCGGGGTTTGGATTTCAACTCTATGCAGATGCCACCCCAAACACAGAAGGAATTGTTACCGGAGGCGAGCAGGCGGCTGTTCGTCAGTCTTCCCCAGTTGTTAGCAGACCCGAAGACCACCCTAAATATTTGGAGCTGGTTCAACAACTGACTGCGGATTTTGATATGTCCTCTGTCCCAAGCGAGGGTGCTAAAAATGCGTTTGAAGCTTATGTAAAGCAGCCTCGAAATTCTGGGATCACGGTGGGGTTTTTGAGAAACTATGATGTGAAAGCCTTAAGATCATTCAAAGCGAGAATTTTGGAAGATGGTTTTATCCGTGGAGCTTTTCAGGATAATGCCAGAGCAACCGTAACTCGCTTAAAGGAACTGGTAGAAGATAAGGTTCGCAGGGTCAACCGCGATGTGCAGAGGCAGCAGGAGCGGTTGGAAGCAGCCGCAGCGCCATTGAGGAGACAGTTGGCCGATCCGGCTCGTGTAACTTCAAAGGAAGAGATTGAAACAGCTCTTCGCAGGATCACAATAGAACTGGATGCCATTAAACTGGCTAACGAACGATATACCCGATTGTCATTGGATGAAATTGCCAATAAACAGGGTAGCTGGTTTTTTGGAATGGGTGACGATGGTCGCTATGCACAGGTAATGGGTTGGATGGAAAGATTACTGCCAGAGATGGCTGGCAATGATGATTTTAAGCCAAGCTCAGGCAAGCCAAATCTAATCACAGATTTACTGGCTCGCATCAAGTATATCCAAGATTTTGCCAAGTCTGCTTATTCTGGTAATAAAGGTCAGTCCGAGGGTAACAAGTATGCGGTCTCCTATATCCTATCTTGGTTTTTGACAGGACTTAGTCAAGCTGAAATTAACGCAATGGACGGAGGACAGGCCACGGGAGATACCCATGCAGGTGCCGTTGATCAGGCCATTGAAGCGATTGGGGCTGCCGGAACTCCTGGGGTAACGACCCCTGTTGAAGTGAATCCTGTTCCCGGGGATGGTTCTGGGACTGATTCAGCTCCTGGGGCTGGAGCTACGACTGGTAGCACAATTCCAGGTCTTGATCAGTTAACCAATGAGCAGAAACTGGTTTACAACGCCATGATGGTAAAGTTCAATGAGACGATTAATTTTGTAGTAGGTACCAAGACCGTTACCGGTCAAAGAGTGGCCTACATCATTAACGAGATCAAACTGATTGATAGAACCATCCGAATACATGACAGGTATATGGACACAGCCAATCCGAGCTCTATTGTGTCTCTAGTCAGTGCGTTCTGGACCGGTGTATCTACCAGCAACCACCCCAAGTTACCGGAAGCCAGAAGGCTTAAGGAAAAGTTTGATCAGGCCTTTGAGGCCGCAAAAGTTGCCAGACAGCAACGAGATCAGTTGTTTGAGAATTTAAGGACTGCAATTAACTCTGCTAATTTGGGTATGAGAGTTGAAGACTTAAATTCTGGAGAGAAACTGAGAGAGTTTAGCAGGGCAGTAGCAAATTCGAACATGCCAGAGTCTCAAAGACAAAACTTGATCACGCTATTGACTCAGCATGCCGAAATTTCTTTGCGCTGGTTACATGCTTTGTCTGAGATGGATAAAATCCAATTGGAATTGACCCCAATTTTAGAGGAAATTGAAGCGGAATTGATATCAGGCCCTTCGGCACAGTTACAGGGTGTTTTGGACTGGATTGCTAGATACAATCGCCACCGTGAAGCAAACATCAGCACGATCTCCGATATCATCAAACAGGAGAACGGTGCTATTGGGCAAGAAATCAAAGTTGCCAGAAACTACACTGAGGCGGTCAAAAACCTGTTGGAAATTGTAGAAACCAGCTTTTCTGATCAGAAGATTTTGTTTGATGCTTCGGTAATGGACGATGTTGGAATGCCTACTTTCCAGCAATGTAGTGCACTGTTTAAGGATTTTAGTCTGGCGACTGTCAAATTTCCGGCAACTGGTTTGAGTCAAGCCGTATCTGCAATCACCTCTCCTGTTGATACAGTTCAGGAAATGCGAGTAGTTTGTATGGCCAACTATGAGGCTAACCTGAAAGCAGGCAATCCGACTCATGAGTTGTTTAAGCGACACGATGGTGTGTCTCCTGATAGCTTTGGTTTTAAGGTCAGAGGCGTGGTGGATGCCATGGGCAGCCGCAGAGCTTCGGTGGCTGTATCTGCTACAGCGGAACACAGTTTGCACGAGGGTCTGTATGAGAACCTGTATTTTATGCGTGGTTTGACCAATTGGCTGATTACCTGGATTAAAGAACAACTGCAAAAAGAAGGGGTTTCGGCTAGCGAGGTAGCGCGAGGTGATGTTCGCTCCGGGTCTGCTCATGCAGTGGCTTTAAGAATTGGCGACACTATTTTGTTTGCCCACAATGTCTCAGACTTATCTGCTTCTGGTACAGCTACTCTGGAAAAAATCAAAAAGGCTTTTCAACCAATTTTGGCGAATGACGATATCAAAACTCTGATTAAGGAGATTGTGGTAGAGGGGCATGCATCTGCCTCGGGAAGCCGGGCTCACAATCAAGGATTATCAGAGCGCAGGGCCGATTCTGTGCTTGCGGTGATTCGTAGCTTGGGTGTGGTTGGATTTGTTTCCAAGGGTTATGGAGAGAACAAGCCTATTAATGCCCGAGGTGAATCAGTCGCATACAATGTGAATGGGCCGGACTTAGCAACGGTTCCAGGTGCAGATGCAGCCAAAAGCCGCCGTGTGGAATTGAGTTTTAGCCTGAACATGGTTGAAGTCGAAAATATCCTGAAAGAAAAGGGCGACAGATTTCGCAGGTTAAGAAGTTTGTTTAGTGGTGTTCCTATGCAGGAGTCAGCTCCCCCAACACCGATTGAATCCGGTGCCGTGGATGCTGATGTAGTAACCTCTGACACTGTCGAAGTTCCCGCGCCTGCTCAGACAAGTCCTGAGATTACAGGTGCTAAGGCCAAGGTAGCTGAATGGCAGACATATCTTTCCACAGGAAACAATGCTACTCGTGATAATGATTTGTATCATAATCCAGCATGGTTCGCTTCTAACAGAGTACAGCTAAAAGATGGATTTGCTGGTGAGTTGATTCAGATGCATAACATCATCATCATTCACAACAAGCCCAAGGCTGATGCAATGTGGGCTATCATTGGCAAGTATTACAAGGATATCAGTGGAAAATCTGGTGCAGAAGTGCGCAGGGATTCCCCTGATAAGGACTTTATTCCGAGAGAAGTGATGTACACCCGTAGTGGTACATCCAGATCTGCCACCTGGACTAATCCAGCAATTGCAGATATGCCAAGATTGTTTGCTCTGATTCAGTCCCTGTGATACTGAAGTCTTAGAAACAGTGTGTTAGAATCTAGCCAGCTCCCATTTTGTGGGGGCTGGTTTTTTTAATTTATGAATGAAAATTATTCTTATTATCGTCCTTGGTTAAGCCGGCGTTTTCGTATGGAGGCTGGTCTAAGTGTTCTGGGCAAAGACTGGGGCATGGGCTCATTGGATCAGAAGTTTTTCCAGTTTGATGAAACATCAGGGGATTATCTGGCCCAAAAAGAATTGGGAAGAGATGAAGATGTTTTTAAATATTTTCTGTCGAATTTGCGTGAGGCTGAATCGGAAGCATTTTTGTACTGGTTTCAAAAACGGCTTTTAGCAGAGGGAGTGCTAGTAGGCACGGCCCAAACTCCTTTGGAATTGAGTTTTTGTATACCAGAGGATTTTGCTTTAGTGCGTCTTTGTGATAATCAGGCCATTCTAGCTTTGGCTAGTATTTTTTTCCCCAATCACTGGTCTCCATCAGAGAAGTTTGGTAAGAATTTCTTGGAAGTTCATGCTCCAATCCCCAACATGGATAAAATCAATGCTTCCCATATCGCTTTGTTAAAAGCGTCCCTAAAGCAGGATCAGCCCAAAGTCCGCTTCGCCTGGGGCATTGCCACGGATTCCCGCCTAAATCACCATCCCATACCACCTCTTGGCATTTCTCAAGATGTCTGGCATGGCCGAAGCCCTACCATGGACGGACCACTTTACACAAGAGTCGAGAGGCAGGTTTTAGCAGGTATTCCTCACACGGATTTGGTGTATTTTTCCATCCGCACCTATTTCACTGACTTTTCAGAAATGAACCACGAGGATCTGGATTGTATCCGCGCCTGTATCCTAGACATGGATGAAGCCATTTTAAATTACAAGGGTTTATTTCATTGCAAAGATTTGATTCTTAATCGGCTTGAACGAGCCATAGTGGCTCTAAGCTGATTAACTCAAAGCCTGCTTTAACTCGAGCATTTTCTCGCACCAAGCGGGGTAGCAATCCTCTTCTTCTTCCCACAAGTCTTTCAGTTCACTCTCATTTCCCATGATTGCATCCAGAGCTTTGAGACCCTGCTTCAGCAAATCATCAGATATTTCCAGTTTACCCTGATATTTCTCAACCCATTCCAAAGAGGATTCATCAATTTCTATGCTACTGTTGCCTTTTAAGTGAGCCAAGATGGCCAATGCCGCTACCGCCATAGAAGCATCATCTGCATCAATGTAATCTTGATTCAGTACCTTGCCAATAGTGCTTGTCAGCAGATTAAGATTGTCGGATTCTTGTAATTCATAGGACCAATCAAGAGCCGTATCATTTTCAAAATGTCCCATACCCCATGAACCCATACAAAACCTCCTATTTGGAATTAATCTTGTTCAGGGTATCAGATTCTGAATAGGCTATCAAAGCTTCTGAGACTGAGATGTAAAAATTATCTGTGGATAAGAATCCTTTTAAGTTTGGTGTGCTAAACCACTTCTCAAAACCGTCGTATTTTCACGAATGGAGCGTCAGAGCAGATGAAAATTTTATTTATCAGTTTCCTGTGTTTTTTGGTTCAATCTGTCACGGCCCAAACCCATCAGTGGAAACAAAATCCAGGTAGCACGGTTTCCACTGCCGATTTTTTATCCGCCAATCCTTCCATTGACTATTAATACCAGCATCGTGAGTAGTGTTGGGCTAAACACCCCAAATGTTTCCCAACTGGACATCAGCGAAACGGGCAATCTTGTTTTGGGTGACGAATTCCGTTCGCCAGATTTAACTTTGGTGCGTGTGGACTATCTAGGGCTTCATTCCGGTGGTAAAGTGAATCAATGTCGCTTAAAGAAAATCGTATTGAGTTTGATTTTCCCAGTCAATTTGGCGGTATGCCCGGTATGTGGTCGAGGTTCGTTTTATTGTCTCATACACCGGATAAGATTTCATTTTTGTCTACATACAATATGTTGGGTGGATTTAATGTATTGGGTTACATGAAAAGACTAGAGCCCGAGGCAACTACCTGCTCAATTCCTACAGAGCTTTGGGGCGATTGATATATCAATCTGTCACGACCAGTTTTTTCAAAAATTACTTGACAGGTTTTTGAGTCTCATTTTTAGTTCAGTCGTGATGCCCGGAAAAGTCCCTCGTTAAATACTCCAATTATGGCTTTGCTTGTCAAATGTCTATAATCTTGACCAAAAATGATCCAATTGCCGAGTTTCCCCGTTTTTAGGGCTTCTGAAGAAGCCCAAAAACCCCGTGATAAAATTTATCCATGCAATTACTACATCTTAAAATCACAGAAAGCGTCAAAGAGTACCGAAAACAGGAAGCTATCTTAATTGATTTGGTTCTGGAGGCCG
>DITF01000152.1 GCA_002422125.1 bacterium UBP17_UBA6191
TTTCTAAAATTTTCCCTGTTCGTGACATGCCTTTTACCGAAGATGGAACTCCAGTGGACATCATTCTTAATCCACCTGGTGTACCTTCCAGGATGACTCTTGGACAGGTATTAGAGACCCACCTTGGATGGGCGGGAATGCATCTTGGGGAATCTTATGCCACCAGTGCTTTTAATACAGATAATGTGATTGCCAATGAGAAATTTGTCTTTGACAAGTTGGAAGCAGCGGGTCTGCCTGATGATGGTAGGACTACATTGTATGATGGGGAGACTGGGGAATCTTATGATGCCCGTATCACTATTGGTATGATGTATATGTTAAAACTTATTCACCTTGTGGAGGATAAGATTCATGCCCGTTCTACTGGTCCATACTCTCTGGTAACCCAGCAGCCACTGGGCGGTAAGGCTCAGTTTGGTGGGCAGAGGTTTGGAGAAATGGAAGTATGGGCTCTGGAGGCCTATGGAGCTGCTCATGTGTTGCGAGAACTTCTCACCATCAAATCTGATGATGTGGAAGGTCGAGTAGCGGTCTATGAGACAATTGTCAAAGGCAATAATGTAATGATTCCGAATATTCCGGAATCATTCAAAGTGATTGTATCCGAGCTGAAAAGCCTGGGTCTCAACATTGAATTTAATCAGGATTAAGGGGGCAATTCAGTGAAAAACGCTGCAAATGAGCTTCGTTCTATACAAATTAGTATTGCGAGCCCGGATACGATTCGCCAATGGTCAAAAGGCGCAATCAAAAAACCGGAGACTATAAACTATCGTACACACAGACCAGAAAGAGACGGACTTTTCTGTGAGAAGATTTTTGGGCCCACCAGGGACTGGGAATGTTTTTGCGGGAAATATAAAAGTATCCGCTACAAAGGTCTGGTATGTGAGCGCTGTGGTGTGGAAGTTACTCGAGCCAATGTTCGCCGTGAGCGCATGGGGCATATTGAGCTAGTAGCTCCTGTTGCCCATATTTGGTATTCCAAGGGAACTCCAAACTATATTGCCCTTTTATTAGATATCTCTACTCGGGATTTTGAAAAGGTTTTGTACTTTAACTCCTACATTGTCATTGATCCAGGTAAGCAGGATTTGATTAAGAAACAGATTCTGACGGAACAGGAATTTCGGGCCAACGAGGAACGATACGGTGACATGTTTAGAGCAAGTACCGGTGGGGAAGCTATCCGTGAACTTTTACGGGAATTGGATCTGCAAAAGCTTGTAGATGATCTGAAACGCAAGGTTCGCGAGGATTCAGGCACCAAAAAGCTGAACACAATTACGCGACTTCAAGTTGCCGAGACATTTTTGAACTCCAAAAATCGTCCTGAATGGATGATCATGGAAGTTTTACCGGTAATTCCACCAGATTTGCGTCCTATGGTGCAGCTTGATGGTGGCCGTTTTGCCACTTCGGATTTAAATGATCTGTATCGCAGAGTAATTAATCGTAATAACCGCTTGAAACGACTTCAGAAGTTAAACGCTCCTGAGATTATCATCAAGCAGGAAAAACGCATGCTTCAAGAGGCTGTAAATCAGCTAATTGATAACGGTCGCCGTGGTCGTCTGATCACCGGTACCGGGAATCGCCCTTTAAAATCTCTTAACGATATGCTTAAGGGAAAACAGGGACGATTCCGCCAGAATCTTCTAGGGAAGCGCGTGGATTATTCCGGTCGTTCCGTGATTGTAGTAGGCCCAAAACTTAGACTGCATGAATGTGGATTACCTCAGAAGATGGCGATTGAATTGTTTAAGCCCTTTATTATGAACAAGCTAGTAGAGTATGGCTTTTCGCATAATATTAAGTCTGCTCGTAAGATGATTGAGCGAGAAGATGCCAATGTATGGAAGGTTCTGGAAGAAATTGTGAAAGATTTTCCAGTACTTTTGAACCGTGCCCCAACTCTTCACCGTCTGGGAATTCAGGCATTTGAACCGGTTTTGGTGAAAGGTAATGCCATTCAGCTTCATCCTCTGGTATGTGAGGCATTTAATGCCGACTTTGACGGGGATCAGATGGCTGTGCATATTCCTTTGCTTTTAGAAGCTCAGGTCGAAGCCAGGGTTTTGATGCTATCTTCTTACAACATTCTTTCGGCCTCTAGCGGTAAGGCAGTGGCCTCTCCATCTCAGGATATGACGATTGGTGCCTTCTTTTTAACCCATGAAGTTGAGCATACACACAAGGTTACTGTTCCTGTAGCAACAGGGAAAAAGGGTAGCTTGGTCATTGGTGTGGAAGACATGGTTAAGGTCGGTCCCCGTTATGTTATTGCTTCAGAAACAGTAACGGATGGAAAAGACGCAGTCATTGTTCGTCGTGGACATAAAATTACCGAAGCTGAGTTGAAGGAATTAAAAAAGGCCAAAATCAGTGAGATCGAAATTTTTGATATCAGGGTTTATGCCAATCCTACCTCGGCAATTTTGGCTTTCCATAACGGTTTTCATAAAATTCATGATTCTGTGATTGTTCGTTGTACCAATGAGTCTTCTGGTGCTGCTCACGATTATGTCAAGACGACAATTGGCCGTCTGATTTTTAATGAGGTAGTTCCGGCGGAACTTGGATATCAAAACCTGCATTTTGATAAGAAGAAGCTGTCTACTTTGATTGAGTTGTGTGACCAGAAATGCGGAACTGTAGTTACAGGAAAGCTTTTGGATGATATTAAGGATCTGGCCTTTTGGTATGCCATGAAGTCCGGTCTGTCCATTTCTGTGAAACACTTGGCTGAACCACCGCGCAAGCAGAATATTTTGGCAGCCGCTGATGAGCGGGCCAAGGTGATTGCAGACCGTTATGCGGCCAAGGAAATTAATCTTGAAGAGCGCAAAAAGGCCGAGATTGATCTTTGGATTAATGCAACGGAAGAGGTCACTGACGATTTGCTTCAGACCTTCAAAACAAACTGGGAAAAGGGAGACTTTAACCCAATTTATACCATGGCTACCTCTGGTGCCCGTGGAAATGTACAGCAGATGAAACAGTTAGCTGGTATGCGTGGTTTGATGTCCAATCCACACGGGGACATTATGCATGTGCCCATTAAGGCATCCTTTCGTGATGGTCTGAATATGACAGACTATTTTATTTCCACCTATGGGGCCAGAAAGGGTCTAGTGGATACAGCCTTAAGAACTGCTGACTCTGGGTATTTGACCCGTCGTTTAGTAGATGTGGCTCAAGATGTAATTGTATCGACAGACGATTGTGGGACGACCGATGGATTATTAGTAATTCCACTACGGGGTAAACGATCTGCAAACAATCTGTTGGTGGATGAGATCATGATTCCAATTGAGGATCGTATTGTGGGTAGAAGCCTGCAAAGGGATATTGTCAGTCCGGGATCAGGAAAAGTTGAGTTTACGGTGGGAACAGTCGTTACTAGAGAGATTGCTAGAAGCATATCTCGTTTGGCAACTCTGGTCGCTACCAAGGACTTGACCTCTGAGATGCTGACGGATGAATGTGTGGTTGCGGAGGATGGTAAAACCGTATTGTGTGGACCAGACCAGGAGATCACCCCATATCTGGTGCAGCATTTGAAGGCTCATCGTATCGAGGAGCTCAGGGTTTACCCAAGAATTGTAGTTCGTTCTCCTCTGACCTGTAAGGTTGAGTGGGGAGTATGTCGCAAGTGCTACTCTGTGGATCTGTCTCTGAATCAGGAAGTGGCATTAGGTACTGCTGTTGGGGTCATCGCGGCTCAGTCCATTGGGGAGCCTGGAACTCAGCTTACAATGAGAACATTTCACACCGGTGGAATTGCCGAGGCAGCCAGAATTACAGTAAAGGCCAAAGTTGCCGGCACTGTTTCATTTGCTGACCTTGAATATGAAAACCGCGTAGAACGATCTCATTTCCAGATTGATACTGGTAATGACGCGTCTGAACATGATGAATTTGAGCAAAACATCAAAAGGATTGTGACGGCTGGAGTTTTGATTGTTAATGATGAAAATGGTAAGCCTACCGAGTATGGAGTCCAGAGGGGTTCGGTTCTGCGAGTGGCTGATGGCGATTTTGTAAGTACCGGTCAGGTACTGGTAGAGTACAACCCATCCAATTACATTTCTTCCTACAGTGGGGTTATTCGTTACCGTAGTGTGCGAGTAGACTCAGGTGTAGTCGTTTCTGCAGATGCTGAAATTGAGATTTTGGATCATCAGAGCAAGGAGCCTTTGGATACATACAAAATTCCAATGGGCAGTGTTTTATCTGTTCGTGACGGTGATACGGTTGCAGCCGGAGATAACCTTTATGTACTGGGTACAGAAAGATCAATTGCTATTGCCTCTCAGCCAGGTCGCGCGGAGTTTAGAGATATCAAAATCAAAAATCATCGTGTGATTTCAGAAAACGGAATGATCTTCATCGCGTCCTCCGAGCACTCTGATCAGGAATTTGAGGCCCCTAAAGGGGTTAAATCCTCTGCCACCAAAACCATCGGAGCCGCTACCGACACCGGGGTTGTTCTAAAGGTTAAGACTGGGGATCAGGTTAAGGCTGGAGATGAGTTAGTCATTCTAGTGGCTGAATTTGACGGGGATGTTCAACTTTCCGGCAAAAAGGCACTGTCTCTGAATCAGACCAAAACTCATGAGTACTACATGAGCGGTTCTATGATGGTGGAAAAGAATGAAGAGGAAAAGAAACTTAGATTTATGGCCGAAGGCTCTGGACAGGTCAGGATTGTGACTTTCCGGTCTGCGTCTAACAAGACAGTGGATCGAAAAAGGGTTCTGATTAAGGAAGAGCATGAGTACAATATTCCTGAGGGAGCTATTCTTAGACGGGAAAATCTGGTAGTTAACTCAGGTGATGAGGTCAAGAAGGGTCAGAAGATTTCGGGTCCGATTCCTTTTTTAAGTGAGATTGCGGGCACGGTGTCCTTTAAGGATCACTATGTGAAGCGCTCCATTTTGTTGGATGAGGATGTGAAGCCGGCTGAATTTATGGGTGCGGCGCTGCTAGAGCCTGTTACAATTGATGGTCAGGTTCTGTACGCATCTGGCGTTGATATTTCTGAGGATATTGCTAAAGATCTATATGAAAAGCGGGAAGCTATTGGGCGAATTCATATTTCGGCCAAGTCCAATGCTAAAAAGGTTTTAGTAATTGGAGATGAGTCATCTAGAGAATATGTAATTCCTGAAGGTCTTGAGCTTTTGGTGACCGAGGGCCAGGAAATTGAAGCGGATACAAAACTGATCCACTCATTTTCTCCGATTATTTCGGAGATTGATGGTAAGGTGAATTTTATTACTGAGTACAACAAGAGAATTGGCGAGGAAGTTGTTCGGACCATTCTGGTTTACTCTGGTAAGGATTACTTTTTATCGAATGCTCTGCCTCTTTGTGTAAAACAGGGTGATCGTGTGGAAGCAGGGGAACCAATTACAGATTGGCTGGAGTACTCTAGTCTTGAGCATGTGGACAATGGAGTTCGTTTTATTCGCGAAGAAGTGAATGAGAAGAAGTACACCATTACGGAAGAAATGGAAATTCTGAGGAGAAATGAGGATGGAAGTCCTGTTGCGGTGAAAGCCGGGGACAAGATTGCCAGACTTTTAACTCCAAGAGAAGGTACAGTAAAACTTGTTCATGCTCTGACTAAAAGTGGTAAGGTTCGTTCCGTAGTCGATAAGATTTTGGTGCAGGTCGGTGAGGCTCATACGATTCCCGATGGCGCTGAGATTTTTGTTAAGGAAGGCCAGACCGTTTCACCAGGAGACATTCTTTCTAAATGGAGTTCCGAAGGTAAAAAGACCACGGACATTGTTCAGGGTCTTCCAAGGGTAAGTTCTCTGTTTGAAGTGCGAAAGCCAAAAGTGGACGCACTGGTTGCTTCTACAAGTGGGGTATTGCGACACAGTGGCAACAATGTTGTGATTGAGAATGAAGCTGGTGGTAACAAGCAGATCATTAGCGGTACCTTAAAAGAAATGATTATTTCTGATGGGGAGTATGTGACTGTTGGAGATCGTTTGACTGAAGGTGATGTAGACATTAAAGGACTCGCGGATACCATGGGCATTTTTGCAGCGCAACGGTATCTCTTAAACGAGGTTCAGTTTGTTTACAAAAGCCAGGGCGTGACTATCAATGACAAGCATATTGAGACCATTTTGAGAAGAATGGTTTCTAAGGTCCGAATTACTAATTCCGGGGATTCTCCGTTTAACAGTGGTGAAATTATTAATCACTTTGAATTTAAGAAGACCAATGAGGGATTGGTGGCTCAGGGCTTTAAGCCAGCGACTGCTGTTAGTGTGATCCAAGGGATCTCCAAAGCCTCTCTGACTACCGACAGCTTCCTGTCAGCGGCATCTTTTCAGGAAACAACTAAGGTTCTGACTCAGGCCGCAATCTGTTCTAAGATTGACAATCTGACGGGCTTGAAAGAAAACATTATCATGGGGAATCTGATTCCTGCTGGTACTGGATTTGACAGAGCCTTGAAGTATAACTTTAACGATAAGGAAGCCAGATTGGCGGATATATCTTCAGAGTTAAGCATTGATGCTGGATTTGAGATGGAGAGATCCATTTCGCCAGAAGAGGTTCTTTCTGGGATGCAGTTTGAAATGGAAGGCGATGATGCCGATTATAGTGATGATGAATAATCACTAACAGGTTTTCATAACTTATGAAACCCTCAAAGCTTCGTGCTTTGGGGGTTTTTTCCTTTACAACTTCTGTTATAATCAGCCTCAATTTGTTTGATACGATGATTTCCATTTTTTGCCGACGCATGTCATTGGCACCTCTTTTTATCCTGCTATTGCTGGATCTGTTTTTTGCCGTCCCCAAAGCTCAGGCAGCCATTCAGAGTTTTTCGATTGTGTCCACACTTCCGGCTCTCTCTGAGATTACGCAGTTCAGAATCATGGGTTCCAACATACATTTGAACCTCAATGTGGAAGCTGATCCGGGTAGCTATAGGATTCTGGCCTTCAGAAATTCAATCCTGAATCAGGTGGTGGCACAAAAAAATGAATTTGATCATCCTGGTGGAGTTGGCAGTTATTATTTGCGAGTGCCGCTTATAGAGGGCTCGAATACATTTTTTCTAAAATTGATTGATATGTCAGGCAAGTCCCAGGAGGCCACTACTGCCACAGCATTTATTATTGAAAGAGATCTGGAATTTGTGGCCACAGAAATTCGCCTGAACCATATTGAAAGCACATCGGCTGGAGTTTCACTTTATACCTCAGATCGGCGAGTTAATGTGTTTTATACCATCAATGGGAATGCAGCATCTTATGAGGTGAAGTTTTTGGTGAATCTACTCACGGCCGACACAGTGATTGTACCGGGCCCTGGTAATTACTCGCGAAACAGCATACTTTTAACTACAGACTCACTTAACACAGTTCAGCTTGAAGTCAGAAGTTTAGACCCTAATGGGCAGCCCCTTGGAAAACAGGCTGAATCCAATCCTGTGCGCATCTTTCAGGACTTAACATCCCCCACAATTGTTGATTTGACCACCACATTTCAAAACACTACCCCACCGGCAGGAACTCCCTTTGGCCCAACCGATCTGGCTTCCTTTGGAGTCAATATTGGTACCGACACGCCTTTTGCCAGGGTGAGTATTTTGAATGAAACCACTGGAGATGAAGTAACCAGAACGGCTGGACAGAATGGAAGAATCACGATCTCCGGCATTGAATTGCCCAAGGATCCGTCGCTTGGGGATCTAGGAATTACTACAACCGCTTATACGGCTTTAGCTTTTGATGAGGCGGGAAATCTATCACAGGCCCGGCAGTTTAGGGTTGAGAGAATTGCTATTGAGCCCTGTTTTAATCTATTGCGCATGGATCCCTTTGATGGGGGGCGTATTGGAAATGGTCAGGCTTTGACGGTGTTGGGGGCCGTCTGTGATCGGCAGGCTCCACATAAGGTGATTTTTAAGATTGCTTCACCAACGGAGTTTTCAGCCAATAATTTTTTACAGGAAGAACAGATTCGCAATCTTGGTCCAGGTGAGTTATTTGATAAGGACATTTCTTTAGCTATCAATCCACAAGCTCCCAATGAGGATGTTACCTACAGTATTCAGGCTCAGGTTGTAGTTACTAACCCAAATGATCCGACCAAGGAAGAGTTTTCTCGCGCCCATGATTTAGGGGTTGTGATTCTGGATAGAAAGGCACCAGCTCCGCCAACCGTACTGACTGCACGCACAATTTTTGCCACCAACTCCCCTGGATTTACCATTGATGGAGAAACGGAAAGGGGAGCAAGAATTGAATTTAGTGCCCCAGGAACATTTAGTTTTCGGCCTTCAAGAACCGTGCCGGCAGTTACAAATGAGTTTCGGGCGGTTGTGGATATTTCGGCGGCTCAGGATGGTTTGTATGATGTGGTATTGGTGGCCAGGGATGCCGCGGGAAACACGGGTGTGAACTCCAACGGCAAGATTCTGGTAAAAGTCGATCGACGAAGGCCACAGGTCAAAAGTGTGGCTGTAAACGATAATCTGATAGAACTGACAAGACCCTTTTTTTTAAGGCCAACCCAAAACGCCAGGATTCGTGTACTTGTGGATGAACCGATGCCAGTTGCGCCAAGGGTTTTTGTGACCCAACAGGGGGATTTTGGAATTGAGGCAGGGTTGTCGCAGATCGTTGGAGATCTCGAATTTGAATATCAGTTTGTAGTCAGGCAGTCTGTGGATGGAAACAAGGATGGCCCAGTAGAAATTTTAGTGGTTGGGGGTAGAGACGATTCTGGTAATGCTATCGTTGAACACAGGGAGCCACAGGCTTTTGTTGTAGATACCTTGGCACCCGGACTTGATCGAGCTTTGACCAAGCCACAGGATGGGTCCATTATAGGTAAGGTTCCAGCTCCCCTGAGATTGATTTTGAGAGAACATCCAAGAACCAGAGAACCAGGTTCAGGGCCCTTTCCCGAAAAGACCAAAATCCGAGCCTTTGGTCCCATAGAAACAGCACCGAATCGCATAGTAACCGGAAGAATGGAGGTCTTTGATCCCCGTACCGTGGATTTCTACCCATCGGAAGCTGAGATGAATCAGGACGGGACCTATCTGTTTGAGATTACGCTTCAAGATCGGGCCGGCAATCAGTTTATTGAAACCGTTGTTTTAGAGCTTGATTTGGAAAAGCTATCTACTACCCTGATTCTTGATCGTTTCCCGGTACCGGGTTCTTTTTTCAATCAGTTCACATTACCAAGGTTAGCAGGATTGCCCTTTGCATCCATTGGGGTCGAACCATTATTAACCCCGGAAATGAAACTGCCATTGACCCAGTTTGAGGCCTTTAACTATTTGAGGTCTCCGCAAAAATTACCTCTTTCTCAGCCTGAAGTTATAGGTACTACTACTGTGAGGGTACAATTTGGTCGCGATTTTACCGTGGATGGCCGTGATGATGGGGTCATTACATTGATTTCACGAATTTTAGATACGGCCGGAAATGTTTCGGAGGACTCAGTACATAGCTGGGTTTATGATTCCTTGTCTCCTGGGGTCATGGACGGTCTTAGTTTTCCAATACCGGAAGGATTTAGTACTGGAGATCTACGGGATCCTCCACAGGGGGCGATTCGATCCGGCCCTTTAAAAACCATTAGTTCAATTTTGTTTGATCGCCGTACGCCCTTAGGCTTTTTAGGCTCTGGACTCGACACTTCGATTGCCTCGACTTCGGCTCTTACGAGTTCCACCATAGTATTACATTTGGAGAGAAGTTTTGGTTCGGTTCCGGCAGGAGCCATAGTTACAGGCCGGATTAAGTTTCGCTCTGACTTAACCCAGTCTGCCCCTGTGTTTGGTGGACCGGCAGTAACCAGAATGTTATTTGAGCTAAATGTTGATCCTAATACTCTTGAGCCAATAGGACTTCCCGATGATGGGAGTATGGATGGGATATATCGCATGCATGTACAAGCCGTGGATATGGCCCAGAATGTATCGCCTTGGAGTACAAGCTGGTTCTTATATGATACCGTTCCCCCGACCCTTTCTCTTGATGTCAATAATGAGGTATGGATAACCTCAGGTGTAATTGATCTGAGAGGAAAGACCCAAGATTTACCGATTCGCCCCTCAGGCGTTGCAGGCTTTGGAAGCACATTCGGAACCGGTGTAAGAACGGTGCAAATTAAGCTTGAAGCTATCAATAATTTGGGTTCGGCAACTGCCCCGGCTTTTTTAGACTGGACGGATATCCCATTAAATCGAAATCCGCTGACCCATGAAGCAAATCAGGAGTTTTCCTTTCATTTTAAAAAGAATTTTTTTGATTTTCGCGATCGAGTAAGGATTTCATTAAGAGCCATGGATGCGGCCTCGAACATTTCAATTCTGCACCGAGAACTTTCTTTGGACTCAGACATGTTAGAAGATCCCATCATTCTGGGGCCAGCAGACTCTTCGGCTTATCCAGGAGGAATTGTGCAGTTTCGCTGGAAGCCCGTACCCAAAGCCTCCTCCTACCTTTTGGTGTTTCATGATGCCGATGGAAACCAACATCCGTTTCCCTTTTCCTCGTCTCAGGTGCAAAATGATGTAAATCTGGATCAACTGCCTCCAGGCCCTATGTTTTTTACAGTTTTGGCCATTGATGGTTCCAACAACCGCTCGCCAGGAAATAATGGTCGCAGGTTGATCCTGGATCAGAATCTGCCAGGGATTACCAAAGTGGTTTGGGAAAGACCGGTAGGCTCTTCGGATAAGTCGGGTAGAATCCTATTATCCACGGTCAGATTCCATATCACATTTAGTGAATTGATGGATGTTAATTCACCAATTAAGGCTGTTTTTCAGCCCGATGAACGATTACAGATTACCAATTCATTTGGGCAATCCATAGCCCAGAGCTGTCCGGCTGTGGAGCTTAAACCTGTAACTTATTCCCAGAATCTGTGGGTGGGGACCCTGGAGTTGACCCCAAGAGATGAATTCTGCGACTACAACGGAATTGCCCACATTGATATATCAGGCTACAAGGATATGGCTGGAAATCGCGGCTCAGAGTATAGATACAGTTTTGAACTTGATACGGGACCGTGGTTTGATTTTCGCATTTTTTCCAATCCGGTGGAAGAGCTTGAGATTATATTTGTTTTAAAGGGATTGGATAAACGCGGTGGTGGTCTTGAGAATATTCCCGAAGTGCCATTTTTTCAGATTAGACAACAGAAGATTCCGGGAACCAATTCAGATGATGATGTAATCAGGATTATTCCTATTACCCGTATCAATTCTTCTACTTTTCACGGCACATACAGGCTTGATTCGTCTTTGTCTGGATCCTTAAGACTTGAGATTACAGCATCAGACAGGCAGGGGAATCGGGGTACCCGAGTTCTGCCCTTTCAGGTGCAGCAGCTTGGTTTTGATGAGGGTTCATTGACCCCGGTTGCGGTAAGCACCGGTAGTGCATCGGTTAGCCGTGTTACCACCAAAATTTCCTGGGTGTTTCCTTGGTACACAATGGAGGAAAACATTGGCAAAAGAATGCCTCTGTTCAATTTGCTTCCTAACAGAAGTTCTCATAGCCCGGTACAACTCCAGGTGGATTTGCAAAAATATCCCCTGCTTTCGGAAGGAAAATATGCGGTTATGGAATGCAGTGATCGGTGTACCTATCCGCAACAGTTACGAGAGAATCATCTGATTCGACTCAATACAGAAAATTTGGCCGGACTAAGGCTGATTGAAGATTCTGTGCCCCCGATCTTAAACTGGTTTCAATCAGAGGAAGAGCTTAAACAGTTGGAGGATGATTTAAAAATCCGCATTTTGGATGAGGGCGTTGGAATCAACAAGGAAAAAGTTCAAATTTTAATCAATCAAAAAGAACTGCATGAATTTAATCGGGACGATGAAGATGTCACGATTTCGCGTCGATACCTGCGCTCCTCTGTGGCCAATGAGGTCACCATAGTAGCTCATGATTATTTGGGCAATCAGGCTCGCTTGTCGGCAGTTGTTGTACCAGTGGGTCCTATCAAAGTGGAAGAATTGTATGCCATTCCTTCTCCAGCTCGGGCCCAAGCCTCTGTATATGTAAAGTCCAGCCGTGTTCCTGCGGAATTACAGATACTTATCTATGATTCGGCTGGCCGCAGGGTAGCCTCATGGTTTAATCACGGGTCTAACTTAGGTAGCCGCATTCATAAGGTTTCCTTTTCAGAACTTTTACAGGGTAAATCGATTGCAAATGGGGTTTATTTTCTGCGTGCAAGGGTTAAGGATGTGGATGGAAATATTGCTCGATTGCATCAGAAATTTGCCTGGATAGAATAGGGGGTTGACATTTTTCTATTCTTTGGGCGGATAATGACGGACCTTTTACAAATGTCGCGGAACCAAAGCATTGACAGTGCTGGTTGAATGGGCAGATAATAACCAAGCATGAAAGTGAAGTTCTGGGGTGCGCGCGGCTCTGTACCAATTTCTCGACCTGACTGTAGAGTCTATGGAGGAAACACAACCGCAGTGGAAGTTGTTTCGGAAGGCGGTTGTCGCGTCATCATTGATGCTGGAACTGGAATCCGTGATTTAGGCAACTTCCTTTTATCCAAATTACCGGTCAAAATTCATTTGTTATTCACCCATTATCACTGGGATCACATTCAAGGCTTTCCATTTTTTGTCCCTGGGTTCATCCCAGGTAACGAGTTACATATTTATGGGCAGAAGAAGGGGGATTTGGATGTTAAGACCATCCTGACTCAACTTATGTCCCCGCCCAATTTTCCTGTGCCTCTGGCTATCATGGGTGCAAAGATGGTATTTCATGACCTGCAGGAAACAGGGGAAATCGTTTTGGCTGATGATTTGAAGGTTGTGTATGGTCCCTTATTTCATCCTAATGGGGTGGTGGGGTTTCGTTTTGAAAGTAACGGCCGAGTTTTCACATTTTTAACCGATATTGAACATGAATCTGAAGACGAAGTGTCTCAAAGTCCTTTGGATTTATCCCTGAATGCCGATATTGTGGCGTATGATTGTCAATACACTCCAGAACAATATCCTAGTCGTAAGAACTGGGGCCATTCTACTTGGGTTAGCGGGTTGCAATTGGTGCGTAAGGCAGGGGCAAAAAGCCTCTACATGATTCACCATGACCCGGCCCATAATGATATGCAGATCGATTCTATGCTCAAGGCAGCCCGAGCCCAGGCTGATGTTATGGGAATTGGTGTTGAGGCAGTGTTTGAGGGTATGGAATTTGAGGTTGGTAGCTCTACTCCTTCTAGTTAGTACTTCTGGGGTATTTGCAAATTTTCCTGATTGGGTGTTGCACCATAGTGGTTTTGTGGAACATTCTGCGTTCCCAGATTCGCGTTTCCCCGGTAGTCATGATTTGCGTACCGGAGATGATGGATTTCTGATTTTTTCCTTAAATTCCAAAGTTCTAGCTAAGGCTGGGGCCGAATCAATTATCAAACTGCGCCACTCTCCCAATCAGGGCTTGCAATTTCTGACGCTGGTACAGGGTAGTGTATTTTTGAATTTACCCAGTTCAGATGGGATCGAGCATATAGTGGAGACGGCCTATGGTAATTTCTCCGCTACCAAGGGTGATTTTTTATTTTTGATGGATTTGAAACAGGAAGTTTTAGAAATATCCTGCTCGGATGGATTAGGGGTGTTTAAGCTTGATCATTTGGAATATTCTTTGGCCCCTGGTGAAAAACTATATTTTCATCAGGGCCGAATTTATCCCAAAAAGGTAATGGCTGGTTCAGAAAATCGAATTTTATATTCCTGGTATCAAAAAGGTCATGCTTGGCCATTACCGGCATATTTTAGTTCTTTGAGTGCTGGGATTGAAGAACAGTTACCTGCCATTGACGAGTTGTATGTTATGGGTATGCCAGTTTCAGATTCTGGTTATGAGGATCGAGTCTTTGGGATAGGGGATCTGATTCTGGGC
>DITF01000086.1 GCA_002422125.1 bacterium UBP17_UBA6191
TTCATCTGTATTCCATCCCCCCAAACTCCAAAATCAAGGAGGAGTACAAAACCAGAAAAAGTGATAAACTTTATTAACTTCCGTAGCGGTACCAAGGAGATCGCCCACAGGGCCCTCCTACAGTTGTCACAGGGAGTGATTTTATGATTTTTTTAATGCTTATATTTTTAAGTTTCCCTGTATACACCTATGAAGATATGGGCAAGTGGCCTTTTTGCCAGGATCTTTTAAGTGAATACCCGCCAGAGAAGATTCGGGATGATCTGATTGATGATATAAATCTTCAAATTAATGACCCTGGTGAATATATCAATAAAACAATATGGCATACGGATCCTGGGTATCATACGGTTGCATTAAAACGGGCTAAAGACATCGTTAAATGGCCTGCAACGCCAGAAAGTGCGATGCAGCACCCTAGTCATATTGATGGCATAATAATTGAGTCTGCGTCCTGCATTGCGGGAATGGTTACTTTACATAATATTCCTGCTTATTTTGAAGGCAGAGGATTTGATCGTATTTCGGTCAGGTTGAATTTGGTACAAAAGGATATCTTTAGTACTCGCCCAGAGTATCTCGAATATCTTTGGAGCATTCGCAACGAGAACTGGAATTGGGGAACAAGTCATCGAGTTATCCCTGTACGCTTAATGCAAGCAGGCTTAGAAGACAAAAAGTTTTTTGATTTTGTTTCCCCAGGAATCCGCAGCAGTTACCCTCACTACATTCCCATGCTGGAGTTTTTTCAGAGAAGCACGGGGTTAAATCATGAGACTCTGAGACAAGCATTAAAACACGAGGACTATTATGTATTTGAGTGGGCCGTGAAAAAGATTTCATCCCAACATATTACTGATCTTTATACAGAGTTAGCGGATGCAATTAATCAATTAATTCGGATAACGGGTCGAACAATACCGGATAAATCCGAGATGAGGAAAGGAAAGCTGCGCTTGTTCACTCAGTACAGACATTTGCCCTTCGAGGATGAAGTCCTCGTCTATGAATATACCCCTCACCATCTTCATCCACCTCCTGCCTGGAATCTTCATCCTCTACCTCCCAATCCCAAAATCAAGGAGGAGTACAAAACCAGGAAGAGTGATAAACTTTATTAATTTCTAAGCGCCGGGCCATGGTCTATGTTCGGTACAAGATTTAGCGAGGGGGGCAGAAGCCAAGAGTTTACTGAACCTTCAGCTCTTCCCAGTATCTTTCATAAAGAAACACGGCTTCGCCGATGTCTGAAAGGATTTCCATTTTCTCAATGACGGAATCGGTAGGATATATGGTGGTGTTAAGGCGAATGGAATCATTCTGCATGGCCTGAGCAGCTTTATTGGGGCTGGCATAGCCAACCGAATCCGAAATCATTTTGGATATTTCAGGACGCATTAAAAAATTGAGAAATTCGTGGGCCTCGTCCTTATTTTTAGCCCGTCTTGGAATGACAACGCTATCTACCCATAGGGTTGCTCCCTCTTCAGGGTACACATACACTAAATCAGCATCAACTCCAGAAGCCTTGTAAGCGTCTCCGTTAAATGTCAGGCCCAAGACAACCTCACGAGTCAGAAATATCTGCCGTGGGGATTCCGAATTAAAAATCCTGATGTTTTTCATCAAGTCTTTTAAATGTAAAAATGCCTCTTTAATTTCTTTGGGATTGGTGGAGTTGGCAGAATAGCCTAAAGATTTTAGGGAAACGGCAAAGGCTTCTCTCATGTCATCAAGCATTAAGACAGAATTCTTAAACTCTGGTCTCCACAAGTCCTTAAAGGCTACAATTTCTGAGGCCACCGAACCCTTATGGTAAAGAATGGCCGAATTACCCCACAGATAAGGCAGACTAAAACGGTTGTCTTGATCATAAGCGTGGCCCATGAGTCGCGAATCCAGATGGGCCATGTTGGGAAGTTTTTCTTTCTCAAGTGGATGGAGCATGTTTTGTGAAATCATCTTTTCCACAAAATAAGTGGAGGGAAACACCAGATCATAACCACCAGAGTTTAGAATTTTTAACTTGGTGTAAAGAATTTCGTTGGAATCATAAGTCGATAATTTAACCTTGATTCCAGTTTCTTTTTCAAACTGTTCGATGGCTTCTCTAGGAATATATTCTGACCAATTGTAAACATAAACGATTCGGGAAAATGTCGGAGCCAGAAATAGTATAAACAAGAGGATACGAATCATTCTTCATCCCCCACCAGTTTTCTGGAGGTAAACACAATGGCCATAGTCAGAATAAAAAGGATGGTGCAAAGGGCGTTGATTTCTGGTTTTACACCTAATCTGACCATGGAATAAATTCTTAGTGGCAAAATCTCAAAATCTGGGCCACTGACAAAAAAGGAGATAATCACATCATCCATGCTCAGAGTAAATGCCAAAAGCCATCCCGACAAAACCGCAGGCCACAAAAGCGGTAGAATCACTTTATGCAGAGTTTGAAATTCGCTAGCCCCCAGATCAGAGGCAGCCTGAGTCAAATTTTCATCCAGAGAGGCAATTCGACCCATCACGGTCACAATCACAAATGGGATTCCAAAGGTGATATGTGATAAAAGCAGGGTGAAAAACCCCAGATCCATTTTTAAGGCCACAAATAAAACCAACAAAGCAATGCCCATTACAACATCGGGGCTCATTAAAAGAGCAAACAAAAGGCCTTGCATGGCTTTTTTTCCCAAAAACTGATACCGCTTTAAAGCAATGGCCGCTGCCGTACCAATGATGGTCGCTCCCGAAGCCGCAAGAAAGGCCAACAAAAATGAATTGAAGGTGATTTCCAGTAAATCCGAGCTTTTCGCCAGACTACGATACCAGTCCAAAGTAAAACCTTCCCACTGAGTGGAATATGTTCCAGAGTTGAAGGAATAGGCGATTAGAATCAGAATTGGTGCGTATAAAAACAGCAGGATAAAACTCAGATATGCCTTGCGAATCCACTCCATCATGCTTTTGTTTCCTCGGGTGAGACCCGTGACTTAACCCAGAAATAGAGCCAAATTCCCGCCCCCATCAGCAAACACAGAAATACACTGATTGCTGCTCCAAACGGCCAATTTCTGGCGGCCAGAAACTGATTTTTAATAAAAGACCCCACCACCAGACTTTTGGCCCCGCCTAAAATATCGGGAATGTAAAAAAGGCCCATGGCAGGTAAAAAAACCAGCATGGAACCGGCAATAATTCCTGGTAAAGTCAGAGGCAGGGTTACTTTGACAAAAGTTTGCCAAGGGCTAGCTCCTAAATCTGATGCAGCTTGTAAATACTGCCTATCAAGCTTTTCAACCGCTGAATACAGAGGCAGAATCATAAAGGGAAGCAGGGTGTAAACCATACCAATGTAAACGGCCCACTCTGTGTAAAGAATTTCCATGGGCTGGGATATAATCCCAAGTTTTAAAAGGATGGTGTTTAGAAGCCCATTTGTTCTTAAAATTAGCATGGTGGCGTAGGTGCGAATCAAAGAGCTTGTCCAAAAGGGAATGATGACCAGAATCATGAGGTAGCTTCGGGCCGCTTTCCCATAACTAGCCATAAAATAGGCAAAGGGATAACCTAGAAGCAAACAAAAAATTGTAGTAACAACTGCCAGAATCAAGGACTTAAAAAAGACGGTGAAATAGATGGGATCAAATAACCGGATATAATTTTCCAGTGTAAATCCAGGCACAAAAAACTCAGAAACCCCACGATGAAAAAAACTGACCACAAACAGCATCATCAAAGGGAGAAGGGCAAAAATACCAAGCCAGCCCCAAGACAAACCAACCAGAATCTTACGCATCTTCGAGCAGTACCTCCCAACCATCTACCCAGGTGACAAACACGGCCTGCCCTACCTTGTAACCAAGGGCATCGGAATCCTCATTGTAAAACTCTGTGGCCTGAATCACATGTCCAGATTTTAAGCGAATACACAGATCAATCACAGTTCCCCGATACAGGATGTGCTCGACTAAGCCTTCAAACGAAAAAGCCTCGGTAATATCTTTAGAAAACCTCTCCACCCGCAAATCCTCGGGTCGAACCAGGATTTTTAACTTAGAACCTGGTTTAGCCTTGGTTTTTGTGTCCTTCAGATGAATTTTTTGCCCCTCAGTTTCAAGAGCAATACCCTTTTCTGAGTGATCCACCACCAAAGCATCAAAAAATGTAGCTTCGCCAATAAAATTAGCCACAACCAGATTGGCCGGGTTTTCATAAATCTCAGTCGGAGTCCCAATCTGCTGTATAACTCCCTTGTGCATTAAGACAATTCGATCCGACATGGACAGGGCTTCTTCCTGATCATGGGTCACAAACACAAAAGTTATCCCAAGTTGTCTTTGCAAGTGTTTTAACTCAACCTGCATCTGTTTTCTGAGTTTATAATCAAGAGCAGATAAGCTTTCGTCCAAAAGCAGAACTGATGGTTTGTTAATGACGGCTCGAGCAATGGCTATTCTTTGCTGCTGTCCACCGGAAAGCTGGTTAGGGCGACGATCGGCTAGATGTATTAGCTGGACCATTTCCAAAGCCTTTTTTACATCTTCGCGAATCTGATCCTCGGGCACACCTCGTAAGCGAGGCCCAAAGGCCACATTATCAAAAATGCTCATGTGGGGGAACAGTGCATAGGATTGAAAAACCGTGTTGACTTCTCGTTTTTCAGGAGGTTCCTGATTTACCACCCTGCCATTCAAGCGAATTTCACCGGAGGTAGGAAACTCAAAGCCCGCCACCAGTTTTAAAATAGTGGTTTTCCCGCAACCCGATGGGCCCAGAAGGGTTAAAAATTCGCCTTTTTTGATTTCAAGATCCACACCATTTAAAATGGATAGATCCCCGTATTTTTTGGTGACCCCATGTAAACTGACTACAATTTCGCTCATGGGGCGGTATTTTACTCTAAAACTCTCTTAAGTGGTACTGGATTTACCATCCGCTCTGGGGATAATATTTCCTGAAGCTCAGATTCCGGTAAAAGTCCCCTCTCTAAAACCAGTTCATAAAGGCCTTTACCCGTGACTTGTGCTTCCTTGGCAAGTTTGGAACAGGTTTCATAACCCAAGACGGGAACCAAAGCCGTTACTATTCCAATACTTTTTCTGACAAACTCGCGGCAGACTGCTTCATTGGCCACAATTCCCTCAACACAGCGTTTCCGTAAGGTACTCATGCCCCCGATTAACATCTCCATGGACTCAAGAATACTCTGGGCAATCACTGGCTCCATGACATTTAATTCCAACTGTCCCGCCTCCGATGCCAGAGTCACAGTCAAATCATTGCCAATCACCTTAAAGGCTATCTGGTTTACTACCTCTGGAATCACTGGGTTCACCTTGCCGGGCATGATCGAAGAACCTGGCTGCATTTCCGGCAAACTGATTTCATTCAATCCTGCCCTTGGCCCAGAAGACAATAATCGCAAATCATTGCATATCTTGGATAGTTTGACCCCAAGCCTTCTTAGAGCATTGGAGTATTCCAGAAATGAGCCAGTATCCTGGGTATTGGCGACAAGATTAGGGGCCAAGACAAACTCATACCCGCTGATATCTCTAAGCGCTTGTACCGCAAACTTGGGGTAATCCGGATCTGCATTAATGCCTGTGCCTATGGCCGTACCGCCTAAATTTATCGATAAAAACTGCCTTGAGCTTCGATGCAAGCCATCAATTTCATCCTGAAGATTTTGGGCCCAGGCCGAAAAGGTCTGGCCCAGAGTCATGGGAACTGCATCCTGTAATTGGGTTCTACCCATCTTCACAATATGCGAAAATTCCACTGCCTTTTGCGAAAATGCATCTATCAGTTTTTGCAGATCCTTGATTACAATTTTGTTGTAATTCAGGATTGCCAGCTTTAGAGCCGTGGGATACACATCATTGGTAGACTGGGACAAATTCACATGATTATTGGGATGACAATAGTCATACTCACCCCGACTTTTTCCCAATATCTCCAAAGCACGATTGGCAATGACCTCATTGGCATTCATATTTGTACTGGTACCAGCTCCTCCCTGAATCAAATCCACCACAAAGTGTGTGTGCCACTTTCCATCTAAAATTTCCTGACAAGTTGTTTCTATAGCATTGGCGATAGATGTGGGAAGCATCTGTATTTTATGGTTGGCTCTGGCCGCAGCCTGCTTTACCATAGCCATTGCATGGATCAATCTCGGATAATGCCGAATCGGGACTCCACTGATACTAAAATTTTCCAAAGCTCTTAAGGTCTGAATCCCGTAATAATGTTCCTCAGAAACATCCCTCTCACCCAAAAAATCATGTTCGCGGCGAGTTTTCCCTGACAAATAACGAGAAGCAGTATCACTAAAGGGGGCCGTGGCTGCCGTTCTGCCAAGAATCAGCTTACTTACCCTTTTTAAAAGCGTCAGATACGATTTTGGATGTTGCAAAGAAAACTCCTGCAAAGCCGAGACGGAGGCTCTCCATAACACAGTGGGCTGTACCACTCTGGCTGAGGTCGAATGAGGAACATCATCAAATAAACAGCTCTCTCCAAATATATCCTGATCGCGAAAGGTAATCATACTGATTTCCCTTCCGGCCGGAAGTCTGCGTAAAATCTCTACTTCTCCGCTTTCAATCACAAAAAAATATTGCCTCGGATCCCCTTCCTCAAACAGGATTTGCTCCTTTTGAGCTTCCACTCTCACAAAATACGCGGCTGTTTTCTCTAAGCACTCCGAATCGAGTTCACTAAACAAAGGTACTTTACTTAAAATAATCTCAGCACTGGTATTCATAACTCTCCTGCAACACTTTGGCACTAATTCTTTGATACCTGCTCATCAAATCAACTCTGTCTGTCAATCCTCGTCGAAGCCCTGGGCTTAAATCCGGTCTTTGTAGCAACACGGCACAATGATTCAAACTTTTTTCAATATAGGCTAGAGGGAACATAGATTCCATCAAAGAACGGCAAAATATTTTGTCTCTGGTTGCAAAGATTGATGGCAGGGAGTCAAAGTATGCCTGAACCAGAGGCAACTGTTCAGCCAACTGCATGGGATGAAAAAAGGCTCGCATTTCCCAAGACAGTACATCCTGACTACCACCTTTTTGCGCCAGAATTCTCAAAAAATCATCCTGCTTGTTTTCACAAAGGATCAGACGAATGACACGGGCACATTTAAGCCCCGTTTCACTGGCATCACTATCCATTTGCACTTTCAACAAGTCCAGTACTTCTGGGTGTCTGGCATAGGCTAGCTTGTACAAACCGTTCCACTTATAATCCTTACTCAGAGAAAAAGTGCCCGCCTTATCGCTGCGTATCCAGGCCGCAAGTTGATCAAGATGCTTAGGATGACAGGCCGCCGATACCGCCGTTGTATACCAGCGCACCAAAAGACCATAATCTGCCTCCCCGGCCAGACAACGAACCGCTAGATCAAAAATCTGACTTCTAATACCCGGTTTAATACTATCTGGCAGGTAATTGGAAAAAAACGGTACAACATCGTCCAAAATACTAAGCACAATCAAAGGATCCTTTTCCTGTTCCACAAGCTCTATCACAAGGTTCAGATAAGTCAGGGGAGAGAGTCTCTCCCTTTCCACCATATCACCCATAGTAAGCCAGATCTGCTGCCGTAAAAAAGCATTCTCAATCTTCGGTAAAACCCTAGAAATATTCTTTAGGGACATCTCATCTAAAAACACCCGGGCATAGGCCCAATCCTCATGATTTAAGAACACCAGATCAGGAACAGAAGATGACTCAAAGTTAAAAACCTCTACCTCATCCTCTGCCACAGTCACGGCTTTTTCTGACAATATGGAAAATTTTCCATCCACAATTTTTATCGCCAGAGCCAAAACCCTGTGGGTACGCAAACGGCCACTACCGCCAAAAGCCTCCTGCTTGACTTTATATTCACCAGCCCCTGAGGCATGAACCACCAGATTATTCACGCCAGAGGTTAAAAACCAATCCTGACAGAAGCTCACTAAATCCCCTGAAAATTCAGAACTAAAACAGGCTAAAAAGTCCTGATAAGTAGCGTTGGAATAGGCAAACTTTTTAAGATAGCCGCGGATGCCTTTATAAAACTCATTTTTACCCATCAAGGCGATCATCTGCTGCAAAACGCAGGCCCCTTTTTCATAAGTAATGCGATCAAAATTACCAAAAGCTTCCTCTGTATCGGCGCACTCAGTAACGATAGGATGAGTGCTTGAAAGCTCATCTGCCTGCATTGCCATCTGTTTTACCTCGTAGGTAAAAGCCAACATAGCATCGGGATAAAGCCCAGTCTCTGCCAGACAGCGATAGGCCAGATTCGTGGCAAAGGACTCATTGAGCCACAAATCTCCCCACCATTGCATGGTGACCAGATTTCCAAACCACATATGCGCCATTTCATGGGCAATGGTGTTATCCAAGGCCATCTTCTGACGGTGTGTCATAACTGATTCACTGAGCCAGTATTCTGAAAATGTCACTAGGCCACAGTTTTCCATAGCCCCCGAAGTATATTCAGGCACAAATATCTGATCATATTTACGAAAGGGATATTTAGACTCTAAAAGGTCTTCAAAATAAATCAGGCTTTTGTCTGCCACCTCAAACATTCTGGCAACCGGAACCTTGTGCATCTGGGAATGACGAGCAGCTAAGCGCATAGAAACCCTGGTATCTGTTGCCTCTACAATCTGGTACTCCCCTGCCACCAAGGCAAAAACATAAGTGCTGATTGGTGGAGTCTTTGCAAATTCCCAAATCTTTTTATCCCCTGCTACAATCTGGTTCAGACAGGGCTCATTGGCAAAAACTTCCCAGTCCGAGGGTGCAACCACACTCAGACTAAATTCAATTTTCAAATCCGGTTGATCCAAACAAGGAAAAACCCTATGGGCCTCAAAGGGCTCAAGATCGGTGTAACAGTAAAGCCGTCCATCTGCCGGATCGCAAAAACGAAAAAATCCCAATCCATTTTCAGAATAACTGCCCCTATATTCAATCAAGAGCCGTAAGCGAGTGCCTTCTGTAGCCATGCCCAGATCGGCTGACAAAATTTTTAACTGCTGGGCTTTATGGCTAAAACCTACATCTTTTCCATCTGCATTTCTGACAGACACTATTTCTGTGTCTGCCGAGTCCAGCAAGAGATCCAATTCTGGTCTTAGAATGGTTGCGTCCATTTGTATCAGACCATCAAAATGATCTCTCTTGCCATCAATTTCAAGCCGTATGTTGTAGCTCAAATCGCTTATCTGAGTTCTTCGAAGTTCTGCATTGTCTTTTGTCAGTTTGTGTTTTGTCTGCATGGGCGGCATACTATCATAGGCGAACAATCGTATTCCAAAGCATCAGAAAAAGATTGAGCGAAGTCTTCATCATGTGAGACAAAGACCAAAATACCCCGATAATCTCTCAATCCCTCAGACAAAAGTTGCCGAGCTTCAATATCAAGATGATTTACGGGCTCATCCAACAAAAGTATGTCGGGCCGACGAGCCAAAACCGTTCCCAATAGCAGACGAACCCTTTCTCCAATTGACATAGTGGCAAAGTCCAGATTTTTAATGAGACTGGCAAGGCCAAAACAACCAAGAATAGTGAGTAAGAACTCTGGTTCCAAATCAGAAAAATTTGTAGCAATCCAATTCCAGGCCAAACCATTCACAGGCAAGATTTTTGCATCCTGATCCTGATAGGCTAGAATTGCTGCCTGCGAAAAAACCGAATTACCTGCCAATTTGTTTAACAAAGTGGATTTACCAGAACCATTTTTCCCCTTGATTCTAAGGCGATCTCCAGATTTTAAATGGATGGCTGGAGATTCACAGCACAAAAAAATGTCTTCCCGAGTAGGCTGAATTTTTAGGCTTCTTGATTTTTCCACAAATGGCTTTGCCTCAATTGCGGCGCATTGCGCTTGATTGGCCCTATTCTTTAGAACAGATGCTGAGGATTGAAACTTATCCTTGCGTACAATCTTCCCACTTCCTTCATCGCGTTTACAAACTGACCCACTGTTACTGACACTGCGTTGAAACTTGAAACCTTCCATGGAGCTAGCTTTTTTTGCCGCATTTTGAGCGGCCAAACCCAGTGAATCGGCCTTTTGTGACAGCTTTTTATACTTGGCCCGTTCCAGTTCCTCCATTCTTGATTTCTCTGTCTCCCAGGTAAGAATTCCACCCTGAGTCTGGGATAATTTCCCCGCCTTTAGAAACCAGGTTTGATTGGTAACCGAGTCCAGATAACCCCGATTGTGAGAAACCATAATCAGTGCAGGTAGAGAATTTAGCCAATCTGAGAGTAGGTTAAGACCTTCAGAATCAAGATGATTGTCAGGTTCATCCAAAAGATAAAGATCAAATGGATACAGCATAAACCGAAGTATCCAGGCCCGTGCTCTCTCCCCATGACTGAGCTGAGACATCTTTCTTGTCAGGCAATCTTGCTGCAATCCAACTTTAGCCAACATTACTTCAGAAGATGCCATCAACTCCCAACCATAAAGGTCCTCCCAAGCTAAAAATATCTGACTGGGGTCTTCGCACTCGACCTCCATAACCTGATGCACTTCCCAATGCCTTTCCGTAGGCCGGCACAGCCACTGTTGCAGTGATAAAACTTCTTCTTGAGGTTTAAGAGTCTGTCTTCAATAACCTGTCGCAGGCCGCATTTGATAAATTAGATTTAACAAACTGGATTTGCCCGATCCATTAGGACCAGCCAAACCAATTTTGTCTTGGGAATCTACACAAATATGCAGATCTGTGAACAAGGGATTCAATAGTCCTTCTGGACAAAAGGATAAAGACCTGGCGGAAAAAAGCATATAAACCTTTCCTGAACTCCCGCAGCACGGAAAAACTTCCGCCAGCAGAAAAATGGAAGCTCAGAAAATGTTTAAATAGGGTAAAAATTGGGGCAGGCTAAACGGAAGACTAGAGAAAAAAGACGCTTTTTTCTACTATCCACACTTTAGCTAACCTCCTGCCAAGGATTGATTACCAAGATCCCGTTTATGACCAGGCTCTAATAAAAATCGGACGAATTGTAACATGAAAACTGTTAGAGCACTATGGACTTGTCTAGTTCGTTGACCTTCAGGAGAAGAAAATTTACAAACCCAGATGCTAAAACTAGCATGAATTTTGCATCAGCATATGTTGGATGATTACCATCGTTGGTCAACGCGTGTCGGATACCTCCGGCATCACTTGTGTACCCATAAAGCTTAAACAGTGCTTCCTCAAATGCTTTGTGAATCCCTTTGCCTTTTTGTATTTCTTTAAGGCCATCCCCAAGGGTAGCCTTGGGTTTTCCACTAATTGCTTGGCACACAGACTCAACAGCAGAAATTGACTCTTTTATGGAGTTTCTAAAATCTGGCTGCTTTCGGTCTGTAAGTAACTCTAGTGCTCGTATCAAATGCTCCCTTGGTGCCTGCTTGTCAATGCCAATCGCAGACTCGATGGCCTCGATTTCGTGTTCATCAGTAATCGGCACTACTTTATCAGCTACAATCCGGTAGGCTGAATTTTCATCTTGCAAAGCCTCATTTAAACTTTCAACGAGCGAATTCTTCCGATGAACATTTATATTTTGAATTATGAATTCAATCAAATCGTATGACCCCCACCATTCCCCTTCATAAAAGTGTTCGCGAATGATGCCATGCCCCGTCTCGACGGACTCACTATACGACTTAAAACTAGGCATCTTATCAATAGGAGCCTTAAAGAAGTTTTCCCAAATCCGCTCTACAATAAAATCTACTTCTTTTGCCGCATTGGACTTCGAACCAAAATCTACAGGTGGACTCCACTGGTTCCATATCTGTTTTGTCAAAACATTCCACAAGCGGTTTCGTAGCTCTTCATCGATTGACTCAAATTGCAGGATCTTGGACACCGCTCGAATACCCTGTCGCTGGGAAAACAATGCCATAATATTGTCCTTGATCCACTTTCACTATAGATACTTCTTGATAACATCGCGAAACCAAAATTTATTTGAGTGTGCTTACAGTGGACATTCTATCACAAATTCAAGATTTGTTAGACTCCGGCACCGTTGCAAGCCCTGAGCAATAATCGAGTATTTAGACACATCAATCATGCCCATTTTTGTATAACAAAAAAGCTCCCGGCCTTTA
>DITF01000292.1 GCA_002422125.1 bacterium UBP17_UBA6191
TTTCTAATTTTCTTTCGCCTCTCTTTCCGAGAGGATGCATATAATACGCATATACAAACCAAGAGTCAAGAAAAAATATACCCATCTTTATGAAATTTTTTGAATGTTCCTCAAATGAACGGACTAAGCCGCCTGCAATCAGCTTAACAAGATGTCCATCTGCAAAAGTTGTGAATTTGTGTATTATGCTGTCCAGTATCAAATAAAGGAATCGCATGCGTGACTTGTGGAAAACCACCCTCGATAAAAACAGTCAGACCAAGGGCCTGCGCCAAACAATTGGCGCAGAATTCGAGCATCTAGTAATGCTACCAAGCAACTTGCCCCAGTCTATTGAGGGCAATATGGGCATGGGAAATCTACTGAAACATCTTGAATACCTGGGCATTGGTAAAGTTTTAGAGGTATATGACGGACTGGCATATTCCCTGGAAACGGAATTTGGTTTACTAACGCTAGAGCCCGGCTGTCAACTGGAATTGAGCACCCCTCCCAGAAACAATTTGTTAGAGATAGCCTCTGATTTGAAGAAATTTCGTGAAACCCTGATAGGTGTTCAAAAAGAATTTCCGATCCAAATGATCGGCATGGGTTACCACCCCCTACTCAGCCCACATCAAAATCATCTTCTTCCCAAGCCAAGATATAAGCTTATGGACTCGCACTTTTTGACCTCTGGAACCTTGGGAAGTGCCATGATGCGCACCTCTGCAAGTACTCAGGTGTGTATCGACTACAATGGGAGCACCGACCTGGAGAACAAGCTGATTGCATCTTTAAAAGGCGCACCTTTTCTACGAGCCATGTTCGCAAATTCTCCATTGCAACAGGGTGTTCGCGGCGAAAATCTGTGCTATCGTTCGCTGATTTGGGCCCACACTGATCTTAAGCGAAGTCTGATCCCTCAATCGATGCTCGATTCCCACCCAAACCTCGACGCTTATCTTGACGGCATTCTTAACATGCCTGCCATGTTTTTTAAGGAAAAAGATAAATTGATTGCCGACGGAAAGACATCGCTTCTATCCAAGTTTCCCGATTTATTACACCAGGCCGACTGGCAGGAAAAACTGAATCTACACAATAGCCAGTCCTTTTTTGAGGCTCGCGTCAAACATTTTTTGGAAATTCGCAGTCCAGACGCACAGATACCTAGATTTCAAATGAGCCCGGTGGCACTGATTCGCGGAATTTTTCAGGACCCCCAATCATTCACCGATTTTTCCTGTCTCATGGCGGAATTTACGATGCCTGAGGTTTATGAACTGCTTTTGTCGGTTCATCACAAAGGTATACACACCCCCCTCAAACGCTATACAGTTTTGGATATCTGTCGTGAGATCTTAAAAATTGCCGAAAGAGGTCTTAGCCGCCTTGACGGATCTGAAGTGACACAATCCACGCTTGGCCCACTCTTAGAGATTATGGTCGAAGACTCAATGTCTCCCGCAGAATTTCTTTTGCGCATGTTTGAGAAGGACTGTGGAAGCGATCTAAATAAGCTGCTTGGTCAAATCAATTTTTTACAGTAAGTTGAACAATCCAGACAAAACATCTAAAATACCACTGATTTTTGACCTAAGGATATATTTCATGCACAACTGCGAATCTCATGATCATGCTGAACTGGAATTACATAAAATTCGACACTCCTTGGCCCATATTCTGGCCCAGGCTGTGCTTGAAGTTCGTCCCAAGGCTGAATTAGGCTTTGGACCCGCCATTGAGACTGGCTTTTTTTATGATTTTCTACTGGAAGAGCCGCTTACCTCAGAAGATCTGAAGGATCTGGAAAAACGAATGAAAAAAATCATTCGCTCAGGTCAGAAATTTGAGTGTAGTACCAAGTCTGAGACAGATGCCAAAACCATGCTTTTGGAAATGGGACAGAAGTTAAAAGCTGAATATGCCGAGGAACTATCCTCAAAAGGGTTGGAACTAAGTTTCTACCAAAATGGTAACTTTATCGACCTCTGTGAAGGCCCCCATGTGGAAAAGTCCTCTCAGATTGCTGACAATTGTTTTGTACTTGATAGCATTGCAGGTTCTTACTGGAGGGGAGATAGCTCTAAACAGGTGCTCACCAGAATATACGGATTGGCTTTTCTTAACCGCGAGCAATTAGACCAGTTCCTGACAGAAAGAAAACTGGCTCAGGAGAGAGATCACAGAAAACTTGGGAAAGAGCTTGAAATTTATCACATGGATGATGAAATCGGCCAAGGACTTCCCTTATGGCTACCTAACGGGACAGTATTGCGAGAAGAATTGGAAACTTATGCCAAGGAAATCGAGTTCCAGGCCGGATATGTGAGAGTCGCCACCCCACATATCACCAAAGAAAATCTCTATTACAGATCTGGCCATCTTCCCTATTACAAAGAAACTATGTATTCCCCAATTGAGATTGATGGGGAAAACTATTATCTCAAACCCATGAACTGTCCTCACCACCATAAAATCTATGGCTCCAGACCTCGCTCCTATCGGGAATTGCCTTTAAGGCTGGCTGAATACGGCACCTGTTATCGCTATGAAAGCAGTGGTGCACTGTCAGGGCTATTAAGAGTCAGGGCCCTGAGCATGAACGATGCCCACATTTACTGCCGTGAAGATCAGGTCAAAGACGAATTCAACGCCGTTTTACAGATGCACAAAAACTACTATGAGAAATTCCGTATTTCCAGATACTGGGTACGGCTTTCCCTGCATGCAGCCGACAAAAATAAATTTATTGACGGTGAAGACCGCTGGCAGTTTGCCGAAAACATCGTCAGATCCTGTCTTGAAGAAGTAGGTATCGAATTTAAATCTGAAGCCGGAGAAGCCGCATTTTACGGCCCCAAGGTTGATTTTCAGATTCGCAATGTAATTGGTAGAGAGGAAACCGCTTCCACCAATCAGCTCGATTTTGCCATTGCCAGCCGCTTTGATTTAAAATACACCGGAGAAGATGGCAAGGAACACGAGCCATTTATTATTCATAGAGCCCCTCTTGGCACCCACGAGAGGTTTTTGGCATTCCTGATTGAACACTTTGGTGGAGCATTCCCGACCTGGATGGCCCCGGTGCAAGTTCGTTTAGTTCCTGTTTCCGAAGCGTTTTTGGGCTATGCCCAAGAAATCAGCCTTATTTTACACAAAGAAGGATTTCGAGTAGTGCTGGATGATAGCAGCGATTCCTTCTCAAAGAAGATTCGTAATGCGGTTACCAAAAAAATTCCCAACATTTTTGTGATTGGGGACAACGAGGTACAGAACAGAACAGTGACCTGGCGAAGGTATTGTGTAAAAGATCAAATTACTATGCCTCTGTCCAGAATTATCAACCTGTTGAAGCAAATGCGAAGCGACAGGACAATGGATAATTTTGCCGATGAAGTTTTACCAATGGGACTGGAATAAGATGATTCTGGTTACTGGTGGAGCCGGATTTATTGGCAGTGCTTTAGTCTGGCAGCTCAATCAACTCGGTATTGAAGATATTCTGATCTGTGATCATTTAGGGACCTCTGCAAAATGGATGAATTTAAGAGGGCTTAAGTTTTTGGATTACATTGAAAAAGACCAGCTTCCCTTAATCCTTAATGATTTGAAGCTCAAGCACATCTTTCACTTGGGAGCCTGTTCATCTACCACTGAATCTGATTGCAGTTACCTGATTCAAAATAACTTTGAATACTCTAAAATGCTGGCAAAATACTGCTTAAGCCAGAATATTCCCATGATCTATGCTTCTAGTGCCGCCACTTATGGGGATGGAAGTCTGGGGTTTTCCGACAAAACTGAATTGCACAGGCTCAGACCACTAAATGCTTATGGGTACTCCAAACATATTTTTGATCTGTGGTTGTTACGCTCTGGCCTGCTAGGCCAGTTTACCGGCATTAAGTTTTTTAATGTCTGGGGCCCAAATGAATACCATAAAGGCGATATGCAATCCATGGTCGTCAAAGCCTTTGCTCAAATTATGGATTCCGGTAAAGTCAAGCTGTTCAAAAGCCACCATCCAGACTACAAGGATGGGTATCAGCTACGAGACTTTATTTATGTGAAAGATGTGACCCGTTCCCTGATTCAGTTTTATCAAAACCCTAAAGTGACGGGCATATTTAATCTCGGAAACGGCACTCCCGTTCCCTGGGTAGAATTGATTAGACCCATATTTACAGCCCTTGATAAGCCCGAGCAGTTTGAATTTGTGGATATGCCGGAAGAACTCAGGATTCGTTATCAGTATTACACCTGTGCCGATATGATTAAGTACCATGAATCAGGACTTCAAAGATTTCAAACACCACTCAATGACTCTATACATGAATTTGTCAAAGAATACCTTGTACCAGGAAAGCATCTGGAGTCCTAGGGAGTAAGTCATGCACTACTTGTTTCACATCGCAACTGCACATGATTACAAAGCCTGTGCTAAAGATGAAGTGAGTTACACTTGCGCCTCACTTAAAAAAGCTGGCTTCATTCATTGTTCTTTAGCCCATCAAGTTCCAGATGTTCTCAATCGCCTTTTTCATAAACAGCGGGATATGGCCTGCCTAGTGATTGACCCTCTTCGTCTGATGGCTGAAGTTAGATACGAGGATCTCTACAAGGAAAACCAGAAATATCCCCATGTGTACGGACCAATCAACTGGGACAGCATTTTGGAGGTCGTCGAAATTAGCCAAGGAAACATGATCCCCCCCAGACTCAAACTGATCCTGGAGTGGAATCATGGAACCAGCTACTAATCAGGTCATTTGAACCCAGCCAAAGTCATGCTCGCGAAAATTAGTTCGGATGGCATCAATCATGGCTTGAGGTAGTTTGCCTTTCTGAATCCCACTCAGATTATCCTTGAGATGCTCTAAATTGGTTGTACCAACAATGCAGCTATCCACCCCATAGGTAAAGGCCGCAAAACGCAAGGCAATCTCGTTCCAATCAAGTCCCT